>JAGHTC010000001.1 GCA_018065465.1 Candidatus Ruminococcus equi
CAAATACACCGATGGGTGAATTGTTCATTAGTTTTCCTCCAATAAACTTGCATATACACACTTATAATATCACATTGTGCGTCATCTTTCAAGAGTAAAAACCTTTGACAAAAATACTTATTCAATGTATAATTACTATGATTATACGAGAGGAATGATTTTTTTGTTAAACAAAGCATTTAATATTATCTGCGATAAAGTAGAAGAAGCACTTTCACCGCAAGGCTTTACAAGAGCAAAGGCAAATTCAACCGACTCTAATGAAATGGTTGCTCTTTTTGTCAGTGAAAATGTTGCTTACTCCGTTGTTTACTATAAGGACAAACAGCATTTTGTTATGCGTACAAGCGCTATGACCGACGACGGTCCCGACAACGATTGGAAAACACTCGCTACCTGGATGTTTGACCCAAACACCGATACCGAGCGTGAGGCTTCATCTATCGGAAACGATTTTTGTGATGTTGTATCTGCTCCCGTTGCCGTAAAAAGAATGAAACAGCAGACCAAAAAGAAAAAGAAAAGTGAAGACGAGGGCAATAATCCCCCCGTATTCCTTGCAAATAGAATGGTCACACTTTTCCCTGAACTTAAAGAAGAAATTACATTTGAAGAAAACGGTTACTATCCTTTCAGGGGAGCAACTTTTGCAAAAGAGCATATCGTCCCGAAGGTAAATACTCTTGTAACAAGAGGAAACAAAAACGATATTCAAAAACTTGTTTCCATACTCAACGCACAGTATGTAAACGGTGATATGGATACTCGCTCGATTATCACTATAGTAATTCTCAATTCTGTTGATGATGACAAAGTTGATGTGCTGAAAGAATTTATGTCTGACGATTTGAAAAAGGCAAGTGAATGTGCAAGAAAGTTCAAAGGAAAGACAGTAAAGCCCGAAAAGGTTAAAAAGCAAAAGCAAACAATGGCTCAGCGTTTGGGCGGAAAATAAAATATTTTCCTTTAATTCGGTACCGGATACCGACAAGGTAAAAAACAACGCCTTGTCTATGACAGGCGTTTTTTGATTGGAGTTGTTCTTTTGAAGTTCAAAGCTAAGTTGCTTTCCGAAGCGGACATAGACAGAATGCTTACCCGTATGGCACACCAGATTATCGAGAAAAATCACGGCGTAGAGAATCTTTGCCTTATCGGGATAAAAAACCGCGGAGTACCTATTGCCGAAAGGTTAAGCGAGAATATCCGCAAAATTGAAGATAAAAAAATCGAAGTCGGTGAACTTGATATCACTCTTTACCGTGATGATATTTCACAAATTTCCGATATGCCTACCGTTAATTCTTCAAAAATTGATTTTCCGATAGAAGGTAAAACGGTTGTACTTGTTGATGATGTTATCTTCACAGGCAGAACCGCACGCGCGGCTCTTGACGCGGTAATTAAACTGGGCAGGCCGGCGAAAATACAACTTTGTGTTCTTATTGACCGCGGGCACAGCGAACTGCCGATAAAAGCAAATTTCGTCGGAAAGAATATACCGACTTCACTCGATGAACTTGTAGCAGTAAGGCTTACGGAGAGCGACGGCGAAAATTCAGTATGTATTTTTGAAAAAGAGTAAATTTTGAGGTTATGCAATGGACGAAAAAAAGAAAAATCTTGAATACATTTCTCTGAATATAGAAGATAACGCAAATAAAAAACGCAGGAAGAAAAAAAGTAAAAAAACAAGTGAGTACGAAGGCGAACTTATCAATCCGACAGTTATAAAACGGGAAGAGAATAAAAACGGATTTGAAAACTACAACAACAATCACCTGGAGAATGTTGACTATGTTATAGGAGTTGATGACCACCCGGGAGAAAAAAAGAAAAAAGACGGAGCAATATTCGGATATGCCGCTTTGATTCTCGGTATACTCGGTGCTGTCGGCGGAACTTTTCCGTATTTCCAGTATTTTGCACCGCTTTTTGCTGTGTTAGGTATTATTTTCGGTGCGATATCAAGAAAAATGTCGGCTGAAAAATTCGGCAAACCGTCAAGGATTGCGTCTTTGGGACTTGCTTTCGGAATTGTGGGCGTTTGCCTTTCTATCCTCGGAATCCTCTGCGTGAGATTTTGCGGAAATATGCTTTGTGTTTTGTTTTATTAATATAAAATAAGGTTTTAAATTAAAACGGACGGTGAGTTATCTTTCACCGTCCGCGTTTTATTATTTGTTTTCAAAATGCTTATGTTCGCTTTTGTATTTGCCGTAACTGTATTCGTAGTTGTAACTTCCGTAGTTGCCGAATTTTCCCGATATAGTTCCGTTTAAAATATATCCGAGCAAGTCGACACCGTTTGAAAGCAGTGTGCTGACTGCATTTTTGATTTTCGAAGTCCTTACGCCGTCTTGCATAATAACGAAAAGTGCGGTATCGCTTACCTGTGCCATTACCATTGCATCAGATACAAGTCCGCAAGGCGGAGTATCTATGAGAATGATATCATAGTCATTTCTTACGCTGTTAATGATGCTTTTCATATTTTCTACGCTGAGCATACTGTACAAGGACTTTTCGCGAGAGAAAGACAGTACCGAGATATTTATGCCATCGAGGCGGTTGATTACGTAACTGTTGCTTCCGGTTTGTGCGTCCAGTTTTAACAGGTTGCGTATACCCGAATTTCGAATATCGCCGTCGATAACAAGGACTCTGTTAGAACTTTCTGCCAACGATATTGCAATATTTATACAGGTTGTGGTTTTACCTTCTCCGGGGGCTGTACTCGTTACCATAATAACTTTTTTATCTTTGCCGACAGAATGCAATATGGTATTTTTCAAAAGCCTCATTGACTCAAGGAAATTTGCGCCTATCCGCGGATTGTTTATCAGCAGAGAAGTATTTGCGGTATTTGAGTATTTCTTGAATGTTACCAAAGGCAAAGTACCGATTACTTCTCCGCCTAAATTGTTTTTGACATCATCCGGAGTTCTTATCGTTTCACGGAAAATCATATAGGCAAATATCCATATTATGCCGATAATCAGTCCCAAAAATCCGCCTTTGAATATCTTGCTTTTATACTCACCTTCGTTGGTCGGTTTTGTCGGAAATTCAGGTTCGGTAATCATAGTGAGTTTTATGTTTCCTATTGTATATATTGCAATTTCCGGGAAGTTGTTTATCGCTGATATAAGTACATCATATGTCGCCTGTGGGTCATAGCCTTTCGCACTTAATGTGAACATATTTGTGTTGTTAACACTTGATGCAGAAAGAACAGCGGGAAGTTCTGTAACCCCCAAATCACCGCATATCTTGTTTTGAAGAATGTTTGTCTTCAAAATATACGGGAAAGTATTTGAAAGTTCTTTTGCAAAGTTTTTGTCATCGGTAGATGTTAACTCGGAATATGTATCGGTTGAATTTATCGTAAATGTCGCGGAAACCTTGTATTTCGGCTGATAGGTGATAATTGATTTGAGCGAAAGGCCGATAGCACCGATAAGCACCAAAGCAAGAACCAGCCACCAGAATTTTACAAATCCTCTGACTAAATCGCTGAAATAAAAGACCGTGCTTCTTTTCGGCGTTTGTTCTGTTTTTGTTTTTGAAGAATGGGAATATAAATTATTCATAGTTTCTTCCTATCTCATAAAAGTTAATCGTTATTTTTATCGTCTGACTCGGTATCTTTATCAGTAGAATAATTGGTTATTTTTTTACGGGTATATCCGCCTTTTGAACTGCCGGTATTTCCATAGCCGCCATAGCCGCCATAGCCGCCGTAGCCACCATAGCCACCATAACCGCCGTAGCCACCATAACCACTATAACCACCGTAGCCATAGTAACCTTTGTGCTTTGAGTGAACACCGCTTTCGTCTGCGCCTGACTGACCGAACCAAGAAAAATCGGAGTATATATCGTTGAGCACGCAACCTGTAAGTTTACCGCCGACACTCTCGATGTTTACAAGAGCATTGTTGATTGATTTAGCAGAGGAAACATCGGTTCTTATAACAAGCAAGGTTCCGTCAACAACGGGAAGAATATCTGTTATGGACATATCGACATTCATCGGTATTGTATCAATAATAATGAAATCGACTTTATCAATATAGAAGTCAATGATTTTTTTGATATCTTTTGCTTCAATGTTCTTTTTGAGTTTCGGACTTGACTTTGTATTTGACAAAAGGAACAGTTCTTTTGATTTCAGTTTACATATTCTGAAATTGTCAACTTTGCCACTGTTGATTAGTTCGTTCAGATTGGGTATATTGGCATCTTTACAGTCGAAAATCTTATATACAGAAGGCTTTTTGATATCCAAATCCAACAAAAGAACTTTGTTGCCTCTGTTCGCAAGTGACAATGCAAGGTTAGCGGAAACCGTGGTTTTACCTTCGTTCTCGTTAACAGATGTAACAACAAAAACTTTTTCGCCCTTCATACGCTTTCTGTATTCCAGTTTTGAGGCAATTTTCTGAAAACTTTCTATAAAGATGAGATTTACCTGTGTTACTTTGCTGATAATAAGACCGGATTTGCTACCGGATGAAAAGAAAGATTTCCTTCCTTTATTCTGATGCGGTATAGTACCGACAAGGTCAGAATCAACAAGGTCGTAGAAAGACTTTTCACTTTTTACGGTACTTCTCATAACTGACAGAAGAACAATCAGCAACAGAGCAATTGCGGCACTGATGACAGCAACTTTTACCAGAAGTGAAAAAGAAATATGGTTTGCGCGGCTTGTTGCCATTGACGGCGTTTGTAAAACATTGATAACCGCATCGGAAAAAATACTTTGCGTTATTTCGGGATATACTTTCAAAACACCTTTTAAGAGCATAAATGATTTTTGCGGTGAATCCGAAGAAACTGTCAGTTGTATGAAGTTTGTATTTGTAAGGACCTTTGCACTTATTGTGGCGTCGAATTTGTCAAAACCCGAGATTTCGGCTGCCTTTGTTTTCATAGAAGGCTGTACAAATACCTGTGTATAGATTTCTGCAATTTCTTTTGACCTTGTCAGGTTGAGGTATGTTGAATCGGTACTGTCTTTTACCTGAACATTGAGTATGGCTTCACTTTCGTATTTTGGAGTAATTACAGTATGATATGCGATATAACATCCCATAACACCGATAAGCATACAAAGAAGTACCATAAGCAGGTTTTGCACAATATCTTTAATGAGAATACGCAGGTTAAAATTAATTGAATTTTTACTGTTCATAATTATTCATCCACATTCATAATAAGAATTGAGTGTCCCGTTCTGCCCTGTTTATCTGTTGCGTAATAGTGTGCTTGATAAACGCCGGGTTGGTTGATATTGATATCACTTTCCACAGTGACATCAAGGTCGGTTCGGTCGCCTTGGTAAGTATATACTCCGTCAATATAGTTATTGACATTTATTTTTTGCCCTACCTTTGTGTACAGCACATAAGTTGAAAGCTTTATAATAGGAGCATAAAGACTTCGCTCCTCAACGGTAACGGGAAATTCTCTTATAGTGGTGTCGCCAACGCTGTTGGTAACCCGAAGTGAAATTGTATAGTTGCCTATTGTTTTATCTTTAAAGTCACTTGATGTTACGATAATGTTGTTGCTTATGTCACCATCCAAGACATCGGTTGCGGTAATATAGTCCATGAGTTTGACATTTTGCAGTTGAGAAAAGCACAACGAATCTTTGAGCCATATTCTTGTAGGTACATAGTCTGTATAAGTAACCTGCCTGAAAGCCGATGAAACATGGTTATCACTGTCACATACGGTATATGTTACCTTACAGGTTGCTCCGGAAATAAAGCGCGATATGGATTCAACTATGATTTTATCGGTGATGTCGCCGTCTTTTTCATCGTATGCGGTTACGCCTTCTAAAAGTTTTGATTCATCATCTTTAACGCTTAACTCTATACTGTCACTTTCTACTGTGATTTTCGGAATAGTATTATCGTTTGATAAACTTGAAACAGCAAATACTACGCCGAAAACGACAAAGGTTATGCAAAAAAGAATAATGATACTCATCTTAAATAGTTTCATAAATTTCTCCTGACATCAGGGATAACCCTAAATTTTTTCTCCTTTTATTATTGACTGAGGATTTTTCATCAGCAATATATCTGCCGTGTCTATGGAAAACATTGTGCTGATGTATTCGTGAACCGAGGATAAATCGGTTGTTCTGACAAAAGGCGAGTGAGCATCGGAAGCAACAATGTCGGCTAATTGAGCATCTATCATCCACATAGCGGTATCGTATGCAGACCTTTTATCATATCCTAAAATTGATGTGGAGTTGAGTTGCAACAGTGCTCCTCTTTCTTTTAGCAAAAACGCATTATCTTTTTTTGAATAAATGCATCTGTATCTTTCGGGATGAGCAATTATCGGTATATATCCGTTCGAAATGAGTTCATCGATGCTTTGCAAAATATATGAAAAATCCTCGTGAAAATCAAATTCAGTCAGTACATAGGATGTTTTGTTGATTGTGAGATTTCTTTTGGAATGAAGGCTATCGACAGTCGACTCTTCAAAAAACACTTCTTCGCCCATATACAGTTTTATCGGGATATTATTTTCCTCTATTGCCTGACAAAGCAGAGAAAAAGCTTCTTGCTTATTTTCAAGGGTAACTTTTTCTTTGTTGATATAGAAACTGCTGTGCGGTGTTGCAACTATTTCTTTTGTACCGCCCATAGCGGCGATTTTGAGCATTTTTACGCTGTCGTCTATACTGCCCGAACCGTCGTCAACACACGGCAAAATGTGACAATGAATATCTACCATAAGCACTCCGTAATAAAAAAGAAACGGTAAATTTGGTTTACAAAATACAATACACCATTATTCCATTTTATTATATTATGAAAAACAAATTAAGTCAATAATAACCTAGAGAATATTGTTGTATTTAATAACATATCTGTTATAAATTTGTATATTTCTACAAAAAGAAAGATTATTGAATAAAAAAGCCGAATTTTATTGCCTTTTTCTATTTCTTGTGTTATAATGTTTTAGATTGTATAGATATAGTGGATAATTATGGAATTTTAGTGCAATTTAAAAAATTTTTTCTGCATTTGGAGGAATTGTTATGAGTAAAAAAAGAAAGAGAATTATCGCTGTTGCGGGAACAGGCTATGTAGGACTTGCAAACTCTGTTTTGTTATCCCAACACAACAAGGTTTTGGCTGTTGATATAGTCGAAGAAAAGGTCAAAATGATAAACGAGAGAAAATCTCCTATTGTTGACAAAGAGATATCTGACTATCTTGAAAACCACGACCTCGATTTAACCGCTACTTTGGACGGTGAAAGTGCATACAAACAGGCGGAATTTGTTATCATAGCAACACCGACAAACTACAATGTTGAGAAAAACTTTTTTGATACAAGTTCGGTTGAAGCGGTTATCAAGCTTGTTATGAAAGTAAATCCGAATGTTCCGATTATCATAAAATCCACTGTACCGGTCGGTTATACCGAATCGGTAAGGAAGAAATTTAAGAACAATAATATCATTTTCAGCCCCGAATTTTTGAGAGAGGGCAAGGCGCTTTATGACAACCTTTATCCGTCAAGAATCATTGTCGGTGTTCCCGAGGATAATTTGAGATTAAAAGAAGTTGCAAATGACTTTGTAAACCTTCTCAAACAAGGCGCAATCAAGGAAGATATCCCTGTGTTGATAATAAAGCCGACCGAGGCAGAAGCAGTAAAACTTTTTGCAAATACATATCTCGCTTTGCGTGTTTCGTATTTCAACGAACTCGATACTTATGCACAAGTAAAAGGTCTCAACGCTGCACAGATAATTGAAGGAATGTGCCTTGATCCGCGTATCGGAACGCACTACAACAACCCAAGCTTCGGCTATGGCGGATATTGTCTGCCGAAAGACACAAAGCAACTTCTCGCAAATTTCAACGGTGTACCCGAAAATGTAATTGAAGCGATAGTAAAGAGCAATGATACAAGAAAAGATTTTATCGCCGATACAATAGCAAAAAAACTTTCTACCTTGCCGAAAGAAAAACAGGTTGCCGGTATTTTCAGACTTACAATGAAAGCAAATTCAGACAATTTCAGAGAAAGCAGTATCCAAGGCGTTATGAAACGACTTGCCGATAAAGGCATAGACATCGTTGTTTATGAGCCGACACTTGCGGTTGACGAATATGACGGATATAAAATTATCGCAGATTTAGATGAGTTCAAAAAGGTTTCTTCTGTTATTATTGCCAACAGAATAGACAACGACCTTGATGATGTTCTTGAAAAAGTTTACTCAAGAGATATTTATCAGGAAAATTAAATTTGTTAGGAGCACCTATTTTGACAAAAAAAGAGATAAAAAAGGTTTGGATTATCAGCCATCATACCACCTCTCCGAAAGACGGACCGAGCGGAAGACATTACGCAATTTCAAAGTATCTTGCCCGTGATGGCTATGATGTGTATGTTTTTGCCGGAAATGTTCTCCACAGTACCGGAAAAGTTCTTGAAGTCGGCAAAGATGGATATAAAGAATATAACGATGACGGGTTTCATCTTTTTCATACCAAAGTACACGAGTACCACAAAAACGATATTCACAGAATACTTAATATCATTTCGTTTTATTTCAGTACATTGAAAACATCAAAAAAGATTGAGAAGAAATACGGAAAGCCCGGTATAGTCTATTCTTCTACGATGACACCGCTTGCCCTCGCCGCAGGAAATAAACTTGCAAAAAAATACAAGGTAAAATCAATAAACGAAACAAGAGATATTATCCCCGAAGGCTTTGTCACAAAAGGTACATTCAAAGAACACGGCATTATCGCAAATACCCTTAGAAGGTATATGCACAGAATGTACGACAAAGCAGATGCCCTTATCTTCACAATGAGCAAGGGTAAGGACTATATCGAGGATATGAAGTGGGATGTAGAACACGGCGGAAAAATCCGTAACGACAGAATATACAACATTAACAACGGTGTTGACCGTGAACGCTCGATATATAACGAAGAACACTATATTTTGCCCGATGAACATCTTGACGATGGTTCACTTTTCAATGTCGTTTATTGCGGTTCAATAAGATTTTTCAACAATATGCCGATTTTTATTGACGCAGCAAAAGAACTCAAAAATCGCGGATATGGCAACATCAAAATCTTGTTATGGGGCTCCGGAATAAAGATTGAAGATACAAAGAAAGCAATTGCCGATTTGGGACTTGATAACATTGTCGTCAAAGGATTTGTAGATAAAGAATATATCCCGTCTATTGTAAAGAGAAGTAATCTCTGCCTTATGACTACCAATTTCAGTTGTGTAGATAAATACGGTGCTTCTCCGAATAAATTGTTTGATTATTTTCAGGCAGGAAGGCCTATCATTGTGCCTACTTTACTTGCTGATTCTATGGTAGAGTCTAATGGTTGCGGAATGGAACTTGATAACCCCGACGGTAAAAAACTTGCAGATGCGATTATTCGTTTTGCAACAATGGACAAGGATGAATATCAGAAATACTGCGAAAATTCCGCAAAGATGGCAGAAAAGTTTGACTATAAGGTACACGCAAAAAGCCTTGAAAAAATATTTGACGATTTATCGGAGTAATATCTTATGAAATATTTGAAATTTATGCCCGGTAACGATATCAAGTCGGCAAGCAGAAACAAAAGAGAACTTGCTTGTGCACATGAATACGGTTACGAATGTTACTGCTATTGTGAAAATCGAAGCGATGTAAAATTTGATGAATCAGAAGACGGATTTTCATTGATAGTACCAAAAATCAGAAGACCGGAAATCACAATGCCGAAAATAAAACGCTTACTGATTATTTTCAAAAATGTTTTTATTTATATGGCAGGTGCAAAAAAAGCAAAAGCCGATGTTATCAGCTGCCATAATATTTTCGGCTTGTCGGTCGCCTATTTTGCTCACTTCTTTGTACCGAAAAGCAAAAAGCCGAAGTTTATTTACGATTCCCACGAATTTGAACTGAACAAGAGAAAAAGAAATGCTATTACAACTTTTTTTATTAAAACTCTTGAAGGATTTTTGATAAAAAAATGTGCGTTTACTATAATGATAAATGAAAGCATTGCCGATTCTGTTGCAAAAATTCACAAGTATGATTACAAAAGAATTATCATCAGAAGCACTCCCGATTATTGGAATATTGATGAAGAAGTAAGCAGGAAAATGCATGACGAGTATTGCGATAAATTGCAAATACCGAGGGATTCTTTCATCGTTTTGTATCACGGAATGCTCGTCAGATACAGAGGTATTGAAGAATTGCTGAGAGCAATGTCGATAAATGACAAGTTTTATACAGTAATGGTTGGTGATTTACCGTCTGCCATATTCAATAAAAAATATTTTTCGCTTTTAAAAGAGTATGGTGTTGAAGACAGAATTTTGCAGTATCCCTTGCAGCCGCAGGAAGAACTTTGGAAATATGTATCCGCTGCCGATTGCGGTGTTGTTATGAACAATACCGATAACCCGAACTATATTTACGCTTTGCCCAACAAGTTTTTTGAAAATATTCAGGCTATGACACCGATTATCTGTACAAATTCTCTTGAAATGGCAAGGATAATAAACGAGTATGATATCGGTATTTTGTCGCCGTCCGGTGACGGTGAAAAACTTGCCCAAAACATTGAGCGTATGCGTACTGACAAAGAGTTATATGCAAAATTTAAGAAGAACTTAGTCAAAGCAAAATCCAATTTATGCTGGGAAAAAGAAAAGAAAAAGTTTTTTGATGCTTTCGATAAATATTTATAAGAGGTAAATATGAAAAAAATAATGACAATTGTCGGTGCAAGACCGCAGTTTATAAAAGCCGCGATGATGTCAAGAGTTTTGAAATCTGACTACAACGAGGTTTTGGTACATACAGGTCAGCACTATGATAAAAATATGTCCGATGTCTTTTTTGACGAATTAAATATGAGTCCTCCCGACTATAATTTGAATATTTCCGGCGGTACTCACGGTACAATGACAGGACGAATGATGATTTCTCTCGAAGAGGTTATGCTCAAAGAAAAACCCGATATGGTCATCGTATACGGAGATACAAACTCGACTATGGCAGGAGCGCTGGTTGCCGTAAAACTCGGTATTCCCGTTGCTCATATCGAAGCAGGAAATACTCGTGGCAGCCTTTCAAATCCCGAAGATATCAACAGACTTGTCAGCGACCATACATCATCAATACTTTTTGCCTGTGTTGAAAGTGCGATGGATGTTATGAAGAAAGAGAATCTTTCCGACCGTGCTTACTTTGTCGGCGACTCTATGCTCGACGCCTTTTTGTATTATTCAAGCATTACCGATATAAAAAGTCGTACAGATTACACCGATTTTGACGGAAACAGAGTTGCAATCCCCGATGAATACTACTATATGACCTGCCACAGACAGGAAAATGCCGAAACAAAAGGCAATCTTTTGCAGATATTACTTGCGGCACAGGAACTCGATAGTACAGTAATCTATGCAGTTCATCCGAGAAACCGCAAGCGTGTTACCGATATATTAAAAGAACACAAACTCGATAATATCGTTTTCATAAATCCCGTTGGTTATCTTTCGTCCGTTGCATTGATGAATAATGCAAAGAAAGTTATTACCGATTCCGGCGGATTGCAAAGAGAAGCATTTTTTGCCAACAAACAATGTGTCACCGTTTTTAATTACGCTTGGTGGCCCGAAACTTTGCACAACGGTATGAACCGTCTTGTAAAACCCGACAAGAACGATATTCTTGAAAAGCTATCTATGGAAGCGGTTGTTGACCCGAATTACAAACCTTTCGGTGACGGACATTCCTGCGAAAAGATGAAAGAAATTATTGACAGATATTTTGCTTAACCGATAACGGAGGTGCATATATGAATATCAGCGAAAAAACTTGTGTAAAACTTCACGCTGTACTCGTATGTGCGTTAGTAGGCTTTTCTGTTATCAGGGGCGGTTTGTTAAGTATGCTTCGCGGTTTTGTTGTTTTACCCGCAAAACTCGATGTAATACTGATATACGGCATTCTGTTTTTAATAGTCTTTTTGCTGTTAAGGTATTTTTTAGAACGACTTGATTTGCGTGAACTGATACCGTTTTTTATTATCTTTGCACTGATAATTTATTCTTGGCTTTCTAATCTTTCTTATACGGATTATTATACTCGTGTAATAGGTGAATATCTTTTAGGAGTTTGTGCCTATATAGTTATTCGCACTATTGACGATACCGAACTTGTGTTAAGGTATTTGAGAATAACCGCATTTTTCATTACCATTTGTTGCTTTGCGGTTATGGGATATTCGCTTTCAAAGAATACATACAGCCAGTCACTCGGTTATCATATTCTTCCTGCCGTTGTAATAAGTTTTGACGCTTTGCTTGACAAAAGTGCAAAATTTCGTATCCTGCATGTAATTAACTTTTTGTTTTCATTCTTTATCTGTTTTATGACCGGTGCAAGAGGACCTGTTATTGCGGTTGCGGCATTTATCCTGTTGCGACTGATTTTCGGCTTCGGAACGGATATCAAAAGGCAGTTTGTTGTTCTTCTTGTCACAGCAATAATTATCGTACTTTTCCTTGTGTATTTTGAAGAAATATATAATTTCTTTTTTGATATGGCCCAAAAGTATGGCTTGAGCACAAGAGTATTCAGAAAATTCGAAAACGGTGTTTTGTTTGACAACACTTCTCGACAAAAATTCTATAATTATTCTTTTGATATTCTCAACTCATCTTCCTCAAATTTTGTCTTCGGAACAGGAATATGTAAGGACAGAATTTTACTTGCAGAGCAGTTTAACAATACCAATAATGCATACGCTTACTATCCTCACAACCTTTTTGTTGAATTCTTTTTGCAATTCGGAGTGATTTTAGGTGCTTTGCTTTCTATATTTGTCGTATATGTAATAATTAAAAGCTTGTTTTCAAAAATCGACAGAGAAGTCAAAAACTTTTTCATATTGTTTCTTGCTGTCGGATTTGTGCCGCTGATGTTTTCAATGAGTTATGTCACGGAACCATTGTTTTTCTGTATGATTGGAGCAGGAATTAACTGTATTGAAAACAGCAAATACCACAAAACTATTGATAATACTCATTGACCCTTTTGAGAGGAGAAATATATGCGTTCTGAAAATGCTACAAGAAATGCTGTAGTCAGTGTCGGAGCAAGGCTGACGGAACAAATACTTGCATTTGTTTCCCGAACGGTATTCATCTGGTTTTTGTCAGTTGAATATCTCGGTGTAACGAGCCTTTTTTCCAACATACTGAATGTTTTAAATGTTGCTGAACTCGGCATTTCGATGGCAATAAATGTAGCACTCTACAAGCCTCTTGCCGATAATGACAAAGAAAAAGTTAAGGCGTATATGAAACTGTATAGGAAGGCCTACTTCTTTGTCGGACTTGCTGTTTTGGTTATCGGTGTTGCTCTTGTTCCGTTTTTGCCCTATCTTATGAAGGGCACGACCGATGTTGTAAATGTTACCGTTATATATCTTATCTATGTTGCAAAAAGTGTTTTGTCCTATTGGATATATGCTTACAAAAGGACTTTGCTTGAAGCAGACCAAAAAGGGTATTATGTTAATCTGATTTCCTATTCTTTGATTTGCTTTTTTAAAGTCATTCAAATCTTTTTGCTTTTTGTATTTAAAGAAACTCCCGAACTTTCTTTCTATATATACTGTATTAATGACCTTGTTGTTACCTTAGTCAATAATATAGTAATCTCGTTATTTGTTAATAAAAGATATCCGTATATTAAGGAAAAATCTACTCTTGCGTTAAAAAAGGAAGAAAAGAAGGAACTTGCAAAAAATGTTTACGGGGTTGCTCTGTATAAGATAAGTTCAACTTTGAATAGTGCCGCCGACTCAATCATCATTTCTTCTTTTATCGGAACAGTTATCCTCGGGTTGTATTCAAACTATCTTATGATTGCTACCGCGATAATAACGATTTTGAATATGTTGTTTACCTCAATAACTTCGAGTGTCGGCAATTTGAATGTTACCGAAAGCGTCGAGAAAAAGCGTCAGATATTCGACAATCTTCATCTTATCGCCTTTTGGATAAACGGTTTCTGTATTATTTGTCTTTGGGTTTTGCTCAATCCATTCCTCGTTTCCGTTTGGCTCGGACCCGAATACAGATTAGGCGAACTTGTCATTTTTACTATGTGTATGAATTACCTTGTTGACAGGCTTATGGAAGCACCTTTGCGCTTTAGAAACGCTTGCGGTCTTTATTGGCAGAGCAGATACAGGGCGGTTGCCGTTGTTTTTGTAAATGTAGCGCTTTCCATCCTTGCCGTTACCGTTTTTGACCTCGGAATTCCCGGCATTTTGCTTGCTACGATTATATCTCGGCTTGCTGTAACTTTGTGGATTGATACAAACATCGTACATAAACATGTCTTGAAAACATCGCCGAAAAAGTATTATGCAAAATACTTTATGTCTTTGCTTCTTGTAATCGTAACAGGCGGAATAATTAAATTAATTTGCTACTTTATGCCCGAAGATAGTATAATATTCTTTATGGTGCGTGTTGTACTTTGTCTGATTATTCCCAATCTTTTGTGGTGGCTGATTTTTCACAAGACACCCGAGTATGCGTACTTTATTAAACTGATAAAAAATCTGCTTTCAAAGGTAAAGAAAATCTTTACCAAAAAGAAAGCAAATAATATATAAAATTAAAATATTATTTTGGAGGAAACAAAATGAAATATGCACTTATAGGTTGCGGAAGAATCGCAACAAATCATATCACAGCGGCTAAAAATAATGAACTTGAAATAGTAGCGGTATGTGATATATTACCTGAGAAGATGGAGGCAATACTTCAAAAACACAACCTTCAAGATGATACTTCAATCAAGAGATACACAGACTACAAAAAAATGATTGAAGAAAACGAACTTGAACTCGTCAGTATTGCAACCGAAAGCGGTATCCATGCCGAAATTGCTCTTTTCTGTATTGATAAAGGACTTAATGTTATCATCGAAAAGCCTATGGCTATGAATATGGCAGATGCCGACGAAATTATCAGGCGTTCAAAAGAAAAGGGTGTCAAAGTTTGTGCTTGCCACCAAAACCGTTTTAACCTTGCTGTTCAAAAGGTAAAGAAGGCTATTGACGACGGAAGATTCGGAAAAATGTCACACGGTAATATCAACGTTCGCTGGAACAGAAATCACGGTTACTATGACCAGGCTCTTTGGCGAGGTACTTGGGCACAGGACGGCGGAGCGCTTATGAATCAGTGTATTCATGGTATCGACCTGTTACGATGGCTTATGGGCAACGAAGTTGAAGAAGTATACGGCGCGACAAGGCAGCAGTTTCACGATTATCTTGAGGCAGAAGATATCGGTGTTGCAGTAGTTAAGTTTAAAAACGGCTCTGTTGCAACTATTGAGGGTACTACAAATGTCTATCCGAAAAATCTTGAAGAAACTTTGTATCTCTTTGGTGAAACAGGAACTGTAAAACTCGGTGGTACATCAACAAATAATATAGATGTATGGCAGTTCGAAGATGAAAATGCCGATGATGAAGAAGCAAGAAAACTCCATGAAGTAACATCAAATGTCTATGGTAACGGACATTCAAGACTTTTTGCCGATGTAATCGACGCGATAAATAACAACAGACAACCGTATGTAGATGCCGTAGCAGGCAGAAATGCACTCGAAATGGTACTTGCTATTTACAAGAGTCAGAAAACGGGACAACCTGTAAAACTCCCGCTTACTGATTTTGCAAGCACTGATATGAAGGGTACTTTCGGAAAATAATCGGAGGATAATTATGGAAAAAATTCAACTTATGAATGTTGGCCGTCAACATCAAACTTACAGAGAAGAATACGAAGAAGCTGTTATAAATGTACTTCGCAGCGGACAGTATATCGGAGGTAAAGAAGTAGAAAGTTTTGAAAACGAATTTGCTCTTTATCACGGTGCAAAGTATGGTGTTTCGTGCGGAAACGGTACAGATGCTTTGGTCCTTGCTTTGCGTGCTTTCGGTATCGGCAAAGGTGACGAGGTTATAACAGTAGCGTTTACTTTTTTTGCTACCGCAGAGAGTATAGCCGCAGTAGGCGCAACCCCTGTTTTTGTAGATGTTGATGAAGATGATTACTGTATCAATGTAGATTTGATTGAAGAAAAAATCACAGATAAAACAAAGGCAATCGTCCCCGTTCATTTTTACGGCCACAGCGCCCATATGGATAAAATTAACGCTATTGCAAAGAAGCATTCTCTGAAAGTAATCTGTGACTGTGCTCAGTCGGCAGGTACTACATATAAAGGCTCAAAACAGGGAATTTTGGGCGACGCTTCTTGCTTCTCTTTCTTCCCGACAAAGAACCTCGGTTGCGACGGTGACGGCGGTATGGTACTGACCGATGACGAGAAAATCGCAAAAGCGATAAGGTCATACAAAGTTCACGGCTCCGGCGCAGACGGACTTGCTACTTTGCAAGATGAATATAAAAATAAAGGCGAAGAATTCCCCAAAGATATGCCGATAGGAATGAATAAATATTATAATTATCTCATAGGATATAATTCAAGGCTTGACGCTTTGCAGGCTGCACTTTTGAGAAAAAAACTTACTCATCTTGATGAGTTTGTAGAAGGCAGAAGAAATAACGCAAGGCTTTACAACGAAGCACTGAAAAACACCTCATATATTACTCCTTGTGAAAGAGAATATACCGAACATTCCTACTACCTTTATGTATTAAAACACGAGAACTCACAGGAAATTATGGAAAAGCTCAAAGAAAAAGGAGTGCCTTGCGGAACATATTATCCCGTACCGCTCCATATGCAGGGTGCATTTTGGAATTTGGGATATAAAGAGGGCAGTTTGCCGGTTACGGAAAAACTTGTAAAAACTACTTTTGCTATTCCTGTTTTCCCCGAACTCACCGACGAGGAAAGAGACTATATTATCAAAGCACTTTTAGAATGTGAGTGAAAACATTTTGAAAAATTATATGTTTGACGTCGCAATTATCGGTGCGGGTGTTTCCGGCTGTGCGGTTGCGAGAGAACTGTCAAAATATAAATTGAATATCGCCGTTTTGGAAAAGAATGAGGATGTATGCACGGGAACATCAAAAGCGAATTCCGGCATAGTCCACGCCGGCTTTGACGCAGAGCCTGACAGCCTTATGGCAAAACTCAATGTCAAAGGCAACGAGATGATGGATAAATTTTCAAAGGACCTTGACTTTGATTTTCAAAGGATAGGTTCTCTTGTCGTTTGCAATTCGCAGGATAATACAGAAATACTGTACCAACTAAAGGAACAGGGCGAAAAAAACGGTGTAAAGGGACTTCGAATATTAAATAGGGAAGAACTTTTTTCTCTTGAGCCGAATTTGGCAGATGATTCGCACTTGGCTCTTTTTGCACCAAGCGGAGGTATAGTTTGCCCATTTTCTTTTAATATTGCTTTGGCTGAGAATGCCTTTGAAAACGGGGTACAGTTCTTTTTTGATTCGCCCGTTGACGCAGTATCAAAGGATGAAAACGGCTATGTGATAAAATCAAAGGATAAAATATTTTCTGCAAAATGTGTTGTAAATGCTGCGGGTGTTTATGCCGATGTTATTCACAATATGGTATCGGATGAAAAGATTGAGATTATCCCACGAAAAGGCGAGTATATGCTCCTCGATAAATCGGAAAACGGATATGTAAATCATACTGTTTTCACACTTCCGAATAATTTTGGAAAAGGTGTACTCGTATCTCCGACTGCACACGGAAATATTCTTGTCGGACCGACAGCGAACGATATTGATGACAAAGAATACACCGACACAACGTCAGATGGTTTACAAGAGGTTAGAGAAAAAGCAAATGCAATGATGAAAAATCTGCCTTTGAATAAAGTAATAACATCTTTTGCGGGGTTGCGAGCACACGAAAAACGCCACGATTTTCGTATAGAAGAAGTCAAGGACGCACCTTTCTTTTTCGATTGTGCGGCGATTGAGTCCCCCGGGCTTTCATCTGCTCTAGCAATAGGTGAATATCTTTGCAATATGATATGCGAAAAACTAAATCCCGAAAAGAAAGATAATTTCATTTCAAAACGAAAAGGAATACTAAATCCTTTCACGCTTTCAAAAGAAGAATTTTCTGCCTTAGTTAAGGAAAAGCCCGAATATGGTAAAGTGGTTTGTCGTTGCGAAAGCATTACAGAAGGTCAGATTATTGACGCGATAAAAAGGCCGCTGGGTGCAAGAACTATCGACGGAATAAAGCGCAGAACAAGAGCGGGAATGGGCAGATGTCAAAGTGGCTTTTGTCTGCCGAGAACCCTTGAGATTTTGGCACAAGAAACGGGTATGGATATCACCGAAATAACCAAATGCGGAGAAAATTCCGAATTTTTGCAAGAATGATACCAAGAGGAGTATCTATGGACAAAGAATTTGACATTGTCATAATCGGCGGAGGACCTGCGGGACTTGCGGCTGCCGTTTCGGCTTATGACGAGGGTGAAAAAAATATAGTTATCATAGAGCGCAGTGAACAACTCGGCGGAATACTCAACCAGTGTATTCACAATGGCTTTGGACTTCATACTTTCAAGGAAGAACTGACAGGTCCCGAGTATGCCGCTCGTTTTGAAGATGAAGTGAAGAAGAGAAATATCGAGTGTCTTCTGAATACTATGGTCCTTGATATTTCGTCCGATAAAATCGTTACCGCAATCAATAAAGATGACGGTATGTTCTCGATAAAAGCAAAGACAGTTGTACTTTGTATGGGTTGCCGTGAGCGCCCCAGAGGTGCTTTGAATATTCCGGGGGCAAGACCTGCCGGTGTATACAGCGCGGGCACAGCCCAAAAACTTATTAACATCAGCGGAATGAAAATCGGCAAAGAAATTGTCATTCTCGGTAGCGGTGATATCGGACTGATTATGGCAAGACGCCTGACTTTAGAAGGTGCAAAAGTTAAAGCGGTTGTTGAGCTTATGCCGTATTCCGGCGGACTTAAGAGAAATATCGTTCAATGCCTTGATGATTATTCAATACCGCTTTTGCTCTCGCATACGATAACAAAAATCAACGGTAAACACCGAATTAAGTCCGTTATCGTTTCAGAAGTTGACGAAAACAGAAGACCGATAAAGGGTACTGAAACAGAGTATAAATGTGATACCTTGCTTCTTTCTGTCGGCTTACTGCCCGAAAACGAGTTGAGTAAAAAAGCAGGCGTGAATATTAACAATGTTACAGGCGGACCTGTTGTGACGCAGGACTTTGAGACAAATATCGAGGGTGTGTTTGCGTGCGGAAATGTTTTGCATGTTCATGACCTTGTCGATTTTGTAAGTGAAGAAGCATCGGATGCGGGCAAAAACGCCGCCTTGTATGTCAAAAACAGCGATAAGAAAAAGGGAAAGACAGTCATCGTAAAAGCCGAAAACGGAGTGCGGTATGTAGTACCGAATACGATTGACACAAATTTTGAAGAAGATATAAAACTTCGTTTTCGTGTCGATAATATTTACAAGAATGTGTATATCAAAGTAACCATGGGTGACAAAGAACTTATAAAGCGCAAGAAAATGATTGTTGCTCCCGGTGAAATGGAAACACTTGTATTGAAAAAGGAAATGCTAAGCGACAGCGATAATATTGATAATATCATTGTCAGTTTGGAAAGGTAAAGAAGGGGATTTTGTGGAAACCCACAAGTTTATTTGTATTGGTTGTCCTATGGGCTGTGACCTTACCGTTACGGTTGACGGTGACAATATCAGCGTTACCGGCAACACCTGTAAGCGTGGCGAAGACTACGCAAAAAAAGAGGTCACAAGGCCGATGAGAGTGCTCACTTCAAGCGTAAAAGTTGACGGCGGTGAGTATCCCGTTGTTTCGGTGCGGACAAACTGCGATATAGATAAGGACAAACTCTTTGAGTGTATGAAAGTCATCAAAGATACTACCGTGAAAGCACCGATTAAAATCGGAGATGTGCTGATAAAAAATATCCTCAATACATCGGCGGATATAATAGCAACAAAAGATGTAGACAAAGCGTAAAGGAGGAAAGAATATGAGTGGAAATTATAAGGCGGACAAAACAGCAATCATAGGCGAAAATGTTAAAATCGGTGACGGTACACGAATTTGGCAGTTTTCTAACATTATGAGCGGTGTCGAGATTGGCGAAAACTGTAACATAGGGCAGAACGCTTTTATCGAAACAGGCGTAAAACTCGGCAATAATGTTACCGTTAAAAATAACATAGCATTATATAACGGCGTTACTTGTGAAGACAAAGTCTTTTTAGGGCCTAACTGCGTTTTTACGAATGTTCTCAACCCCCGCAGTTTTGTTTCTCGCAAAAATGAGTTCTTAAAAACGACGGTAAAAGAAGGCGCAACTATCGGAGCAAATGCTACGATAATCTGCGGACACGATATCGGAAGATATGCCTTTGTCGGTGCGGGCTCTGTTATTACAAAAGAAGTTCCCGACTATACTTTGGTTGTCGGAAATCCCGCACGAAAGATAGGCTATGTTTGCGAATGCGGTGAACGAATTTTCCCGGATGAAAACGGTACATACGAGTGTTCCCGCTGCCACAAAAAGTATAAGGAAAGCGAAAACACTCTTATAGAAATATAATTTGCCAATAGTAAAAGCACTTGTAAAAACAAGTGCTTTTTGCTTTTTAAAGATTGAAACTATATCTGTGCTTTCGTAAGAATTTTTTGGTCGGAGTGAAGTGTGTTTTACTTAACAGAAAAATTGATTTCGTTTGGTGCCATTGTGGTAGCAGAAAAGTTGTTCAACGCTCTCCCTAAAAATGATTCACCGAATCATTTTTACCTTCGTTTCTTCGCACGGCTCGAAACTCGGCACGGTCGCCTTCAAATCCCTTCACTCCTCCTACGGGGAAAATCAAAACAGAGGTATCCGTATAGATACCTCTGTTTTGAATGGTCGGAGTGAAGGGATATAAATTTTAGGAAAATTTATTGTGCTTGGCGACCGAAAAAATTTCGGTACCCGCCTTCGCACCTGTTCACTATAAAACAGTTCACCGAACTGTTTTATTACGTTCACAGCCCTCTTAGGGTTCAAATCCCTTTATCCGATTTATCGGGCATAATAATAACGCAGAGATACCTTTTGGTATCTCTGCGTTATTATGGTCGGAGTGAAGGGTGTTTTACTTAACAGAAAAATTGATTTCGTTTGGTGCCATTGTAGTAGCAGAAAAGTTGTTCAACGCTCTTCCTAAAAATGATTCACCGAATCATTTTTACCTTCGTTTCTTCGCACGGCTCGAAACTCGGCACGGTCGCCTTCAAATCCCTTCACTCCTCATACGGGGAAAATCAAAACAGAGGTATCCGTATGGATACCTCTGTTTTGAATGGTCGGAGTGAAGGGATTTGAACCCCCGACATCCTGCTCCCAAAGCAGGCGCGCTACCATCTGCGCTACACCCCGATAAAATATTGAAGTTTATTAAAAAATAACCTTGATTTTTTGCTTTGGTCGCCCTCTTGCGGTTCCCAAAAGTTTTTAGTTCGCGTTCGCTTACAAAACTTTTGACCGCTGCGCTTCGTTTTGCTCGCTTTTTCTGCCACAGGCAGCGCTCGCAACCTCACCCAAAGCAGGCGCGCTACCATCTGCGCTACACCCCGAAAACGAAGTAATATGTAATAGTGAAAAGTGAAGAAGTATACTTTTGAAATAATATCAACACTTATTTACTGCGACCGTATTATTATACTCCGAGAGAAAAATCTTGTCAATAGAAAAAAAGATTGTCAACATCTTGTATTTTTTGAAAAATGAATATATAATATGGACATAATAGGATTTTAGGCTAAATTTTCAGCAAATTTCGAGAGGGATAATAATGCGTATCAAAAAAACGCTTTTAAGTGTTTTTGCTTTGCTTTTGGTTTTCTGTATCATAATCGGCACAACGATTATTAGCACAGCTGCACTTGAAAATAAATACTATATTGAAGAACTCAAAATGTCAGTAAAAGTCCCTAAAGACTATACCGTCATAACTACTCAAAGTGAGCGTGGGGACGAGGCTTTTGACAAACTTAATCTTGACTACGACGAAACGATGACGGCATTTTATGCAGCGGATATCTATCTTCAGGCGTTCGATGCCGAGAACAAGCACAAAATAACTTTGACGATGATTCAGGACGAAGACTCGAAAACAGTAAACAACTACAGCGAGATAACTCCTACCCAGCGTCAGACTGTGTTAGACTCGTTTTTGTCACAAGAGGGATATATAGGCGGTGTAGAGAAAAAGTACAACGGTAACATTTTCTTTGAACTTGATATAGAAAAAGAAACCGAAGGGCAAAAAGTTTTTGCCCGCCAGTGCAACACCGTAATAAACGGAATGAATATCAATGTCACTTTACAAAAAAGTGATGAAGAACTCACAAACGACGAAACAAAAGTTTTATCAAATGTCTGCAACACCATAACTTTTGATAAGATAATTTTAAATAACGGGCCTCAATTTGATTGGTGGCGTATTATTCTTTGGGTACTTATTGTAGCCGCTATCTGCTTTGTTATTTCGTTGTGGTACAAGAAAAAGAACGAGGAAAACAAACGCAAACTTCTGGAGAGAAAAATGCGCTCGCGTGCAAAGGTCGAGCCGATGATTCCTCATCATCCCGAATTCATCGAAGAAAAAGACCTGCAAAAAGCCGAAGAAGACTCAAAAGAAAAACACAATCCGCTTCTTGACAACTTTGAAGATATCACATTCGACGAGGCACTCGGCTACGGAAACTCGGATGAATTTTTGCAAAGAGCCGCTACCGACCTCGAAAGTTATGATATAAATGTCAAAGAGAAGAATTCAAAAAACGGCGTAAATTATTTTGAAGACGGCGGAAAGTCAATAGACGATACAGAAGACTATTTCGACACCTATTTCAAAGAGCAAAGAACACCGAGAAAAAAGTCCGAAAAGTTCTTCAGTGCCGTGTGGACTTATATTCAAATATTTTTCCGTCATGTCGGTTATTTTTTCAAAAATCTCGGTAAAAATATATCTAAATCTTTTACAGATAACAAAACAAACCGTTAGAAAACGCAGATTTTCATCAAATTTCATAAAAATTGGCAAAGAAAAAGCGAAATTTGTATAATTTCGCTTTTTGCTTGTTATTGATTTAACAATCTTTTTGTCATATAATTATATAGTAAATTATTTTTAGTAAGGAGATATATTATGTCCAGAGTCTACAATTTCTCAGCGGGTCCTTCAATGCTCCCCGAATCAGTATTAAAAAAAGCAGCAGACGAAATGCTCGATTATCAGGGCAGCGGTCAGTCTGTTATGGAAATGTCACACAGAAGTAAAGTCTATGATTCCATTATCAAAGAAGCAGAGGCACTCCTTCGCGAAGTTATGAACATTCCCGACAACTACAAAGTTCTGTTCTTGCAGGGCGGTGGTTCATCACAGTTCGCTATGGTTGCATTAAACCTTATGAACAAAAGTGGCAAAGCCGACTATGTTCTTACAGGTCAGTGGGCTAAAAAAGCATACAAAGAAGGCGCACGCTACGGCGAAGCAAAAGTTATCGCTTCAAGTGAAGATAAGACTTTCTCATATATTCCGAAACTTGACAAATCAACTTTCACTCCCGATGCAGACTACTTCTATATCTGTATGAATAATACAATCTACGGTACAGTTTACCACGAGTTGCCCGATACAGGCGATGTTCCGCTTGTTGCCGATATCAGCTCCTGCATTTTGTCTGAGCCGATTGATGTAAGCAAATTCGGTCTTCTTTTTGCCGGCGCACAGAAGAACATGGCTCCAGCAGGTATGACTGTCGTTATCGTTAGGGAAGACCTTATCGGAAATCCGCAGGATATCACTCCGACAATGTTCAACTATCAAATTCACGCTGATAACGGTTCTATGTTCAACACACCGCCTTGCTACACAATCTATGTAGCAAAACTCGTTTTGGAATGGATTAAGAACGAAATCGGCGGCCTTGACAAGATGAAAGAATTAAACGAAAAGAAAGCAAAATTGCTCTACGATTTCCTTGATTCTTCAAAGATGTTCAAAGGCACTGTTGTTAAAGAAGACCGTTCTTTGATGAATGTTCCTTTTGTTACAGGTGATGACGAACTCGATGCAAAATTTGTTAAAGAAGCAACCGAAAACGGCTTAGTTAACATCAAAGGCCACCGTTCAGTCGGCGGTATGAGAGCATCTATCTACAACGCTATGCCGTATGAAGGCGTTGAAAAACTCGTAAACTTTATGAAAGAGTTTGAAGAGAAAAATTCATAATACTAAGGAGTATTCGTATGTTTAATGTACTGAAATTAAATAAAATTGCCGAAGTCGGCACATCACGCTTGGGAGATAATTACAGCCTTTGTGATGACTGTGCTAATCCCGACGCAGTATTGGTAAGAAGTGCTTCTATGCACGATATGGACCTTCCCGAAAGTTTGCTTGCTATTGCTCGTGCAGGCGCAGGCGTCAATAACATTCCGCTTGACAAATGCTCAGAAAAAGGTATCTGCGTTTTCAACACTCCCGGTGCTAACGCAAACGCTGTAAAAGAACTTGTTATTGCAGGTCTTTTTATGGGTTCAAGAAAACTTATCCCCGGAATAGAATGGGCAAAAACACTCAAAGACGATGAAAACTGCCTCAAAACAGTAGAAAAAGGCAAGAGCCAGTTTGTCGGTCCCGAAATCAAAGGCAAAACCTTGGGCGTTATCGGTTTGGGCGCTATCGGTATTTTGGTAGCAAATGCTGCCGCAGCACTTGAAATGAATGTAGTAGGATATGACCCCTATCTTTCAGTAGGCGCTGCATTGAAACTTTGCCCCTGCGTTAAGGTTGTTAACTCTCTTGATGAGATTTATGCCCAAAGCGATTATATCACAATTCATGTACCGCTTAACGATTCTACAAAAGCAATGATTAACGCTGACACTATCGCAAAGATGAAAGACAATGTAAGAATTTTGAACTTTGCTCGTGACGGTCTTGTTAATTCCGCTGATATCAAAGCAGGTCTTGAAAGCGGAAAAATCGCCGCTTATGTTACCGACTTTGCTACCTGTGATTTGCTCGCAGTCGACGGCGTTATCGCTATTCCTCATTTGGGTGCATCAACTCCCGAAAGTGAAGATAACTGTGCTGTTATGGCGGCTGACGAAATCAAAGATTACCTCGAACTCGGTAATATTAAGAACTCAGTAAACTTCCCGTGCGTATCTTTGCCGAAGTCAGGCGATACAAGATTCTGTGTATTCTATAAGAACGCAGACAATATGACATCTTCACTTCTCTCTGCTATCGGCGGTTCTGTTTCCAATATGGAAAACAAAACAAGAGGCGACTATGCTTATGCTATTATCGACGCAGTAAATGCCGACGCTAATGCAGAAGAAGCACTCAAAAATATTGATGGTGTTATTAGAGTAAGAGTTGTCTAAAAACTAAATACTATTTTCACTACCCTACCGACAAGCCTTTGGCTTGCCGCCTCCCCTGACAAGGGGAAGCTAATAGGTTAGAATTTTTCTTTGCTAAATAATAAAACTGCTGTGAATATTTCATCACAGCAGTTTTTTTAATATGTATGAGTACAAATTTCTTTGATTTTCTCTTGCAAGGTCAAAAAGTCTTTGAACGCTTCTTGCGTTTGGTTTGGGTTTCGAAGGACTGCCGCGGGGTGAAGCATAGCCATCATATAGATTCCCTTTTTCTCGGTGAAAATTCCGTGTTCGCGGGTGATTTTTATGTTTGGGTTAATTATCTTCATCGCAGCAATTCTGCCAAGACACACGATGATTTTCGGTTTAATCAGCAGAGTTTGATTTCGAAGATAATCAATGCACATATCCTGTTCTTCTTCTAACGGGTCGCGGTTTTTCGGCGGTCTGCATTTTACGATATTTGCGATATAAATATTCTTGTGCCTGTCAAGGTCGATATCAAAAAGCATTTTGTCGAGCAGTTTTCCTGCACGCCCTACAAAAGGCTCACCCTGTAAATCCTCCTGCTCACCCGGACCTTCGCCGATGAACATAACTTCGGCGTTTTCGTTTCCGACACCGAAAACCACATTGTTTCGTGTTTTGCAGAGGTCACATTTTGAGCAATTATTACAAATTGAACGCAGTTTTTCAAAGCTGTCATACATAAATTATACCTACTTTCCGAAAAAGATTGAAATTTCAGTCGCTTTGGTGTAAAATAACAAGGTAAAATATTTTTAAGATTGGTGGTAATTCCTATGAAAATTATGGTTGAAACATCTGCACATCATCTTCATGTAACTGAAGATACTTTCAAAATCCTTTTCGGTGAAGGCGTAAGCCTTACCAACAAAAAGGACCTTTCACAGCCCGGCCAGTTCGTATGCTTTGAAAAAGTCGGCATAGTCGGACCAAAAGGTGAAATGAAGATGTCCATTATCGGACCTTTCAGAAAAGCAAATCAGGTTGAAATCTCTTTAACCGATACAAGAAAACTCGGTATCTCAAATGTTCCGATCAGAGAATCAGGCGATATCGCAGGCACACCCGGATGCAAACTTGTCGGTCCCGAGGGCGAAGTTGAAATCAGCGAGGGCGTTATCGTTGCAAAACGCCATATCCATATGACACCCCAAAGTGCCGAAGAATACGGTGTAAAAGAAAAAGAAATCGTAAAAGTTGCTGTCGGCGCAGAAGGCAGAAAACTCATTTTTGACGATGTTGTTGTCAGAGTAAATGAAAATTTCTTCCCCGCTATGCATATTGATACAGATGAATCCAACGCAGCAGGACTTATGGGTACTGTTGACGGTGAAATCATTAAGTAATTTTATCACATTTTTCAATAAATCACAATACAGGAGTGCTTTATGAGTAATAAAGTAATTATTTCCGCAGACAGTTCCTGCGATTTAGATTATCTTATCGAAGAACGCGATGTTAAAACTTTGCCTCTTCATATAGTTATCGGCGGCAAAACCTATGAGGATAAAAAAGATATAACACTTAAAGAACTGTACGATGTCTTTTACGAAACAGGCGAACTTCCGAAAACTACGGCAACAAATATTGACGAATACTGCGAGTATTTCAAACCGTTCGTCGATGAAGGCTATGATGTTGTTCATTTGAGTTTAGGCTCAAAACTTTCTTCAACATATAACACAAGCGTAATAGCGGCAAACGAATTCGGCGGCAGAGTTTTCTCCGTTGATTCACGAAACTTGAGTACGGGTATCGGACTTTTGGTATTAAAAGCCTGTGATATGCGTGACGAGGGACTTTCGGCAAAAGAGATTGCCGAAAAACTTGACGAGATGACATCGAAATCCCACGCGAGTTTTGTCCTTGAAAGGCTTGACTTTATGAAAGCGGGAGGAAGATGTTCCACTATTGCCGTTTTGGGTGCAAATCTTCTGAAACTCAAACCGTCGATTGAAGTTATTCCCGAAAAATGCGGTGATATGGCAGTCGGCAAAAAGTACCGTGGTGCCGACTTTGCAAAAGTTCTTGTTGAATATACAAAGGACCAGATAGCAAAGTATGATAACATTGATACCTCAAGGTGCTTTGTGACTCATTCTCTCGCAAAGCCCGAATATATCGAAGCGGTAAAGAAATGTCTTGACGAAATGAATATTTTTGACGAGATATACATTACTACCGCCGCTTGCGTTATTTCGAGCCATTGCGGACCGAATACTTTGGGCGTACTCTTTATGACAAAATAACAAAAGCCGATTTAGGGACAGACTCTAAATCGGCTTTATTTTTTCGTAAGCGGTATATACCGCGTCATCACTGATGTTGCAGTACAAATCATACACGGGTATGTTCTCTACCATATCGGACAAAAGTCCAGTAAGACTTTTAAGCATAACATCGTTTTCGGGCATAATAGTTTGTGACAGCAAAAGAGATAAAGCACTTACGGCGTTCTTTTTCTCACAGCGATTTTCATTACTTTGGTGAATTTCAAAAATTGCGCCTATTTTTGCACTTTTATCCGTGCCGATACGGTGCTTTCCTTTCCACGGTGTTCCGTAGATGCAGTAGCCGTCGCTTTGCTTTCTTATCAGCGGTTTGTCGTCGTCTATCATAGTGACTTTGTCTTTGAAAACTTTTCGCCATAACGCGGAATGTGTTGACTTTCCGACACCGCTTTTCCCTGTGAAAACAACTGCACTGCCGTCAATTTCAAGGCAGGAACAATGAAAGAAAAATCCGCTGTAACTTTCAAGAAGTTTTGTGCTGATTTTCCTCAGTATTGATAGTGATTCCGCTACCCCGCTTGAGAGCGGTTCTTCCGCTACGCTTTTTTCGTATTCTATATCGGCGTCGGTAATGGTATCGATGGCAAAATCAAAATGCTCGCTGTCGGACAAAAATTCCGACAGAATCTCTTTTGTGTATTCATATTTCGGGGATATCGAAATATACAAGTCGGCGATTTTATAAATATTCATAAGTTTCCCTTTTGTTTGTTTGATAGACTAATAGTAAAATACTTTGCTCTGTATGTCAACCGATTTAGCAAAATACTCTCTGTTGAATGTGAAGAAATTGTGTGATATAATGTAAAAGGTGAAGTATATGAACGAAAGATTTTCGCGCTCTGTCGCCCTTATCGGTGAAGAAAATTTTACTAAACTGAAAAATACGAATGTTATTGTTTTCGGTGTCGGCGGTGTCGGCGGTTATGCTGTCGAAATGCTTTGTCGAAACGGTGTCGGAAAACTTACCCTTGTTGATAACGATACTGTATCGGAAAGTAATATAAATCGGCAGATATATGCGCTTTCTTCTACGATTTCAAAGCACAAAGTAGATGTAGCAAAAGAGAGAATACAGGATATAAATCCGCTTTGCGAAGTTACACCGCTGAAAATGTTTTTTACAGAAGAAAACAAAGATGAAATTGATTTTGAAAAATACGACTATATAGTTGACGCAATAGATACGGTAAGTTCAAAAATCATTCTTGCAAAAATTGCAGAAGAAAAGAATATTCCGATAATTTCATCAATGGGAACAGGCAACAAACTTCACCCCGAAATGCTTGAAATTACGGATATATACAAAACTTCCGTTTGCCCTTTGGCAAGGGCAATGCGAAAACTTTTGAAAGAAAACGGTGTAAAAAAACTCACTGTTGTGTATTCAAAAGAACAGCCTCTTACAAGTGGACTAAAAGACGGCGAAAAGGTTGTACCGTCGAGCGCCTCTTGCGTGCCTTCTGCTGCCGGCATCTTTATGGCATCAAAGGTGATAAACGATATAATAGAAAGTAATCAGGGTGAGTAAGATGATGGAATTTGAAAAAAGACTTCCTATTCCGAAAGAAGTCAAGGAAAAATATCCGATTTCAAAAACCGCATTGGAAAACAAAAGAAAAGTTGACGAAGAGATAAAGAAAGTCTTTTTGGGAGAGTCAAAGAAACTGATACTCATTGTCGGTCCTTGTTCTGCCGATAACAAAAGGGCTGTGCTTGATTATGTAGTAAAACTCAAAAAGGTATACGAAAAAGTATCCGACAAACTCATCATTATTCCCCGAATTTATACAAGCAAGCCGAGAACTACCGGCGACGGATACAAGGGAATGTTGTTTCAGCCAAATCCGAATGAAGCACCGGATACTTTCAAAGGGATTTTGCTGACAAGAGCCCTGCACGCAAAGGTACTATCTGAAACAGGTATGCCGACAGCGGACGAGCTTCTTTATCCTGCAGATTATCGCTATGTTGATGACTTGCTTTCTTATGTAACGGTTGGTGCGCGTTCTGTCGAAAATCAGGAGCATAGACTTGTCGCAAGCGGAGTATCTGCACCTGTGGGTATGAAAAACCCGACCTCGGGCGACTTGAGTGTTATGCTCAACGCGGTTGACTGTGCACGAAATCCACACACCTTTATATATCGCGGGTGGCAGGTGCATACAACGGGAAACCCGTTTGCGCATATGATACTTCGTGGCTTTGTTGACAGGGATAACAACTCTGTTCCCAACTACGACTACAAAGACCTTACAAACCTTTATGTAATGGCAAAATGCAGGCTTCAAAAGAACATTTCTCTTGTTGTTGATGCAAACCATTCAAACTCAAACAAAAATCCTTTTGAGCAACCGCGTATATGCAAGGAAGTTCTCAATTCCTGCAAAAAGTTTTCGGATATAAAAACAATGCTCAAGGGCTTTATGATAGAAAGTTATCTCGAGGACGGATGCCAGAAAGTCGGCGGAGATGTTTACGGCAAGAGCATTACCGACGCTTGTTTGGGATTTGAAAAAACCGAAAGACTTATTTACGACTTGGCAGAAATGCTGTGATATTACGAGGCAGTTATGGAAAAAACACTACAAAATAGCAATTCGTTTTTGTATAACACAAGGCAAAAAAAGATATTGAGATTGGTTTCACTTACTGTGATGGTTTTAATGTTTTGTGCTGTTTGCTTTTTGTTTTTGTATTCTGAAATTTATACCGATGTTATTACTTTTTCGGGTGCGGCAGTCGGTTTGCTTGCAATGTTGTTTACCTTTATTGTCTTTCTTTTAGGTAGTTTCGGAAAGAATAATTACAGCAGAAAAGATATCCTCTTTTTGGCGTTGGTTATGGCAACTTATTTTTTAAACTTTTTCTATACCTGTGCCCTTACTTTGTCAATAAAATATGAGCTTTCTCTGCTTGTTCAGATTTACTATACCTTAAACTATGTCAGCGTAGCGGTAATTTGGATACTTTTCTGGTTTTTCCTTTTGGAGTATCTGCCTTCTTCAAAAGTAAATTCGCTCGGCACAATTTTTGTGGTTATGTTTTCTGTTATATACATATTTTTGGCGTTGACAAATCCGCATACTAATATTTTTTATACGATAGAAAACGGCTATGTAAGATTTTCTCAAAACAAGTTTGTTTCGGCTTCGTTTTATCTTTTCTTTAATCTTGTTTTCTTGCTCTTTATTTTGGGCTCAAAAGGTACAAGAAGAACAAAGTGGTCGCTGTCAAGTTATGTTGTGGTACCGCTTTGTGCGGCGATAGTCAGCCTTGTATCATCGTATAATGATGTTCATCTCATTTTTGATGTTTCGGGATTGATGCTTGTTTTACCTTTATATCTAATATTCTTTAACAATTATATTGAGCAAAGCAGAGAGTATTACAGGCAGAAAAGCGAAAATGTAAAAATGGAAACGGCGCTTATGCTCTCGCAAATTCAACCGCATTTTCTCTACAACTCTCTTGCCACAATCAGCGGACTTTGCTATATGGAGAATGCAACAAGGTCAAAAGAAGCGGTTGAAAAATTTGCAGACTACTTAAGACTGAACCTCGACTCGATAAAGTCGGAGAAAAAAGTACCTTTTGAAAAATCTCTCGAACATACAAAAACCTATTTATGGCTTGAGAAAATGCGTTTTTCGGATGAACTTAATATTGAATATGATATTGAGTTTTCAAAGTTTTTGATACCCCCGCTTATTGTTCAACCTCTTGTAGAGAATGCCGTAAAGCACGGTATCTGTGCAAAAGAAGGCGGCGGTACTGTGAAAATTTCAACAAAACAAGTTGATGATACAGCAGTAATCACGGTAAGCGATGACGGAGCAGGCTTTGATGTAAATCAAAAACTTGACGACGGAAAATCTCATATCGGTATTGAAAATATTCGAAAAAGAATAGAAACACTGTGTGGCGGTACACTTGATATCAGCAGTGTAGTGGGAGAAGGCACTACTGCAGTTATCACCTTACCCTTGGGAGAAAAGCAAATATGAATGTAATTATAGTTGATGATGAACAAATTGTTCTTGCCGTTATGGAAGCAACTGTAAAAAATGTTATGAAAGACGATAACTGTGTCGCATTTTCCAATGCAAAAGAGGCTTTGGAATATGCAAAAAAGACAAGTATAGATATCGCCTTTCTTGACATAAATATGCGTATATCAAACGGACTTTCGCTTGCACAGGAGTTAAAAGAGATAAACCCGAAAATAAATATTATCTTCTGTACGGGACACTCGGAATATACTCTCGATGCCTTAAATCTTTATTGCAGCGGCTATCTGCTAAAGCCCATCACAGAAGAAAAGTTAAGAACAGCACTAAACAATCTTCGCCATCCCGTAGAGAGAAAGAAAACAGGAATTTTTATTCAATGCTTCGGCGGATTTGAAGTATATGCTGACTCTAAACCCTTGGAATTTAAGTACAACAAAACAAAGGAAGTTCTTGCTTTTCTTGTTGACAGAATGGGTGCGGACTGCAAAACAAGAGAGATTACAACGGCTGTTTTCGAAGATGACGACAAGATGTCTTATTTTCAAAATCTTCGTCGTGATTTACTCGAAACATTTGCTAACAGCGGTTATCCCGATGTTATACGCGGGCACTTTGGTACTCTCGGAATTGACCGCAGTAAAGTAAGTTGTGACTACTACGATTACCTTGACAAAAAAATCGACAGTCCTTTGGGCGAATATATGCCTTCTTACGAATTTGCCGAGTTTACAAGAGCAAGGCTTTTCTTTGAATAAATTCGTTATAATTCTAATATAGAATAGTAACACGGTTAAGTTTGTGGTATAATTACAAAAAGTATAGACTTTTGTATATTTAGGTCGCTTGCGGTCCTTGATATAAATAAATAGGCAATTGCGAAACTCGCATCAAAACATGAAATCTTTTGGTAAAGAATAAAAAAACCATCAAGCCGGAGCAAAATGGTTTGAATATAGAAAGAAAAAATGTGTAAAGTATAGAAATTGGCGCACTTAAACAGACCTCAAGGCTTATATGAGATCCGTATATTACGCTGTCAGCAAAGGTTTTAAGCTTCTGATATATTCATGCTTGTGCATTTTATCCGCAATGACAACAGTTTGAAAAAAGCAGCGTGATGAGGCCGTTGTATTATTAAAGAAAAAAGGACTTTCCATACGCCGGATAGAACGGCTTACAGGGATCAATCGCGGCGTGATTCAAAAGGCACATTAAGGGGTCAACGAGAACCGTCCCTGTTGACACCGAGATTCCGAGAGACTATTCACAGACAAGGGAGGTGATGTCAGAAAATAATGACAGGTCGTTTTTCGGACAAAATGACTTCAGATTTTAACAAGGAGGCAATCATGAAATTAAAAAAATTCATTTGTATGACACTTGCAATTACTATGTTGACTTTTTTTATTGTCGGGTGTTCTTCTAACGCATCCAATGTAATGAAGTTTGGTAAGGGAAAGCAGACGCTCAATTGGAATTCGGAAGTTGTTGACCATGGCAGTTATAAAGATTTGGGACATTATGTTATTGACATGGGCGAAATCAGCCAGCAAGCCTTTGCTGACGGTGCTGTAAGAGCAAATGAAAAACTGGATACACTGAAGACGGAAAGCTGCACCGGCATTGTGAAGAAGAACAGCAAGGGTCAGGTTATCATGGGGCGCAATCAGGATGAAGAAGTTTCCAATTATCCTGTTTTGGTCTTCCACCTCACAGGAGGAAAGCAGCAGGCTGTTTCTTTCTACTATTCTCATCAGTTTGATTACACCTATGAGCAGCTTCAAAAAGGTTTGGAGCTGGAGGACTCATTCCGTGGCATGATGGCCAGCGCTTCCACGGATGCCTTCAATGAATCGGGTCTCTATATTCAGACCAATATGCGCACCAATATGGGTGTGCAGACTACCGGGACCAACCCGGGTGCTGAACGTGTGCCTATGATCGGCGTCGCATCCAGAGTAGCGCAAAATGCCAGTACCGTAGCAGAAGCTCTTGATTATATCAATACGCTTGATGTTTACACCACGGGTAACGTTGGTGTTACCAACTGGGACTATGCTTTTATGATCGGTGATGCTACCGGCGAATACGGCATTATTGAATTTGCAAACAATGAAATGTATTATATCCCTTATGCCAACGGACACGGCAATATGTTCGTTTCTCCTTTGTTAACGCAATATGACCGTTATAATGCCGGATACGGACGTCTGCATATTGCACAGCAGGCGATGATCGGTGCAGAAACCGACAGAGACATGATGGAAGCAGTTCACAAAGCCGACTGGTATCACGAAGTTCAGGACATTCAATATTCCTACCGTGATGAAAATGGGAAGGTTCATTTTGTGGATAAGGACGGAAATCCCTCTATTGACTGGCGTTCTGAATTCGTAGGCAGAACTCCCGTTGATGATTTTGGCGAGTCGGTAAACGAAGAATTCAACCTGCTTGACTATTTAACCCCCGGTCAGATTGCTGATCTGTCCAATAAAGACAAGGAAGAAATTGACGCATTTAACGATGCCATGAATAAGCATTTCTCTCAAAACAGTGACAAGTTCTGGGTACTCGATGACAATAATTTCGAAGAAGTGAAGGAAATGGCCGAAGGTTTCTTTAAAAAAACGAATGCCCAAGAGCTCCTTGAGAAGTTCTTTAACGGTGATAAACAGCCTTTGCGCGATTCAGGAAATGTTTTTACAACCGGTATGAATTTCGGTGTCAACTGTGCCGAGAAGCACCTTATTGCCCGCTTCCTGGAAGATGAAGAATGTATTTATGAATTCCAATGGTAGTCTTTTGCAGAGATTGCCCGGTGTAGCTAATCAGAAAAACTTAACAAGGTAAACTAATTTATTAGAGGTTACCTTTACTCTGTTATACCATATCCGGTGAGGAGTTATTCTCATTTCAGGAAGAAAAAAAGCCCTATTAATGCGGCTTGCGGCGTTTCACAAACGCCTATGATATAAATAAATTTTATAAGGAGAAAAAAATGAAAGCTTTAAAAATCATTTTAGGTATCTTATCAGTAATCGTTGCGGCATTTTTGTTGATGTTCCCGTTTGCAGGACAACTCATCTATGTTTATGTTGCATCAATCTATGTTGGTATAGTCGGTATCGTATTCATCATCGACTACTGTGTAAACCGCAAAAAGCGTAAATTAGGCTCGACTCAGGCTTATGCCGGCGGTCTTGGCGTTGCTCTTGCAATCCTCGCAATTATATTTATGCTTTTGAATATCACAATCCCCGGTTTTACTTTCGTTACACAGGAACTCGTTGCGATTATCCTCTTGATTGCTCTGTTGATTGAGGGTATTATCACTATCGTAAATGCGTTTACTTATCTTTTCTATTCAACTGCTATGCGTGTACTTTCCGTAATTCTCGGCTTTCTTATGGTAATCGCTGCATGTGCTGCATTCGGTTGCTTACCGCTTATTATCGGAATGATGGGTATTTTCACTTCTATCGGTTTTGCAGTCAGCGGTGTTTCTCTCATCGTTAACGCTTGCACCGAAACAGCAGAATAATTATTACTCTGTACAAAACAACAAAGGCGACAGGATGAACATCCTGTCGCCTTAAATTTTTATGTTTAATTATATTTTATACTAATACAAAAAATCGTAATATCGCCGCTACAACAAATATTGCAACTACCGTTATGATACAAGCCTTGGTTGGTATTTTTTGTACCAATTTGTTTAGTGCTTTCAGCGGAGCATTGAAGACGGGGAACGAAAGCACAAATCCGAGTACAAGTGCAAACGCTATTATTAGTATTTTCCACAGCGGGTCGGGTGCTTTGAGCATTAAAGCAAAAAGTCCGAAATACTTTGCTATGTAAATGCAGGGGTTATGCCAGAAATAAACCGAAAGAGTGTTTGCTCCCATGGAGGAGATAAGCGGGATTTTTATATTCGGTACGATAGCAATAACAGCGATACAAAGTACAAGCGAGATACCGTAGCACAAAAGTCTGTGTATCGGTGAACAACCCTCAAGTTTCTGTGCAACTGTTGCATAAGAGTTGCGTCCTGTAAAGAGTCCGCGCAGTTTGTAAAGTTCTGTTCTCTCGCGGAAGCAGAGAACAAAGTATATTACAAGAACAGCAACCGCGCCGATTTTTATGTATATCTTGTTTGTAAAGTCCATAATCTTTTCGGGTGTAAGATAATAGCCCAAAAAGAAAAACGGCATAAACACAAGAGTTCGTGAACTGTACATAAAGTCGCCGACAAACCAAAGGTAACCGCCGACCAAAGCCGCAACAACGGAAAAAGAAAGAATAATCGCGGGATGGATACGCTGTACTATGAAAGCAAACAGCATATACATCGCAAGAGCGAACAGGAACCATTCAACATGCTGTCCGCCGAGCAAATCGAGTTTTTCCTTTGTGTTGGTAAAGAAATCATAAATTAACTGCAAAAACAGTTTCAGTATAAACCCAAGGATAATGTAGTAGGTGAATTTTTGCGTATTAAATTTTGAGCCTTTCTCAAAACGCTTTTGAAAAAGTCCGCTGAGAAAGATAAACAACGGCATGTGAAAAGAGTAGATAAACAGCCAAAGGCTTTTGAACATATCGGATTTACCGATATAACCCTCAATTACATGACCGAGAACGACAAGGAGAATAACTGCAAATTTGATGTTGTCAAATTTGTATATTCTCTTTTTCAAATCTGTTGCCATATAAACCTCTGTCAGTCTTTATCTACTATTTGAATTTTGCCCATAACTTTTCCGGGTACTGTGTACTCGTTAAATGCTTCCATTGTTTCAGACAGCGGGAAAGTTTTGTAAATCATTTCGGGCAGGACTTTCAAGTCACCTTTTGCAAAGTGCTCGTCGGTGAGAGTCCATTCTTTTCCGGGCCAAGGAGCGGAGTACGACATCCAAGAGCCGGTGAGATAAAATTCTTTTCTATTCATATTTTCCCATTCGGGAATAGTAAACGAAAGTTCTTTTGTCGGTGTGCCGATAAAGCACAAGGTTGCTTTATTTGCGGCAATTTTGAAAGCGGTTTTCATCGCTTCGGTTGAGCCGGTTGAAACAAAAACATAGTCAAAGCCCTTGTTGTCGGTTAACTCATTTGCATTGTTGTAGAAATTTTCATCAAGAGTGATGAGGGTGTTATCAGCACCGAGTTCTTTTGAAAGTTTGAGGTGCTCGTCGTCGATATCACAAACGGTGACATTTTCTGCACCCAAAATTTTGAGCCACTGCAATACGAAAAGACCGATTGTACCACCGCCCAAAACGGCAACATTTTTGCCGTCTTTGTAGCCACATTGCAAAATACCGTGGATGGCAACCGTACTCGGCTCAAAGAAAGCACCGACTTCGTAGGGAATGGAGCTGTCAATTTTCAAAACATTGCATTTAGGCAGTACAACATATTGAGCCATACTTCCGTTTTGGCGTGAACCGACAAAACTGTAGTGCTTGCAAAGTGAGAAGTTGCCTGCTTTACAGTCGTCGCATTCAAAACACGGAACAAGCGGAATACCGACAACATGGTCGCCTTTTGTTACATTGTCAACGCCGTCGCCGACTTCGTCAACATAGCCTGCAAATTCGTGTCCCAAGATAATCGGATATCCGTGAGCACCGTTGGAAAGAACACGGGGGATATCGGAACCGCAAATACCGGTTGCGATTACTCTGACTCTGACTTCGTCTTTACCGACTGCCGGAGTTTCGATTTCATCAAATCTTACGTCTTTATTGGCGTGTAAAACTGCTGCTTTCATAATTTACCTCATATCATGGAATTAACCATATAGTTACATTTTACTGCGTAGTTATAGTCTTCGACAACGCAGACAACGGCATCTTTAACAAGTTCTCTTGCCTTGTTTGCGAGTTTTCCGTCGCGGACTTTGAGATACTGCATCGGCATATACTGATGCAAAAGCGGTAACGGAATTTCAATATCCTCAAAGTTTTCGAAGAGTTTTTCCTGTGCTTTTACTACTGCTTTATTTGAGAAGTAGTATCTGCTTCTGTCGGAGAAACTGTACTTTCTTGCAATATGCTGTGAAAGTTCATCGCCGTGATAGTGCTTAATCCAGTTTTTGTTGTCCTTGAGCATTTCTTTTTCGAGAACATCAATGAAGTTAGCACGCTGCTTTTTGTCGGGGATGAGTTCTTCTTCTATCATAGAAAGAGCAAAGATAGCCTCTCTTACTGCGTTTGTCAAAGCAGGACCTACCTTGATGATTGCAATACCGTCTTCAACCATTTCACGAAGTTTTACGGGAGGCTGGTAGTCGGTTGAGTGTCCCTCAAAAACAATGTTCGGATATTTTTTCAGTCTGTCGCAAAGTTTCTTTGCGTCAATTCTGTTGTATGCGTGGATATCGGAGTTTCCGAATTCAACACCGGGCTGAACTACTATACCTATGATATGATTCCACGCGTCTTTTAATCCGAGTTTGTCAAATTTCTTTCTGTATGCGATGATAGTGCTTTCAAAATCACGGGGATTTGTGACCTTGAGGTTATCATCTTCTTCCTGAGAACCGCCGGGGATAGGTACTTCACTGCCGATGATATAGACAGGATGAACCGCATTCGGATTTTCTTCTAAAAGTTCCTTGTAGGCACGGTCACATTCTTTGTAGAGGATTGCACCGCGTTCTGCGATAACTTCATTTTCGAGCATTTCGTCAACGGGGTCGTCGCCTAATTTCATACTTGTATCAAGGTGGACTTTTGTATATCCTGCTTTAACACAGTCATAGACTAATTTCTTAGCCTTTTCCATAGCGGATTCTGCGGGCTCGTTGCACCACGGCAGAGGACCGAGGTGGTCACCGCCTAAAATAATCTTTTCTTTGTCAAAGCCGATTTGGTCGGCAATTTTGTAAACATATTCACGAAAATCAACAGAGGTCATACTCATATAACCGCCGTACTGATTTACCTGATTGGATGTTGCTTCAATCAGCACCGTGTCGTCGAATCTTTTTGCCTGGTCCATAATCGCTTCGATAACGATTTTGTTAGCAGAACAAAAAGACGGAATACCGGAGTGAATACCGAGTGTGCGTTTTTCAAGAATATCCAGAAGCTTATTTTTCATATTTTCTTACTCCTTTGGAAAGAAATAGTTATCAACTAATTTTGTAAACAAGTTCATATCATCTGCATAGGTGATTTTGAGGTTCAACACATTTGCACGGACAACTTTCATCTTGATTCCGTGTGCGAGTGCGATAGCACCTGCGGAAGTCATTTTCTCGAGTTCTTCTTTTTCGGAATTGATGTAGATGTCAAAGATTTTTCCAAAGGTGAATGCCTCGGGAGAAGCACCTGCAACGATGTTAAACCTTGGCTCGATGTTAGTAAGTATATGGTCGTCGTCCATTTTATATACAGTGTCATAGTTAAACTGTGCCAAAGTTGCTCCGCCGTAAGTGTTAACGCCGTCGATAACTTCTTCAACACCTTTTTCGTCTACATAGGGATGAGTGGCGTCGTGAATGAGAATTACATCGTTGTCGGATGAAAACTCTTTTGCACAAAGAAGTCCGTTTTTTACCGAGTCGGAACGGGTGTCACCGCCTTGTACTACTTTGTACAGTTTATCGGCTTTGATTTCTTTTGCGATTTCTTCAACATAGTCTACCCAGTCTTTGTGTGATACGATAATAATTTTATCAACACAGGAAAGGTCGTTGTAGCCTTTCAAAATGTATGAGAAAATAGGCATATCGTTAACTTTGATATACTGCTTTGGAATATCTGCGCCGAATCGGGTGCCGCTACCACCCATCATCAATAATACTGTGTTCATATTGTTCTCCGAAAATACTGTAGATTATGTTTTTAGTTATGTTTTTCTTCAAGTGCCGAATCATCGAGTTCGGTTTCTTCAAGACTTTGTAGCGGGTCAATGCCCTGCTCTTCTTCAAGTTCTGCTTTTGTCTTCATTTCGTAGATGTGATATTTGTTTGCAATTTCATCATCTATGCTCCAGGAAACAAGGTCGTGACCGACTCTTTGGTGCAGGTTGGGAAGTTTCATATAGTTTTTGTACTGCATTCTCAAAAATGCATCCATATCTTTAAGTGCCATAGCCCTAACGCCCTCGAAGTTGATATCCTGATAAGGAAGCATTTGTTCTTCAACTTCGGCATGGGTGTAGGTCGGAGTATAGCAGGCAACGGTGGTAAGTCCCATTTCTTCTGCTTTTGAGTTGTATGTTGTGACCTTTTTGATGTATAACTTCTGGGTGAATTTCAGCGAAATCATATGGACTAAAAGTCGTCTTATTTCGTTATATATTCTTGCCCACCATTCATACGCCGATTTCGGCTTTTCGTCGTAAACCGCTTTTTCTTTGTAGCGGTTAAAGAGTTTGTGGTTGATGTTTTTCCAGAAAGTAACCGACGCTTTGAAACGCTGGCGTTCGTTTAAGGAATTCGGAATATAGTCAAACGGGAAAAGGTCAAGACAAATTCCCTTGTGGAACTTTCTCTTTTCGTTGTAGTTTGTGATGTAGGAAGTACCGTTTAATCTTATCTTTGAGAAAAGATAGGGGATAGTCGGGTCGGACTGTCTTGTTTGCAGGAAGAAATCTTCGCCGAGGTACTTTCCGCCTTCTTTTAGGAACTTGTTGTAATCGGCACGGAGCATACCGACATCAATATCGTCATCCCACGGAATAAAACCGCCGTGACGCATATAGCCGAGCATTGTACCACCGCAGACAAAGTAGCCTACGCCGATTTCACGGCAGACTCTGTCAAATTCTTTGAGCAATACAAGGTCGATTTTCTGGATTGTCCTTGTTTGTTCCATAAGAGCGTCGTCAATTTTAACAGTCCAGTAGTTTACGCATTTCGGGGCGTTAATCTCGACACCGTGAACCATAATACGCTGTGTCGGGAAGATATCATCATATTTTACAAGAACGCTTCTTTTCGGAATCAGTCTTGTGATGAAGCCTGTGTTTTTATAACTTGTCGAAACGGTCTTGAGAAGTTTTCTGTAAGTTTTCTTCGGGTTTCGTTTCTGCCAGTAAATTGAACTGATGAAGAGGGGCAATACTTTTCTTGCCGACATCGGAACTGTAGTGGCGGGGGGAGTCATATTGACCATCTTGTTATATTTTTTGTTGAGTCGCTCAACTTTACGAAAATACATTTTCTGTTCTGCTTCCGAGTCGGGAACAAAGTCAAATGCAGAAAGTATAACCTCGGCTCTGTCGCGAACAATAAGGTCTTCGTGTTCGATTTCAATCTTTTTGCCGATTGCAAATTGAAGTGCTTTTGCACCGCTGGGGTATCTTTCTCTTATAACAAATTCGAGTTCTTCTGCCTTTTCCTGCATGATTTCAACGAGTTTGTTGTAGTCGTCTCGAAGAAGTCCGAGTTCTGTTGGAGATTTAAGTCCGTTTGGGATAAAGTCGTTGTAATGTACGGCACCGACAAGCAGTTTTGAAAAAGCAAAATATTTGATGTTGTTTTCCGTACAGATTTTGTCTATGGCAGAGAGAATTTCAGCACGCGCATCGTTTACAACATCGTGAGAAAGAAACTCTACCTTTTGAGTTATCGGTTTCATAAATTTTTCCCTTTCCTTATTTATGAAAATAATAAAGTCGAAAACACAATATATTGCATATCAACTCATAATATTAGCAATAATTATAC
>JAGHTC010000070.1 GCA_018065465.1 Candidatus Ruminococcus equi
CCTATATATTTTGTCAATTTGAAATAATGATAATATTCAAATATTCCAATTTTACGAGGCATTTCCTATGAAAACTGTTGATTTTTCTTATAATTTACCAAAAGAACTTATTGCACAAACTCCTTTAGAGCCGAGAGACTCCTCTCGACTAATGGTTTTGTCGAAAGATACTGACACAATTGAACACAAACATTTCTACGATATCATTGATTATTTGGACGAGGGTGACTGCCTTATCGTTAATGATTCGAGGGTAATACCCGCAAGAATTTTCGGTACTCGCGATGATACGGGCGCTGTTGTTGAATTTTTGCTTTTGCGACAGGTTGAGAACAACAAGTGGGAAACTCTGGTAAAACCAGGGAAAAAAGCAAAAGTCGGTACAAAATTCACTTTTTCTGACGGTATTCTTAAAGGTGAAATAGTAGAAATCGTTGACGAAGGCAACAGAATAATTGAATTTCAAAGCGAAGAAAACATATATTCCGCACTCGACAAAATCGGTCAAATGCCCCTACCCCCTTACATAACCGAAAAACTCGACGACAAAGAAAGATATCAAACAGTATATTCAAGGGAACTCGGCTCTGCCGCAGCGCCGACAGCAGGACTGCATTTTACAAATGAACTTTTAGAAAGAATTAAAGCCAAAGGTGTTAATATCGGGTATGTCACACTTCATGTGGGACTTGGAACATTTCGCCCTGTAAAGGTTGATGAAATTACAGACCACAAAATGCACAGTGAACACTATGAAGTCCCCGAAAAAACAGCAGAACTGATAAACAGCACTAAACAAAACGGTAAAAGGGTTATTGCTGTAGGCACAACTTCTTGCAGAACACTTGAGAGCGTTGCAAAAAAATACGGTAAAATCATTCCCTGTGACGGATTTACCGATATATTTATTTATCCGGGATTTGAATTCGAAGTCCTTGACGGATTGATAACGAACTTTCATTTACCCGAAAGTACGCTTATTATGCTTGTTTCTGCTTTTTATGGCTATGAAAAGACTATGAAAGCATACGAAACGGCGGTTAAAGAACGATACAGATTCTTTTCTTTTGGCGATGCTATGCTAATCAAATGAGGTATATTTATGTTCACTTTACAGAAAAAATGCGGTAATGCAAGGCGTGGCGAACTTACTACCGTTCACGGAACGGTACAAACACCTGCTTTTATGAATGTTGCTACCTGCGGCGCTATCAAAGGGGGGCTATCTGCTTTTGACCTCAAAGAAATAGGCACACAGGTTATGCTTTGCAACACATATCATCTGCACCTGCGTCCAACCGACGCGGTTGTAAAACAACTCGGCGGACTTCATAAAATGACAAAATGGGACAGTGTTATCCTTACCGACAGCGGTGGTTTTCAGGTCTTTTCTCTTGCAAAACTTCGAAACATCAAAGAAGAAGGTGTGTACTTTAATTCACACATAAGCGGAGCAAAAATCTTTATGGGACCTGAACAAAGTATGCAAATCCAATCTAATTTAGGCTCCACTATCGCTATGGCTTTTGATGAATGTGTCGCAAATCCTTCAGAATACTCATATACAAAAGAATCTGCACAAAGAACTACAAGATGGCTTGTTCGCTGTATTGACGAAATGAAAAGACTTAACAGCCTTGATGATACTATAAATAAAGAACAAATGCTTTTCGGAATAAATCAAGGCGGAATTTACAACGACCTTCGTATTGAACATATGAAAGAAATCGCTGAATTTGATTTACCTGGTTACGCAATAGGCGGACTTGCTGTCGGTGAGCCGGCAGAAAAGATGTATGAAATCATCGAAGATGTTGAGCCTTTTGCACCGCAAAATAAACCACGCTACCTTATGGGAGTAGGTACTCCTGTTAACATTTTAGAAGGTGTGTACCGCGGAGTTGACCTTTTTGACTGCGTTATGCCTTCTCGAAATGCTCGGCACGGACATCTTTTTACTTGGGACGGAATTATCAACATCAACAACAAAAAGTATGAACTCGACGAAAGCCCTATTGATAAGTCTTGCGATTGTCCTACCTGCAAGAACTTTTCACGTGCTTATATTCATCATCTTATCAAGGCGGATGAAATGCTTGGAATGAGGCTTGCCGTCAGACATAATCTTCATTTTTACAATGAACTTATGCAAAAAATCAGAGACAGTCTCGACGACGGTACATTCGAGTCATTTTACAATAAGTACAAAGATATTTTGTGCAACAGAATTTAATTGTTCTATATTACTCTTGAAATGTAAAATATTTACTGGTATAATATACAAAGAATTTTGAAAGGATGTTTATATATGCAAGGATTTTTCGGCAGTACTTGGGGAATGATACTCATTTATGTTTTACTTTTCGGTGCTTTGTATTTCTTCCTCATCAGACCTAACTCAAAGAAAAGAAAAGAAGAACAACAGATGAGAAACTCCATCGAAATCGGTGATGATGTTACTACTATCGGCGGTATAGTCGGAAGAATCGTAGCCATCAAAGACGATGAAGATGCGTTTATTATCGAAACAGGCTCCGACAGAGTTAAAATGAAATTTAAGAAATGGGCTATTTCAAGCGTTGATACAGACAAAGGTCCATCTGAAAAAGAACAACAGTTAGCGAAACTCAAAGAAGAGCGTGCAAAAGCAAAGGCTGAGAAAAAAGCTCTCAAAGAACAGCAAAAAGCAGAAAAACAATAAATATTATAATAAAAATGTTCACCCCTGAATATATTTTTCAGGGGTGACTTTTTTATGCTTGATAAATCTAAATTTTTAAAATCATATATTATCGGTGTTCTTTTATCTTTGCTTTTTACGACAGTTCTTGTACTGCTATGTACTATTGCCTTTACCGTATCTAAAAAAATACCGCTTGATTTTATTGAATACATACTGATAGGTCTTACGGGTGTTTCTGTATTCTTTTCATCGCTTATTGCAGGAAGAATAAACACACAAAACGGTTTACTGCTCGGTCTTGCTATCGGTGCGACTATTTTTGTAGCGATACTTATTTCTGGCTTTGCTATGGACAGTTCGTCTGTTTCAATCCTGACACTGATAAAAGCGGTTGTAATTTTGATCTTTTCATCGCTAGGTGCAATTTTGGGCGTAAACAAAAAAGACAGAATACATATCAAATGATAAGCGTAACTACTTTACTATTGCTAAAAACTCTTGTGGGATATCTGTTTTTATTATTACTTTGCGTTTCGTTATCGGATGCAAAAAAGTAACTGATATACAGTGCAAAGCCTGTCGTAAGATTTTTTCTCGACTTCCGCCATACAAATCATCACCTGCAAGCGGATGACCTATACTTGATAAATGACATCTTATCTGGTGAGTTCGTCCTGTTTCAAGAGTTACTTTCAAAAGAGTGTGGTCGTTTTTATTCTTTATCGGGGTACAATGAGTTATTGCTTTTTGTCCGTTATCACAAACGCATCTTTTTATCTTGCTGTTTTCGGCTAATGAAATCGGGTTGTCTATTGTGATATTTTCAAAAATTTCGCCCTCGCATACAGCAACATATTCTTTTTGAATTTCATTTGAGCCTTGCATAACTGCACAGGTGTATCTATCTTTTGCAAGGATTACTATACCCGATGTGTCTTTGTCAAGACGGTTTACTGCACGAAAAGCGTAATTCTCGCCATTGCTCACCATATAGTAACTGACTATATTTGACAGAGTGTCTGTCTGGTGAACTTTTGTCGGATGAACTGGCATATTATATGGTTTATTTATGCAAAGTAAATATTCATCTTCGAAAAGAATGTCAAGGTCACCTTTTATCGGGATGATTTCGTTTTTATCTTTCGGCAAAGAAATTACTATTTTTTCATTAGCAAAAACATTATCAGTTGCTTTTATGACGGCATTATCTCTTGTAATTCCGCAGTCTTCCCTTTTGAGTTTTGAGAGCGTTCTTGTACTCATATTGCAATACTTTTTCAAGAAAACTTTGAGCATTTTGCCGTTAAATTCACAAGGTACTGTAAATGAAATAATCTTTTTATCCATAATATTTCACCGAAATAAAGTATAAAAATAAAATTTGTAAAACTATCATTATCGGCAAAGTTATCATAAACTTTGCTTTCCTTGTTTTGTGGCGGATAATGAGCATTGTTATATACATTCCGACACTGCCAAAGAGTGCGGATACTAAAAGCAAAGTGCTTTCTCTTACTCTGCGTTTGCCATATTTTGCGTGAATTTTGTCATATACGGTAATGATAATGGCAACTAAATTTATCAATATTAAGTAAGTTATAATAAAAGTTTTCATAAAAAATCCTTGGATGTGATAATTTGTATATTAAAAAAGTTCTTCCTATTCTACTATCTGTCATTATACTTGTGTTTTCGGTAGTTGTTGTTTCTAACTCAACACAAACAAAAACAGTACAAGCAAATACAAGTACAATCGACCAAACAAATGAAGACGAGCCTATGCGGGGTGTGTGGGTTAGTTACATCACTCTTGATATGGAAAACACCGATAAAAGCAAAGAAACCTTTGAAAGCAAAATTGACGATATTATTGAAAACATCAAAAGCAGCGGTTTTAACACTATGATAGCACAGGTACGCCCTTTCTGTGACGCTTTGTATAAATCATCATATTTCCCCTATTCGCATATACTTTCGGGAACTCAGGGCGAAAGTGCGGGATATGACGCGCTGAAAATAATGTCCGAAAAATGCAGAGAAAATAAACTCTCTCTTCATATCTGGATAAATCCGTACAGAGTAAGGATAAATGAAAGCCCTAGAAGTTTGAGCGACGATAACCCGTATGTAACAGATAAAAGCATCGGTTTTGAGATAAACGGAAATATTTATCTCAATCCCGCAAGCAAAAAAGTTCAAAAACTTATTGTAGATGGTGTAACTGAAATCGTAAAAAACTACGATATAGACGGGATTCAGTTTGATGATTATTTTTATCCCGAAAACTGCGGGGATTTTGATGAAGAAGAATATCATAATTCTAATACAGAATTATCATTATCGGAATGGCGCAAAGATAATGTAAGTTCTATGATAAAGAAATGTTATAATTCGATAAAAGAAATAAATAAGAATGTAGTTTTCGGTATTTCACCGCAAGGAAACATAAATAACAACGAGGGACTTTATGCCGATGTTTACAAATGGTGCGAAGAAGACGGATACATCGACTATATATGTCCGCAGATATATTTCAGCCTCGACAACCCTGCGCTCACTTTTGAAGAGTCACTAAAAATGTGGGCTCAAATAAACAAGCATAAAAACCTTAAAGTATATGTAGGGCTTGCAGGATATAAGGCACAAAGTGATGCCGACTCGGGAACTTGGCTTGACAACACCGATATCCTTGAAAGCGAAACAAAAATTGCAGATAAATACACAGACGGAATTATGCTTTACAGTTACGAAAGTCTTATATCTTCACAAGGTGAAGAAGAAATACAAAATGTTGTCCGCTACTTAACCACTCCGACACAGTAGTCATCTTTTGCGTCGATTATAATTACATCAATAATTTTGCCTGATAGATTATCATTTGATATTACTCTTATCGGCGTATAGTTTTTCGTATAGCCGACAAAAGAACCGTCTTTGAGTTTATTTTCAAACAGCACTTGCTCACATTTTCCGACCATTGATTGCAAGAACTCTTTACTTGAATTTTCTGCAACATTAAGCATCAGCTTTGTTCGTCTCGCTTTTTCTTCATCGCTTACAATATCAACACAGTCATAGGCTTTTGTACCTTTTCGTCTTGAATACGGAAAGACATGGATTTTTGCAAATTTCACCTTTTCGGCAAACCTTAAACTTTCTTCAAAGTCTTCCCTACTCTCCCCGCTGAAACCAACCATAATATCCGTTGTTATTGCGGGGTTTTCAAAATACTTTCTGATATCGGACACAATATTATAATATTCTTCTGCAGAATAATGGCGGTGCATTTCATGCAAAGTTTTTGTGCAGCCGCTTTGCAAAGACAGATGAAACTGGGGGCAAAACTTTTCTTCTTTTGACAACTTTTCGATTATATCTTCTGTCATTCGTTCGGGCTCAAATGAGCCAAGACGAACTCTTTTTACCCCGTCGATATCGCATACGCATTTAACGGCATCGAAAAGAGTGTGTTCTGTATCTACTCCGTATGAGGACAAGTTTATTCCAACCAAAACGATTTCTTCATACCCGTTATAGCAAAGAGCGGTTACTTCTTTTTTCAGCGTATTAAGCGATTTTGAACGCACTCTTCCGCGAGCATACGGAATTATACAATAGGTGCAAAACTGGTTACAGCCGTCTTCTATCTTTACAAATGCCCTCGTTCTGTCTGAGAAATTGTCTACCGATATTTCTTCAAATATATCTTTGTTGGTGTATTCTTCTTTACAGCAGATTTTCTCTTTATTTTTTAAATATTTTTCAATAATATCTACTATATTTTTTCGTGATTTGTTGCCGACTACTATATCGCACTCATCAAATGCAGAACATTCTTCAAAAAATGCCTGTGGCATACAGCCTGTGAGTACAATTACTGCGTTTTTGTTTTCTCGTCGTACTCTGTGAATAGCCTTGCGATTTTTTGCATCTGCAGTGGTAGTTACCGTGCAACTGTTGATAATAACAATATCGGCGTTGTAGGCATCTGCTTCGGTATATCCTCTTTTTTTCATCAATTCACTGATAAATTGCGATTCGTATCTGTTTACTTTACATCCGAGTGTAATTATCGAAAAAGTCAATTTTCATCACCGTTTACAAGTATATTTATATTTTGCGGTCTTGTCAACCGAAAGGAAAGTTTATTGACAATGTATTGCTCTGATTATATAATTTTTACATAACAGTTTTCGGAGGAAGTATGGAAAATATCGGCTTATATCTTCATATCCCGTTTTGTGACGGAAAATGTGCATACTGCGATTTTTTCAGCAAATGCGGTAATCAAAACGATTTTGATACATATACTGAAAATCTTTGTAAAGCCATAGAGAATTACTCGAAAATTTACAAAAGAAAAGTTGATACAATATATTTTGGAGGGGGTACGCCGTCGCTCATAGGAAATGATAGGCTATGTTCTATACTTCAAACCGCTACAAAATTTTTTGATGTTGATAATGAAGCTGAAATTACGCTTGAATGCAATCCGACAAGCAGATGGCAACTTGATTTTGCAAAACTTCACAAAGCAGGTTTTAACCGTCTTTCAATCGGACTTCAAAGTGCAAATGATGATGAACTTACCGTATTATCTCGAAAGCATACGGCAAAAGAAGCAAAGTATACGGTTGATATGGCAAGAAAAAGCGGATTTACAAATATCTCGCTTGACCTTATGCTGTGTATACCAAAACAGACAAAAGAAAGCCTACAAAAATCTATCGACTTTTGCAAAGAATGTGATGTTGAACACATATCCGCATATATACTCAAGATTGAAGAAAACACACCATTTTACAAAATGAAAGACTCGCTTTCACTTTTTACCGATGATGAACAGGCAGATATATATGAATTTGCAGTAAATCAACTTTCTGCTTATGGTTACAAGCAATATGAAATATCGAATTTTGCTAAAGTAGGTTTTGAAAGCAGGCATAATCTTAAGTATTGGCACGATGAAGAATACATCGGACTTGGTCCTTCGGCACATTCTTTTATTAACGGCAAGCGGTTTTATTTCCCGAGAAATATCGAAAGTTTTTATAACAATGAAACTGTATTCGAGTCTAGCGGTGGAAATGAAGACGAATATATTATGCTTTCCCTTAGATTAACAGAAGGGCTGATTTTTGAAAAGTTTGAAGATAGATTCAATCACAAAGTGCCAAAGGAAATTTTCGACAGAGCGAAAGCATTGGAGAATGCGGGACTTGTCACAATAAACGAAAAAAGCCTTTCACTTTCCGTAAAAGGCTTTTTGGTATCAAACTCGGTTATTTCACATCTTCTTCAATAGTAAAAACGCATAAACTTAACATTGTAGAAATCGCAGGCGGTAAGGTCGTTTGTGTCGAGTTCGTTTAGCAAAATATAGTTTGCGCCGACACCGAGAAGATAGCCGTCTTTTTCCTCTATAGTATTACTGCCGACAAGAAAACTTATCTTTACCCTGCGCCCTATCTGCGTGCGGATAAATCCGTTTAGATACTGAATTGACTCGCTTGTTACAGGATATGGATTTGAAAAGTCGGTTATCGAACTGCTGCGTGCCATTTCCTGCATTGACTGTGCGGATTTGCCTGTATCTGTAGTCATTTCGGAATTTATCTGTTCAAAAGTGCTGTCGTATGCGCCGGTTGGAAAATCCATACTGCTTTCGGCAAAGGTGCTTGTAGTTTCCTCTACGCTCGCTGTAGTCGGTACGGCAATACCGCGCGACGCAAGATTATACGCCGCAATTTGTTCAAGAGATGGGATATTCTGTGCTGTTAAGTAGTTTTTTGCATTATAACTTTCCTGACTTTTGCAATCATTGTTCAAGCCGTATATGCTTGAAAGGTCAATTTGATTATTGTTCATAAAAAACTCCTACTAAGTATTTGCATATTGGGCGGTTGGTGCATAGAAGCAATGGTCGCCTACTCGGTTGAAAAACTTTCCGACTTTTGTCGGGAAATAATCAGGGCAGGTCTTTGAATATGGATTAAAAAAGAAAAGAGAATCTCCGACAAAACTTGCTGTGTTTCCGGCTAAAGCCCAATCGGCTATTTCGAAATGAACATCCTGCGGTGTCATATTATAGACATTTTGCGGATTTGTGTATCCTCCTACTGTCGTTTTCAGGCAGGTAAACTGGTTTCTTTGAGTTATTATCGCTCGAACATCACCGCCGTTTGATATTCGTGAAAACTCGCCGTTAGGAACAGTTGCCCTGTTCATTATTACCGACGCCACAGCCTGCATACCGTTGTAGCCTTCTCCCCCTGCTTCGCACTGAATCAGGCGCGCAAAAAGTTCTCGTGTATCATAAGCCACTTTATCACCACCACACATTACTGGTATATTATATGCACAGGATTTTGTTGCGTGAATAACCTTGACAACACGACAAAAACAAAGTAAAATATAGACTGTTGTGAAAAATAATTAAATGTGAAATTATGCTCATCCTTTTGAGTATGTTATATATGGAGACGTATCGAAGTGGGGACGGTTGCGAGCGCCGCCGGTGGCGGATACAGCGAGCAACAAGGAGTGGCAGCGGTCAAAATTTTGTAAGCGACAGCGAACAAAAAATTTTGGGTACCGCAACAGGACATAACGGGCCCCGTTATGATATGTAAACAATTTAATATTGAAATTATGCTCAATCTTTTGAGTGTAAATATATACGGAAGCGTATCGAAGTGGTCATAACGGGCCTGACTCGAAATCAGGTAGTCCTCACGGGCTCGTGGGTTCGAATCCCACCGTTTCCGCCAACACATTGAAAAACCTTGATTTTATCGGGGTTTTTCTTTTTTTATATATCGTTGTGCAAGAAAAATGCAAGAATTTTTGTAAAAAAAATAGGAGTACCTCTCGATACTCCACTAAAAACTATATGTTTTTATGCTACTTTAACGACACACAAAGTGTATCGTTTGCGACAAATCCGCTATTGTACTTATTATTATAGCACATCGCAAAAATATGTCAAATAAAAAACTATGGAACTGTCGCAACAGTCCCAATACAAAAACAAATGAGTTTTTTGATACATAAATATTATAGTATATATACAT
>JAGHTC010000072.1 GCA_018065465.1 Candidatus Ruminococcus equi
ATGTATATACTATAACATAAACAGAGGGAAATTTCTATGAAAAAGAAGTTAATTTCTTGTATCAGTTTAGTAATAATTTTTGCATTGTGTTTGTGTATGACGGCATCGGCGATTGCTTTTGACTGTCCCGTTGATGTGTCTTCCGATGCTGCGGTGCTTTTGAATCTTGAAGATAACACCGTTGTTTTTGAAAGAAACTATACAAACGCAAGGTATCTCTCAAATCTTTCCGATATTATGACAACTATGATTGTAATAAAGAATGTACCGAATCCCGAGGACGCCCGTGTTGAAATAAAGAGGAGCTTTTTCGGATATCAGCAGGTGAATTCCTATCTGACACCTTATATTGATAAAACTCTTTCTGTTCTCGATCTTTTGTATATTCTTATGCTGACAGGCGACAGATATTCCGCTTTGATTTTGGCAGACTATGTTTCAAAGGGCAATACCAATGATTTTGTAGACCTTATGAACAAAAGAGCCGTTGAACTCGGCTGTGAAAAAACACATTTTTCTTCACCTGCCGCAACTGATTCTGATACGCAGTATACTACCTGTCGTGATTTTGTTCGCATTATTTTGAACGCATTTACCAGCGATTTGTTCAAAGAAATATATGTCGCAAAGTCATATGTTCCGAGCGGTTATGATGAAGAAGACCATTTGATAATAACAACAGACTCTTTGGCTATCAGCACCAGTCCGTATTATTTCAAATACACCCTTGGTGGAAAATTCGGAAAAGACGCAACATCGGGAACGAATTTAGTAGCAACATTCCAGTATAGCAAAATCAGATATCTCTTTATCGGTTTCGGTGCACCGAATGAAGCCGAAAGAAATGTATATGTTGATGCAAAGCAACTTCTTTCCTGGGCATATACTGACCTCAAAAGCAGGAAAATTTTATCTTCCTCTGCCGTTTTGACTACTGCAAATGCCGATTCAAGATGGGGAACATCTACTTTGGAACTTTCTGCAAAGAATAATATAAATAAAACTATGCCCGAAAATGTATCGGAAAAGGATATTTCTTATCAATACAGCGTTCCCGAAAAGGTCAGTCTTCCTGTATTCAAAGGGCAAAATATAGGCACAGTATCAGTATATTACCGACAATCTTTTGTCGGAGAATATGACCTCGTTTCACAGACCAACAAGGGCGTTGATATGATGTCAGATATAGGTGATTTGATGCACGATATGTATGATAATCTTTTGCCTGTCAAGTCAGAAGATTTAACTGAGGAAACAACGCAACAGCCTGCGACTATACCTTCCGAGTAAGTTCGTATATAAAGAAAATTATGGGGGAAGGTGGTTAGATGAAAAAAGTTTTATCGATTTTGCTGTCTGCTGTTTTGCTTTTGTCTGTATTTTGTATTTCGGCTTCGGCGGTGTCTTTTGATAATGATGTAAAAATATATTCCGACTCGGTCTTTATGGTAAATCTCGATGCCAATATGCCTGTTTTTGAGAAAAATCCCGATGAGAAACTTTATCCTGCATCATTGACAAAGATTATGACATATATAATTGCGGCAGAATATTTTGATGATTATGATAACACCCGAGTTGAGGTAACACAGGATGTTTTCGATTATATTGACCGTAACGGAATGACAAGTTCCGGACTTGAATATCATATCGGTGAAAAGATGACAGTAACCGATTTGCTGTATGCTTTGATGGTTCCTGTCGGACACGATGCCGCTTTGGTACTTTCCGATTATATTTCAACCGACAGCGGTACTGATTTTGTCACAATGATGAACGACAAAGCAACTGAACTTAATTGTGAATCAACACATTTTGCAAATCCTACGGGTGTTCACGATAACAACCATTACACAACCGCACGGGATTTATACAAGATTACCAAATACGCAATGGGACTGCCGTTGTTTTCAAAAATTTGCTCAACATCGACATATTATTTAGAGGGTGACGATTATCCGATTGTTACGACAAATTATTTGATTGATGCCGCCCGTGGAGGGGACTACTACTATACCTATGCTACGGGAGTGAAAAACGGTACTACCGTTGAAGCGGGAAGATGCCTTGTGTCTACCGCGATGTACGACGGCTACACCTATATGTGCATTTGTCTGCATGCCCCCTATGACGAGAAAGAGGACGAAAACCCGCAGTATTGTATGGAAGAAGCAGCAAATCTTTTCCGTTGGGCATTTTTGAATTTAAAATATGTAAAGCACTCAACTGCCAGCACGCCGATATGTGAACAAAAGGTAGACCATGCTTGGGATACGGATTCGATTTTATTAGTACCCGAAACCGACTTGAACATAATCTTGCCTGCCGACTGTAAAGACGGAGATGTGACTATAGTTCCCGATTCTACTGCACCCGTCAGCGCACCGATATCAAAGGGCGATGTGGTTACAACAGCAACGGTACTTTATAAAGGCACTGAGTTTATGAAAATTAATCTTGTTTCACACGATGATGTAAAACTCAGCCCGATACTCTATACTACAGATATTATCAAAAGCATTTTGACCTCGTTCTGGTTTTTGCTTGCCGTTGCGATTGTGGTAATTCTTTTTGTTGTTTATGTAGCAGTTTCATCATCGTATAATAAGAAAAAGAATATCGACAAAAAAAGAAAATATAAATAAAAATTCGAGGCTGTTCACTTCAAAAATGAACAGCCTCTTTTCTTATATCTTATTCTCTAATATTGAATCAATAATGACTTTTCCGACTTCAAAGGTGCTTTGCATTGCAGGTACAAAAATATCGAGTGTTTCTTCATCGGTGTTTATTCCTTCATTACCCCACAAGGTTTCGGGAGTCTTGCCGTTTAAGAACACATCCATATTTACACTTGTACGCACTATGATAAGTCTGTCGAGCATATTGAATTTATCTGCTACCGTTGCCGTTGCTGTGTCTTCCATTTCGGTAACGGCGTATTCGTCGGGTACTTCGTAAGATTTTGCTACCTGCTTTGCTTTTTCGTGGTCGTATTCGCCTTTCCAGTAGTTGTCACTTGTTATTGATGTGCCTTTGTATACCTTCGGTTCTCTTTTTGCCCATTCTTCATTTGGAAAGTTTTCTTCCATAGTTTGTTTGGTAACATCTGTAGTATATGGCTTGATGTCTTTTGTTAGTTCATAGGCTTTATCAACAAGGTCTTTATTCAGTATCTTGTAACTTGAAGTATCATATTCTATTGCGTGAAACCATTTTGAAGTTGCATTTTCGTCATCTATGTCACGAATATCGGCAGTATGACCGAGGTCAAAGTCGCACGCTGCACTGACGATTACCACATCACCGATAACAGACGAGCCTTTTGAACTTCCTGCACAGCCAACGGAGAATAAGTAAGCTTCTGAAAAATCAAATCTGCTGTCTGACAGTACGGCGGTTGTGCTGCAAGAGTCATTTGTTTTGCCCATTCCGGTAAGAAACAAAGCAACGCCATTTTCTTTATTATAGTATAAATCCTCACCCGTTGACAAAGTATATTTATCACAATTGTTCATATAGTGTTCGTAAAATAATTGTGCTTCGCCAACGCTGTCACCGGAAAATCCACCGATTTCAAAGTGGGGAGCAATAAGAACTTTTACTTTCAACGGTTCTGATTTACTGCACCCGAAAAGTGTGCATAGCAGTACAAGTAAAATTACTATTGCTACAATTTTTTTGATTTTCATCTTATCACCTCGTTTGTATTTTACCATATTTTTTCATTATGTAAAGTAATGATAAAACAAAAATGTCATTTTTTCTTGACATTATGACAATAAAGAATTAAAATATATATGTATTATGGGTACTTGTGTATCCGATGTTTTGGGAGGGGTGTCTTATGACCTCTAAATTATCTTGGATTTTCTTTATACCGCTTGCGTTACTTGCAACGGCAACTAAAATATGCCAGGCTATCTTTATCACCGATGCAACCCCTACTTTCTTGGGACTTACTTCAATTGAACTTTCCTATGTTGCTATTGCCTGTGTGGTAGCTATTTTGATTTTCTCTTTGATTTTCTGTTTGATAGATAGAAAAACAGCACCATATTATAATATGAAAAGAAATCTTGTTACAGGTATTTTCGGTGCATTGATTGCTATTACCTTTGCTTTTGACGGTGCAAACCGTTTGTTCGGCATTTTAGAAACAGGAAATATTGATGTCCTGGTTCTTATTGACGCATTGCTTACTTTGTTTACCGCTGTTGTTTTTGTTGTGCTTGCACTTTCACATCTTTTGGGCAACAATGTTTCCTCAGGCCTTGCAATATTTTATATTGTCCCGGCTATTTGGAGCGGATTCAGACTTGTTATTACTTTCTTGAAATTCACTGCGGTTTCGGTTACTATCTCGGATGTAAGCATCCTTGCAGTCTATATTTTACTGACACTGTTCTTATTTAACTACGCCGCGCTTATCTCGTTTATAAATATGCGCAGTCCCGTGAAGGCTAATTTTATTTATGGCTTCCCGACTGCTGCTATGCTTATTGCCTATGGTGCAAATGCTTTTTGCACTCTTTCCGTAAACGGCGTGAAGTTTGAACTTCTTGAAAATGTAGAAACTATCGAACTCACATTTTTGGGATTCTATATCATTACCTTCCTTGTCGAATTGACAGTAAGAAGTCTTAATAAAGAAGAAGTAAAACTCATCAAACCCGAAGACGAGGAACCGAAAAAGATTAAAGAAGAAAAGAAACTTCCCGAAAAAACAGGCAGAAGAAATATAGATGAAGATGAAGTTGTTGTCACAGGTGTAGATCCCGATTTCGGCGAAGCACCTACTCATTCGTATCTCGAAACCGCCGACACATCCGACTATCTTGTTGATGTCATCGACGATGAAACAGACGAAGAATCAACAGACGAAAGTCATTTTGATAAAGAATCAGAAGACTTTATCACAAAAGCAAATCATGATTATTCATCCGAAACAACAGACGAGAGCGACAACGAGTACAACGAGCGTATGGATGCAATCGACAAACTTATTCTCGAAATATCAGAAGAAGAATTCAAGTAATTTTCATTTAATAATTGACAACCTATTATTTCAGTGATATATTAATTTTATATTGATTGTTGAGAAGGACAACACCGAATATTCGGCTTTTTCAGAGAGTCGCTTTATGCTGGAATTGCGATATTGCTCTTATTCGGTTACCGCCTTTGAGATTGCTCAGGAAATGGAGCAACGTTCACCGCGTTAAGGTTTCGAGGGTTTATACCGAAGTTGGGTGGAACCACGATTTAGCAAGTCGTCCCGATAATTCTATTTTAGAATTATCGGGATTTTTATTTGTTTTCAAAAATTTTATATAAAAGAGGTAAATTATGATTAAGATTGAATTAAAGGGCGGAGTAGTAAAAGAATTTGAAGAAAATATTACTCCCGCAGAAATCGCAAAATCAATAGGTATGGGACTTTACAAGTCCGTATGTGCCGCTTTGATAGACGGCAAAGTATGTGATTTGAGAACTCCCATTACAGAAGATACAAAAGTTCAGTTGCTGACTTTTGATGACGAAGAGGGTAAAAAGGCCTTTTGGCACACCACATCACACATTTTGGCTCAGGCGGTAAAGCGCCTTTTCCCGAGCGCAAAGTTTGCGATAGGCCCTGCCATTGATAACGGATTTTATTATGATTTTGATGTAGATACTCCTTTTTCTGCAGAAGATATCGAAAAGATTGAAGCGGAAATGAAAAATATCGTAAAGTCGGGTATCGAACTTGAACGCTTTGAATTAGAGCCCAAAAAAGCAATAGAACTTTTAGAGAGCATGGAAGAGCCGTACAAGGTTGAACTTGCAAGTGAGCATGCCGACAAAGGCGAGCCGATAAGTTTTTATAAACAGGCAGAATTTACCGACCTTTGTGCAGGCCCTCACCTTATGTCCGTTTCACCCGTCAAGGCAATTAAACTTACTAACTGCACAGGTGCATATTGGCGTGGTGACAGCAAGAATCATCAGCTTTGCCGCGTTTACGGTATATCTTTCCCGAAAGCCTCTATGCTTGAAGAATACCTTGTAATGCAGGAAGAAGCCTTAAAGCGTGACCACAACAAACTCGGCAGAGAACTCGAACTTTTCACAACCGTTGATTATATCGGTCAGGGCTTGCCGATAATGCTTCCGAAGGGTGCAAGGATTATCCAGCTTTTACAGCGTTTTGTAGAAGATGTAGAACAGAAAAACGGCTGGCAACTGACAAAAACTCCGTTTATGGCAAAGTCGGATTTGTATAAAATCAGCGGACACTGGGGACATTACCAAGACGGTATGTTTGTACTCGGTGACGAGGAAAAAGATGAAGAAGTCTATGCTTTGCGTCCGATGACCTGTCCTTTCCAGTATCAGGTATTCTTAAATCGCGGTAGATCATACAGAGATTTGCCGATGAGATTAAACGAAACATCAACCTTGTTCCGAAACGAAGCAAGCGGCGAGATGCACGGACTTATCCGTGTTCGCCAGTTTACTATCTCCGAAGGACATTTGATGTGTACTCCCGACCAACTCGAAGGCGAATTCAGGCATTGTCTTGAGCTTGCTATCTACTTCCTGAAAACTTTGGGACTTTATGAAGATGTATCGTACAGATTCTCCCAGTGGGACCCCGACGACAGAGAAAAGTATATCGGCACAGAGGAACAGTGGGACGAAGCACAGGGCGTTATGAAACGCATCCTCGACAATCTCGAAATTCCGTACAAAATCGGTATTGGTGAGGCTGCTTTCTACGGCCCGAAACTCGATATCCAAATTAAGAATGTTTTCGGTAAAGAAGATACTCTTATTACCATCCAGGTTGACCAGATGCTCGCAGAGCGTTTCGGTATGGAATATGTCGACAAAGACGGCACAAAGAAAAATCCCTATATTATCCACAGAACTTCTATCGGCTGTTACGAGAGAACTCTTGCTTTGCTTATCGAAAAGTACGCAGGCGCGTTCCCGATGTGGTTAGCACCCATTCAGGTAAAAATTCTTCCGATAGCCGACCGTCATTTTGAATATGCCGAAAAGATAAAGAATGCACTCGAAGAAAAAGGTATGCGTGTCGAAGTTGACGACAGAAGTGAGAAGATAGGCTACAAAATCAGAGAAGCCCAGCTTACAAAAGTACCGTATATGATAGTAGTCGGCGACAAAGATATCGAAAACAATACAGTATCTGTTCGTGAACGCAAAGAAGGCGATATCGGTGCTATGTCACTTGAAGACTTTATCGCCCGTGCAGTAGAAGAAATCGAAACAAAGGTTATAAAATAATTCTAAAAGGAGGGTTCCCCTTTGAAAAAAAACAATTACAAAATCAATAGGGGAGCCATCGAGGAAGAAAAGAGAAAGACCGAGAACTCTCTTTTGTACCAAAAGGCAATACTCTTTTTGCTTCCAGTGATTATGGTAGCCGTGCTTGTTATCGGAATATTTTTCGGATATAAGTCCTACAAGGCAAAGTATAACGTTGAGAGTATAGCAACCGATAATTCTGCACATATTCAGGAAGAAATTGATAATTTCAACGAAAAAATCCTCAAAATCATCAATTCCGCTTCTCCCGAAGACGAGAACTTCGTCCCCGAATTAGTCGATTTTAACGGTATAAAAATTTCTCCGCTGATGAAATATCATCTGGAAGATTTGCTCTTTGATGCAAAAAACGAGGGACTCTCGTTAAAAGTTGTCAGTGGCTATATTTCTTTTGAAGAACAAAAAGAAATTTATTCATCCGCTGTACAAAAGTATAAGGAAAGTAGCAAGGCATCTGTCGTAAAAGCAGAGTCATATGTAAAAAAGACCATTCCAAAAGAGGGCGAGTGCGAACAGCAGACAGGACTTATTGTCGAATTTGCCTGCGATTCCGACGAAGATTTCGAAAAAACCGAGGAATATCACTGGCTGACAAAAAACTGCGTCAACTATGGTTTTGTCTTGAGATACCCGAACGAAGAGAATACAGGGGGGAGGAAATTTTCCCCGTCGCTATTCAGATATGTCGGGATAGACCATGCAAAAACAATGCGTTCTTACAATATGACTTTGGATGAATATGTATTATATTTGTCAAACCGAGGATAATTTATAAAAAAAGACTTGCATTTTGTTTTGATATATAGTATAATCCATTTGTTATACTACGGATAATAGTGAAAGAGGTGAACTCAATGAAAGAAAAAATACATCCGAATTATGAGCAGACCACCATTACCTGTGCTTGCGGTAATGTCATCGAAACAGGCTCAACAAAGAAAGATATCAGAGTTGAAATTTGTTCAAAATGCCATCCTTTCTTCACAGGTAAGCAGAAATTGGTTGATACCGGCGGACGTGTTGACAGATTTAAAAAGCGTTTCGGTATGGAAGACAAATAAGATTTTTTGGCGGTACTTTTGTACCGCCTCAATTTTTATATATGAGGATATATTATGAATTCTTATATTACGCTGAAAAGCTTTGCGTCATATGAAATAGTCGAGAAGCATTCTCGCTTTATTGCCTATGCGAAGCCGATAAAAACAGAACAGGAAGCGCTTGACTTTTTGAGCGAAATCCGTACAAAGCACTGGGACGCAAGGCACAATGTCTATGCCTATGTGTTACGAGAAAACCAGTTGAGCCGATACAGTGATGACGGCGAGCCGGGCGGAACTGCAGGTATGCCTGTCCTTGATGTCCTGAAAAAAAGCGGTATTACCGATGCCGTTATTGTGGTAACAAGGTATTTCGGCGGAACTTTATTGGGTACGGGCGGACTTGTCAGAGCATATTCAACATCGGCAAAACTCGCCGTAGAACAGGCTGGTTTAAAAACTTTGACCGAATGTTTAGTATGCACTCTCGATTGTTCATACACCCAGTACGGAAAAATCCCGTCTGTAATTTCGCAATTCGGTGGAGTTGATAACGCCGATTTTCTCGATAATGTAAAATTGACTTTCCATATCCCCATTGAAAGTAAAGCTGAACTAGAGGCAAAACTTTCGGAACTTTCGGCAGGAGAACTGAAAGTAATTGAAAAAAGCAAAGATTTTTTTGAAATTTAGCAATAATTTTAAAAATTTTGCAAAAAATAGAGGGATATTATAAATAATAGTGTATATATAAATGGTTTTAGTTTTTTTATGTAGGAGGGAGAAGTATGCGACTGTCGGATGATTTTATCAGCGAAGTAAAATATCGTAACGATTTGTCCGATATAGCATCAGGCTATATGACGCTCAAACGCCGAGGCCGTAACCTTGTCGGACTTTGTCCCTTCCATGGTGAAAAAACACCTTCTTTTAATATATACACCGAAAACGGCTCTTTCTACTGCTTTGGCTGCGGTGTAGGCGGTGATGTTATCACCTTCATTATGAAGATAGAAAACCTTGATTATATCGAAGCAGTAAAGTTTTTAGCCCAAAGAGCGGGTATGTCAATGCCCGAAGAAAGCTTTGATGACTCTTTGTCCAAACTGCGAACAAGAGTTTTTGAAGCAAACCGCGAAGCGGCAAGATTTTTCTATGCAGGGCTTTATACAAAAGAGGGCGAAAACGCTCTTTCGTACTTGCGTTCACGCGCGTTAAAAGAATCTACTATAAGGCATTTCGGATTGGGTTTTGCTCCCGATTCCCGTTTTGCTCTTACAAATCATTTGAAAAGCAAAGGCTTTACCGATGCCGAGCTTATTGCCGCAAATCTTGTCTTTAAGACTCGCTCGGGCAACGGCGTTGTCGATAGATTTTATAACCGTGTTATGTTCCCGATTATTGATTTACGAGGGAATGTAATTGCTTTTGGCGGCAGGATAATGACCGACCAAAAGCCAAAGTATCTTAATACATCCGACACAGTCGTCTTTTCAAAATCCAACAATCTTTTTTCGCTTAATAATGCGAAAAATGCAGGTTCAAAGTCGCTTATCCTTTGCGAAGGATATATGGATGTCATCGCGATAAATCAAGCGGGATTTCAAAATGCCGTTGCTACCTTGGGAACAGCGTTGACGACTGAGCAGGCTATATTGATGAAACGCTATTGTGACGAAGTCATTATCTGCTACGACAGCGACGAAGCAGGACAAAAGGCAACAGCAAGGGCAATTCCGATTTTGCGAAATGCCGGACTTGTCGTTCGGGTGCTCAATATCCCCGACGGCAAAGACCCCGATGAATTCATCAGGAAAAACGGAGATAACGGTACTGCCGCCTTTAAAAACATTCTCGAAAATACGGGAAACGATATCGACTATCGTTTGTATAAACTACGAAGTAATTTTGATATGAACACAACGCAGGGCAAGTTATCATATCTTTCCGAAGCGATAAAACTTCTGTCTAGCCTTGATAATGCGGTAGAACAGGATGTCTACGCTTCTAAACTTGCAGAAGAAGTCAATGTCGAAAAATCTTCGATTATCGAGCAAGTTAAAAAAGCAAATAAAAAAACCTATGTCACCCGCAGGAAAAAAGAATTTTCAAATCTGCAAAAAGAAATTTCCGCCCGTGATGATGTAATAAATCCACAGAGGAAAGAGAAAATCCGCGCCTCTACTGCAGAAGAAAACCTAATCGCTTTTCTTGTCAATAATCCCGACAAGTTGCCATATATAGAAAAGCGGATACAAGCCGAAGATTTCGTGACGGATTTTAACAGAAAACTATATGTATATTTCTTTGATAGAATTAAAAACAGTAAAGAACCTCTAACCACCGTATCAGCAGATTTTACATCTGACGAGGTTTCAAAGATATATAAAATAGTCACATCTTATCATTCTGTGTCAGGAACGATGACCGCACTCGATGAGTACATAAAAATCATAAAAGATGAGTCATCAAAACCATCGCAGGAAGATATAAAATCAGCAAGTGACGAGCAAATGAAAGATTTTTTCAAAAATTTAAGAGAATCACATCAGTGAAAAGAAAGGATAGATGAATATGACAGCACCTTCAGCAGATAAGAAATCTGTAATCAAAGACCTAACAGAACTTGGAAAAAGCAAAGGCTCTTTATCGAACAAGGATATTCTTGACGCGATAGGAGAGATGGATTTCGAGCCGGAACAACTCGAAAAACTCTACGATTCTCTCGAAGCATCCGGAATCGAAATTGTCGAGGATGACCTCACCGATGATATTCCTCTCGAAGCACTTGAAATAGTAGCGGAAGACGAAGACGGAAATGTTGAACGCGCCAGCGATTCACAGGAATCCGCAGATAATGTGGCAATAGATGACCCCGTAAAGGTATATCTGAAGGAAATCGGACGAGTACCGCTTCTTTCAGCCGATGAGGAAATCGAACTTGCTATAAAAATTGCCGAAGGCGATGTCAATGCGAAAAAGCGTCTTTCCGAAGCAAACCTTCGACTTGTTGTAAGTATCGCAAAGCGTTATTTGGGCAGAGGAATGCACTTTCTCGATTTGATTCAAGAGGGTAATTTGGGACTTATCAAGGCTGTTGAAAAATTCGACTATACAAAGGGTTTCAAATTCTCAACATATGCAACTTGGTGGATTCGCCAGGCTATCACCCGTGCTATTGCCGACCAGGCAAGAACTATCCGTATTCCCGTTCATATGGTTGAAACAATAAATAAAGTCAAGAAAGTTTCTTCACAACTTCTTCACCAAAACGGTCACGAGCCTACTGCCGATGAAATTGCCGAAGAACTTCAAATGCCCGTTGAAAAGGTAAGAGAGATTATGCGTGTCGCACAGGAACCTGTTTCTCTTGAAACACCTATCGGCGAAGAAGAAGACTCTCACCTCGGCGATTTTATCCCCGACGACGATGCTCCCGCACCTGCCGATGCCGCTTCTCATACAATGCTCCGTGAGCAGCTTATGGAAGTACTCGATACTCTAACCCCCAGAGAAGAAAAGGTGTTAAGACTTCGTTTCGGTCTTGAAGACGGTCGCAGCCGTACTTTGGAAGAAGTAGGCAAAGAGTTCAATGTAACTCGTGAGCGTATCAGACAGATTGAAGCAAAGGCTTTACGAAAACTTCGTCATCCCTCACGCTCCAAGAAGTTAAAAGATTTTATCGACTGATGATTACTTTTGACGAATGTGGCGAAATGCTCGACGAAATTGCCGATTCCTTACCGTATGAACTATACAGGGAACTAAACGGCGGTATTACTTTGCACCCCGAGTCAAGACTTCATCCTTGTGCCGTAAATAACGACCTCTATATCTTAGGCGTCTATGTTCACGACAATTTGGGAAGGTATATAAACATATATTACGGAAGTTTTGTAAAAGTTTTCAGGAATAAGAGCAAAGAAGAGTCATATAACGAGTTAAGGAAAATTCTTCTCCACGAAATAAGACACCATAACGAATTTTTGGCTGGAGTAAACGACCTTGTACTTTATGACGAAAATCAAATAAATACATATTTACAAAAACATCAAGGCAAGCGATAAGAAATTACCGCTTGCTTTTTTGTGCATATTTTTTCTCTTTTGCTAATACAATTTAGCATATGATAAAAAGGAGAGAAAAACTATGGAATATAATTTGAGTAAACAGATAGTCGAAAAAGAGAAGGTCTTGCTTGATACGGTGTGTGAGCAGGGCGTTGATATGGATATATCTTTGCCCGATTATTGTAGAGATATCGAAAAAATACTCAAATGTACATTGTCACAGAATATATATTCTCGTCGCGTTTCGGGTGGTCAACTAACTGTAGACGGTGCATCAACCGTGCGTATTCTTTATGTTGACAGCGAGAATAAAAACATAAGGTGTTTTGAACAGACGGTAGATTTTTCACAGAGTTTTGAACTCAAAAGCAGCGAAAAATCAAGCGTTGTTCTTGTTGACACAAAGACAGAATATGTAAACTGTCGTGCATTAACTCCCCGAAAACTAACGGTCCACGGTGCATTTTCACTCTATGTAAAAGTAATTACAAAAGAAGACGAAGAATTTTTCTGTTTGGATACAGACAGCGACTTACAGACAAAAGAAAAAGATATAAAGGTGTCAAGCCTTTGTGCCTTGTGCCAAGAGCAGTTTTCGGTATCCGAAGATTTCTCGGTAAACGACAAACCGCCTGTCGAAACTGTGCTTTCCTATGATGTTTGTGCCGAGATAACCGAGTGCAAAAGCGTACAGGATAAATTGATGCTCAGCGCCGAAGTGTCGCTGAATTTGATGTACCTTTCCGATATGGAAACAGGGGAAATAGAGCATATTTCCTACGTCTTTTTGTTTAATCAGATTGTCGATTGCGAAGGTGTTGACGAGTACACAGCGAACAATTGTATGCTGGAAGTCACATCAAGTGATTTGCACATTCGCAGTGACGCAGTAAATGAATCGACTTTACTCTCTCTTGATACAAAACTTTGTTTTACCGTTTTCGGGTATAAAGAAACAGATGTAAAGATAATCGAAGATGCCTATTCCACCGAGAATATGACCGACATAGTACGAAATTCGATTACCGCCGTTTATGATACAAAAATGATAAAATCATCCTGTGTTGAAAGTCAAAAGATAACTCTTGACAGTGTTGAAATAGACAGGGTGATTGATGTAAGCGGAAAAATAATTTCGGTAACAGCTTCAAAAAACGGCGATTCACCAAAGCTTTCGTGTAAAGCGAATATTTGTATGCTGTTTATCGACAAAGAACAAAAGCCGTCCTATATCGAGCGAACGGTAGAATATGATTGCACGGTTTCCGGTACATATGATTTTGATGTGATAAAAAATCCTATGGGCTTTATCGCATCGGTAAGTTATCGGCTCTTAAGCGACTGTGAAATTGAATTGAGATTGGAAACAAAACTTTCCTGCTTGCTATGTAAAGAAGTAAGGTCAAACGCCGTTTGTTCGGTAACCTCATTTGATGACAAACCGATAGAAAAGGGAACATCCGCCTTGATTTTATGCTATGCCGACAAAGGCGAAAGTATCTGGGATATATCAAAATCCTATTCAACAAGGCCTTCAAGATTGCTGGAAGAAAATTCTCTCGACTGTGAAATATTGCAAAATCCGATGATGCTTCTCATCCCGACAGATTAAGTTATAGCCTGCGTATTTATACTACGCGGGCTTTTTTATGCTTGCATTTATCTTTGTATAAAAGTATAATCAGTATTGAAAAGGAGGCAAAGTGTATGAAAACCCTTGTTGCAATGTCGGGCGGTGTTGACAGCGCTGTCTGTGCCTGCATTTTGAAGAATGAAGGCGTTGATGTAATCGGTGCAAATTTAAGACTCCACGGCAGTGATTTTGACGCCGACACAAAGGATATAGAAGATGCAAAAGCAGTTTGCGACAGACTTTGTATTCCTTTTTATTCTTTCGATTTTTCAAGTGATTTTGAAGATATCGTAGTAAAAGATTTTGTGAAAACATATCAAAACGGCGGTACGCCCAATCCATGCGTTATCTGTAACAGATATATAAAAATTCAAAAACTGATAGAAAAGGCTGATGAACTTTCCTGCGAAAAGGTCGCAACCGGACACTATGCCAATATCGAATTTGATGAAAACAGCGGTAGGTATTTGCTGAAAAAAGCAAAAGACGAAGCAAAAGACCAGTCCTATGTTTTGTATCAGTTAACGCAGCAGCAACTCTCAAGATTGCAGTTTCCTCTCGGAAAACTAACGAAAAATGATGCAAGAGAGATTGCAAGGGCAGAGGGACTTAAAAATGCCGAGAGTGCCGATTCCCAGGATATTTGTTTTATCCCCGACGGAGATTATTATTCTTTTATCGAAAAATATACAGGCAAAAAGCAAGAGTACGGCAACTTTGTTGACGAAAACGGAAATGTTTTAGGTACTCACAAAGGCATTGTAAATTATACAATAGGCCAGCGAAAAGGCTTGGGGGTTTCGTCTTCCGCTCCTCTTTTTGTTACGAAGATAAATCCTTCTGATAACACAGTAACCCTCACTCACGGAGAAGGGTTATTCAGTAAAGTTTTATATGCCGATAATGTAAACTTAATTTCCGTAGAAGAATTAAAAGAGCCGATGCGAGTAATGGCAAAGGTGCGTTATCGCCAAAAAGCCCAAAGTGCAACAGCGACTATGCAAAGCGACGGAAAACTCAAAGTAGAGTTTGATGACGAACAAAGAGCAATAACAAAAGGTCAGTCTGTTGTTTTGTATGACGGCGATATAGTAGTCGGCGGCGGAATTATTATTTGAGGTGGATTGTGAAAGAAGATTTATCAAAAGCCCAAAGTGTCAGAAGAAGTATAAGCAAAAAATTTCGTCAAAGTATATGGGCAAAGTTTATCGGTGCAATAAAGCACTATGATTTGATAAAAGAAAATGACAAAATTGCCGTTTGTATTTCGGGCGGTAAGGATTCAATGCTTATGGCGGTGCTTTTTTCAATGCTGAAAGAGCATACCGAAATACCGTTCGAAGTTGTTTATCTTGTGATGAATCCCGGCTATAATGAAGCGAATTTGCAAAAACTCAAAGAAAATGCAGAACTTCTCAATATACCGATAGAAATTTTCGAGTCGGATATATTCAGAGTTGTATCACATCAGGAAAAATCCCCGTGTTATCTTTGTGCAAGGATGAGGCGAGGAAATTTATACAGCAAAGCAAAATCATTAGGCTGCAACAAAATCGCCTTGGGACATCATTTTTCCGATGTAATCGAAACAACGGTAATGGGAATGTTCTATTCATCCCAGTTACAGGCGATGCTCCCGAAATTAAAGTCACAAAATTTTGAAGGAATGGAGCTTATCCGTCCCCTGTACTGCATAAATGAAGAAGATATAGTAAAATGGACGGAATATAATTCGCTTTCGTTTTTGCGTTGTGCGTGCAGGTTTACCGAAAACAGCGAAGAAGACGAATTACTCTCAAAGCGCAAAGAAACAAAACATCTGATAAAAGAACTGAAAAAGACGAATAAGAATATCGAAAACAGTATTTTTTCATCTATCCACAATGTCTGCCTTGACACTTTCCCGTCATATAAGTCAGAAGGCGAAGAACATTCTTTTCTTGATAAGTTTTAGAAGCCGCCCGAATGGGCGGTTTTTTTATGGCATATTTTTTCCCATATCTTCATACATTTTAGTAATCAAGTGTATGGAGGAAAATTATGGAAGAAAGAAGTATATACAGAGATATAGCAAAACGCACAGGCGGAGATATTTACATAGGAGTAGTCGGACCTGTCAGAACGGGTAAATCCACCTTTATAAAAAGGTTTATGGATACTTTGGTACTGCCCAATATCGCAGATGAAAACATCCGTCGCAGGGCTACCGACGAACTGCCCCAGTCATCAGCAGGCAGAACGATAATGACAACCGAGCCGAAGTTTGTCCCCGAACAGGCGGTTGAAATAAATATTGATAATACCGCAAACCTTTCTGTGCGTATGATAGATTGCGTAGGATATATCGTGGATTCCGCTATGGGATATATGGAAGAAGATATGCCCCGAATGGTAAAAACACCGTGGAACGATAACGAGATTGAATTTGAAAAGGCGGCGGAAATCGGCACAAACAAGGTCATAAACGAACATTCGACAATAGGACTTGTTATTACAACAGACGGCTCAATCGGAGAGATTTCGCGAGATGAATATATAAAAGCCGAAGAACGAGTTGTATCCGAACTCAAGTCAATCGACAAGCCGTTTATAATACTCTTAAATTGTGTTGAGCCGAGCAGTTCCTTATCCCAGCAGTTAGCGTCTTCAATGAGCAGAAAGTACCAAGTCCCCGTAATACCGGTAAACTGCTTTGAACTTGACGAAAATCAAATAAAAGGCATACTTGCTCAAATACTTTTTGAATTTCCCGTGCGAGAAATCCGCGTCGATATTCCGAAGTGGCTTGTGTCCCTCGACAAAGAAAATTGGCTGAAAAAAGCCGTCTTTGATACAATAAGAGAGAATGCCCAAAGTGTCGATAAAATCCGCTGTGTTCAGGATGTTCTGTCAAAGATATCCGAGAATGAATATATAAGCCACACTTCGCTTGATTCGCTCGATTTAGGGCAGGGCAGAGCCGATGTCAGCATAAAGGTAGAAAATTCTCTGTTCTTCAAAATACTGACCGAAGAAACGGGAATAGAGATAAAAGACGAGAAAGACCTTATGCAAAGCGTATGCAGATTGTCCTCCCTCCAAAAGCAGTTTGAAAAAATCCGCGATGCATATAATCAGGTAATGGACACAGGCTATGGAATAGTAATGCCGACAATGGAAGAATTGTCTTTGGAAGAACCGCAGATTATAAAGCAAAACGGAAAGTACGGTATAAGGCTGAAAGCCTCCGCTCCGAGTATTCATATGATGAGGATAAACACAACGGCAGAAGTAACTCCGATAGTCGGCAGCGAACAGCAAAGCGAAGAACTTGTCACATATCTGCTCAAAGAATTTGAGGAAAGCCCCGCAAAGATATGGGAGTCGAATATTTTCGGAAAATCGGTCAACGAACTTGTCAACGAAGGCCTTCACAACAAACTTTACCGTATGCCCGAACAGGCAAGATTGAAAGTCGGCGAAACGATAGAAAAAATAATCAACGACGGTTGCAATGGCTTGATTTGTATAATACTATAAAAAGACGAGGAACGAGACAAACCAAACAGTCTCCCCTTGTGATGGGAGATGTCAAAATCTTTGTTTTGACAGAGGGGTAGTAACAAATTAAAAAATACTTTAAGGCTTTCGGCGTTTGCCGAAAGCCTTTGCTTTTTTATGAGCGTTGTGGTAAAATCATTTCGGTGATAATATGAAAAGAAGAGTACTTGCAATAATACTATTTATGCTTGCTGTAATGATGTGTGCGTGTTCAAATACACAAAACACATCAACCGATAATGATGCTATAACACAAGCAAAATCGGATTACAACCCATATAAAGAAGAGAATATATATGATATTGATTCATCGTTTTTCAGTCGAAATGATGGGACAGACTATGGTACTCTTGATACCGATGTAGAGTATTTTTCTACTGTTGCAGGTGACAAAAAGTATGTGAATGTTCTTTTACCACCAGAATATGACGACGAAAAAGAATATCCCGTTATGTATATGATACACGGCTGGGGTGCTGATTATAAAGCACATTTAAGCGACGGCTCATATCTTCATTTACTTTATGGTAATATGTATAAAAAAGGTCTTGTAGTACCGATGATTATCGTAAGCGTAGATATGTACAGCGGTCTGCAATCTGAAAAAGAAAACCTAAACGGTGAACAAATGAGAGCAGCATACGACAAAACGGTTGACGATATAGCACTTGACCTTATGCCGTTTATCGAAGAGAAATATCCTGTAAAAAACGGCAGAAAGTTTAGTGCCGTTGCAGGTGTTTCAGAGGGTGGAGCAAAGTCACTTTGCACAGGATTTAAGTGGCTTGATAAATTCGGATACATTGCAGGTATAGCTCCCGATACAGGTGTTATCCCGACACAGTGGCACAAGGGGACATATTGGAACATACCGTACTTTGAAGAACTTCCAACGCCTACAAAAGATAATATGCCCATATACTTGTACCTTGCTGTCGGCAGCGAAGACCCGTGGAATATTAAATGTACCCATTATTACAGCGAAGTTTTAGACGATATGAATATACCCCACACTATGGATTATGTTGAAGGCTTTGGTCATGATTCAGATTTTTGGGGCGAGTGTATGTATAACTTTATGCACAAGGTGTTTAGATAGAATATAGCTTATATAGTAATATAACTAAAAAACAAAAGAAATTGGCATTTGCTTTTTATCAAAATATGCTGAAATTGAAACGGTGATAATATGTTTAGAAAGATAACAAAAGAGGACAAAGACCTCTATATGAAATATGTCGATATTTTCTACAATTCCGATGTAGTGAATGCTCCCGTACCGAAAGAAAATTACGAGGCAACTTTCAACGAAATTTTGAAAAGTGATACATATTTATCCTGCTATATTTTTGAGTGCGAAAACACCCCCTGCGGGTTTTGCCTTTTGAGCAAAACTTTCTCACAGGAAGCAGGCGGATATTCCGTAACTTTCGAAGAAATTTATATCGAGCCCGAATACAGAGGACGCGGACTTTCTACCGAGTTTTTTGAGTATTGCAAAAAGAACATAGATGCCGCCCGTTTTCGTATTGAAGTTGAAGCAGAAAACGAAGGTGCTATGCGACTCTACAAGCGAATGGGATTTGAGTTGCTTCCGTACTACCAAATGGTTATTGATAAATGCAGGAGTAAATGATATGAAAAAACTTTTGTCGGCAATTATTATTGTCGTTATCGCTTTGTCTTTTGTTTCCTGCAAAAATAGTGATACACCCTGTACAGACGAAATGTATGCCCTCGATACTTTGATTACTTTCAAAGTATACGGTGACGAACAAAAGGCACAAAATGCAACAGACAAAGCAAAGAAAGAAATACAAAGACTCGAAGAACTTTTCTCAGTCAATAAAGACGGCGATGTAAAGAAGATAAATGAAAGCGAAGACTTTGTCGCCGTGTCGGACGAAACGATGTTCCTGCTCAACACCGCACAAAATGTTTCAAAAGATACCGACGGAGCATTTGATATTACTATCTATCCGATAATGAAACTTTGGGGCTTTACCGATAAAAATTATAAAGTCCCTACGGATGAAAAGATAAAAGAAACTTTGCAGTTTGTCGATTATAAAAAAGTCGCACTTGATGACAAAAAAGTAAAGTGCGAAAAAGGTGTATATATCGATTTGGGTGCTATCGCAAAGGGATATATAGGCGACAAGGTTGCAAAGATATTTGAAGATGAAAACCTCTCTGCTATCATTGATTTAGGCGGAAATATTGTTCTAGTCGGCAAAAAGCCCGACGGTACTGACTACAAAGTCGGCATCACCTGTCCCGAAGCGGTCGGTGACTATTTCTGCACAGTCGATATGAAGTACAAAAGTGCCGTAACCTCCGGCGCTTATCAAAGATTTTTTGAAGAAAACGGAAAACTGTATCACCATATAATGAATCCGAAAACAGGAAAACCCTCACAAAGTGATATTTCTTCAGTTACTGTTTTTTCTAATGATACCGCCCTTGCCGATGCCTATTCAACCTCGATTTTTGTTATGGGTATAGACAAAAGCAAAGAGTTTTTGAAGAACAAAAAAGATATCGCTGTCGCAATACTGGACAGCGAAAAAAAGAAACTTTATGTCAGCGAAGATATAGCAAAGGATATAACACTTCAACAAAACTATAAGGATATAGAAATAGCAACTATATAAAATGGAAACCCCGCCGAAACGATTGCTTCGGCGGGGCTTTTCCATTACTTGAGGGCTTCAATATTAAGGATATTTTAATAGTAGTACTTTTCACCTGCAGGGAATTTTGTAATCATGCTTGCGAGTTTCTTCTGGATATATGTTGCATCGATAATATCTATCGTACAGTTTCCGTCAACATCACCGGCGATATTTGCTTTGCCTTTGAGTGTTACAAGTTGTGCAAGCGATTTTTGTATCGTTGTAGCATCTATGATTGTAACCGCGTTATCAAAGTCAACATCACCGTAGAGATATGTTTTTTCAACAGTAGTCGGTTTTGCTGTAGTAGGCGCTGTGGTGGGCACTGTGATGGGTGCGGTGGTAGGCGCTGTGGTAGGTGTTGAATTCGGGATTACAAGGTTAGATGCATCTTCCCAGTTGTCTTTTTGATTATCCCAGTAAACATGACCTGATTGTATCTCTAAATCTCTTGTTTGAGGTGTGCCTTTGTTACTGAAAATAATATGAGAAAATTCCCTTGATTTTACAGTAAACGAGTAAACATCAACACCGTTTACAGTAGTATATTTTGTCATTTCTCTGCCGGGCCAGCTTGTGTCATCACCATTGTTATCAGACCAGCTGTAAAGGTAGGGATTGTTCCAGTTAGCACTGTTGTAAAGATAAACAGTGAGCGGGTTTGAAAAGTCGAGACCTTTTGAAGGAGTAGGAGCAGTAGTAGTCGGCTGTACAGGGGGATTGGTAGGGGTAACTTGAGATGTGGTATCAGCAGATGTAGGAGTTACAACTGAATTTTCGTTGTAAACAACAGCAACACCGCTTGAACCGATTGAACCGGAAATTTTTCCGTTTGATACGGTAAATGTGTTTCCGGAAACAGCGTCTTTATATGAGCCGTTTGCCATATGGTAGGTGTCGAGCGAGTTAACGCTTGTGCTGTCACCCGAGCAGTTTACGATAACCATACCTGCACCGGTGCTTGTATATCTTTCGCATACAGCGAGTGAATTTGAAGAGTAGAGTTTTTCTTCAGCACCGACAAATTTATTGTGGAATTTGTTTATAGCCGAGATTTGTGAACTCTTGTATGTGCTTGAATTAAAGTCGCCCATACCACCGTTAGGACGAAGGAAGTAAAGTGCAGAAGCACCTTTTCTTGATGCTGCAAAACAGTATCCTTTGTCAATAACATTCTGGCTGATGTTCGAAGTGTTCCTATATCCGCCTGTACCTGAGTCGCCCATATATGTGTCGTGAGATTCTCCCCAAAGTACAAGATACTTACCTTCAAGACCGCTGTTGTAGTTTGTATTTGCAACAGAAGATGCTCTGTTGTCTTTAATGCTTGCAGTTGTTTTGTCACTTGTAACGTTGTCGGTTACACTCATAAATTTTGAATATGATTTATAACTTCTGCCGTTACCTACGGTATTGAGAATTTCGCCGTAGTAGTAGAGTTCTTTGCTCTTTTTCGATTTAGCATAAGAAGACGCGTTACCGAGAACATTTGTCCAGAAGTTAGATGCATATTCGCCGTCGTCGGGTGTTTCAATATGCTTTGCAGCGTCAAAACGGAAACCGTCAACACCGCAGTCAACACATTCTTTGAGAAGTGAAGTAACCCTTCCTTGAACATAAGAGTCGGATGTGTTGAGGTCAGGCTCTCCGATATTGCCCCAAACAACATTTCTTATTGAACCGTCGTTGCAGTCAACATAGGGGTGAAAATATCTGTCTTTTCCATTGTAAAGATTTGATTCATAGCGGGAAAGATTCCAGTCAACACCGCCGTTAGAACCGTCGTTTGCCGTATGGTTTGCAACGATATCGCAGATGATTTTTATTCCGTATTTGTGTGCTTCGTTACAAAGTGAAGTGAGGTCAGACTTTGAGCCAAGCCAAGAGTCATTTTGAGCAACTGTGAAAGAAATAGGCTGATAGAGTTTCCACCATTGGTTGATATCGTTCCAACCGCCAAAGTCTTTCGGTTGCTGAACAGGAGAAGTTTGAATGGCAGAGAAGCCTGCGTTAGCAATGTCGGGAAGACGGTTTTTGATGTTGTTAAAAGAACAACAGAAAGCGTGAAGAATTGTTCCGTCCTGGACTTTTGCTGCAAGGTTATATGACGCGCCTGTTTCTTTGCTTTCGGTTTCTGCCGCTGAATAGGGAATAGCAACAAAAACGCTGGTTAATACAAGAGTAAGTACCATCAATAACGCAACAAGTTTTTTGTTCATCTTCATAAAATAGCCCTCCCAAAATTTTCAAGTTAATTTCAAAAAATCCTAAACAAATTATCTTATGCTACTATATTATCACAGCACTTTTTAGAATTCTATTGATAAAGAAACCAAAGTTTAATACCCTTGATTATAATAAATGTGATATCGTAAGGTTTTTTTATAAATGAAGATGAACAAAATTTTCGGAAATCCAAAGTCTTTGTTTGTATTTAACAATGCGAAAATAAAGTTTTAGTGCAAAATAAACAAAAAGCACAAAAAATAACGCCTGCTGAGGATTAACTCAACAGGCGTTGAAATTAGTTGTTATTCTGTGAATGTAGTGCCTACTTTACTACCGTCTTTAAAGTGCGCAAGGTAACGCTGAATTACGGTTGCGTCGACTATGGACAGCGAAGGAGTATTTGTAACATGTGCTGCCTTTTGTTGCAAAGCGGAAAGTTGAATTGAATGTGAAAGGTACTTTTGAATTAATGTAACATCAATTATCTGAACTTCACCATTTAAGTTTGCATCTCCGTAGATATAAGTTTTAGCAGGCGCGGTTGGTGCTTCTGTCGGTTCGGTAGTTGGCTCTGTAGTAGGTTCGGTGGTAGGAACAGTTGTTTCTTCTGTTTCGTCAGAGTATGTCGGAATTTCACCGTCATATTTAGTAGCATTGATATAGGTGTAAATCCAACTCTTGTAACCGTCCGGCATAAAGTAGATTTTGTAAGTAGCCTCATCATATCTGTTGTTGATTGTGTAAGAGGTTTTGTTTTCGGCCTTATACCATTTTGTAACAACGCCGTTTTCAAGTTTTACAACTTTAATCGCATCTTTTGCATAAAGGGTGTAGTAGAGAACATATCTCTCACCCTTTGTGTATTCGTTGTCGATATGAAGTCTTCTGTCTGCTGTGATGTTTGACGGCCAGCAGTCTTTACCGTTAATCGTGCCGACAAGGTAGTATCCGTCAGGTAAATCAATCTTTCCTGTCGGGGCTTCTGTCGGTTCGGTTGTCGGAGCAGTAGTCGGCTCGGTTGATTTTTTCTGAACGGTTAAGTAAACATAAGACCATTTGGAGTTGCCTTCAGGGTTAAAGTACAGGGTGCATTCGCCAGTTTTATTACCTGCCGTTGTACATCTGTAATTATCTCCGTAAGAGGGATAGAAGGTAGGAACATTGTCAAAGTATCCGACAACTTTGATTTCATCATTGTCGTGGAATGTGTAGTCAAGTTCGTATTGACCTTCAACAGTAGCGGATTTGTGTAATTTTCTGTCGGGAGTGAGAGAATTCCAGCAGTCCTGTCCGTTAATAGTACCGACAAGGTAGTAGCCTTCTTCGGTAGACGGATCATATGTTTCTTCTGTCGGTGTAACAGGTGATGTACCGTTACAAATTACTGCAACGCCTGTACTTCCGATTGTACCGGAGAGTTTTCCGCCAGATACAGTAAATGTATTTCCTGTTACCATATCTGTGTATGTGCCGTCTTTCATCTTTTGTGTGGTAACACCTGAAACAGATGAGTTAGTACCGGAACAGTTTACAATAACCATACCTGTGGTTGTGCTTTCGTTTGAATATCTCTCGCACATAGCGTAACTGCCGTAACTTGAAAGGTATTCAGAATATCCGAGGAACTGATTGTGGAAATTGTTTGCGGCAGATACAGCACTGCTCTTGTACGAAGTTGAGCCGATAGAGCCCATAGAAGCGCCGTCAGTACGCATAAAGTAAAGCATAGCGATTTTGTTTCTTGATGCGCCGAGGCAATATGCTTTGTTAATTGTTGTTTGGCTGACACCCGATGTAGAGTCATCTGCATATGTGTCGTGAGATTCAGCCCACATAACGATTTTATTTGCTGCAACACCGGAGTTGAATGAACTGTTTGCAGCACCCGAAGCGTTCTTATTGTTAATGCTCCACATAATGTTGTTACCTGTAACATTGTCAACAACGCTCATATACGGTGTGTAGGAAGAAAAACTTCTTCCGTTACCGCAGGTGCTGAGAATTTCGCCGTAGTAGTACGGAGTTTTGCTGTAGTTACTCTGTGCATAAGAAGTTGTAGCACCGAGAACATTCGGCCAGAAGTTAGAAGCATAACTTCCGTCGGACGGTGTTTCAATATGTTTTGCAGCGTCAAAACGGAAACCGTCAACACCACAGTCTACACATTCTTTGAGCAAAGAAGTTACTCTTTCCTGAACATAAGAGTTAGAGGTGTTAAGGTCGGGCATACCGATATTTCCCTGAACAACATCTTGTATAGAATTATCAGAGCAGTTTCTGTATGGGTGGAAGTATGCCGAAGTGTTGTTGTAAATAGTCGGTTCATATTTTGCAATTTCGGTATTAAATGTATCTGAGCCACCATTGTTTGCCAAGTGGTTTACAACGATGTCGCAAATGATTTTGATACCGTATTTGTGCGCTTCAGTACAAAGAGAAGTGAGTTCCTGCTTTGAGCCGAGCCACGATTTTTCAGCAATAGAGAATGAAAGAGGCTGATAAAGTTTCCACCATTGACCTGATACATCAGTCCAGGAAGCGTTGAAGTCTTTCGGTTGTTGTACCGGTGAGGTCTGTACGGTAGAAAAACCTGCCGCCGCAATATTTGCAAGATTGCTCTTTATGTTGTTGTAAGAGATGTTCCAAGCGTGGAGTATCTCGCCGTCTTGAACATTCGTCGGTAGATTATAGTCCGTACCTTCCTGTGTTTGAGCGGTGTCGCTGTTTGCCGCCGAAAAAGGTTGTGCCATAAATACCGATGAAACAATCATCGTCAAGGCAATTACTACGCTTAACAATCTTAGTTTTTTACTCATTGATATTCCTCCTAAATTTTTTTGTTAATATATTTGTAGTTTCCTATATTTCCCTGTATATAAATATATCACATTTTTTG
>JAGHTC010000034.1 GCA_018065465.1 Candidatus Ruminococcus equi
GAAACATGGTTCATAGCAACTCCGGGCCATTGAATCGGAGATTCACCTTGGTCTTCCCAGTAGTGAGCATATGCATTGCATTCTTTGCCCATATCAACATATACGGTGTTTTTGTCCCCTGAGGGAGGAGTGGTAGGAATCGGTTGAGTAGGTGTCGTAGATGTTGACGGTGCTACTGTCGGGTCAGAGCCGATAGGCTGACCAATCGGATAGGGTACTGTGAATCGTGCGAGCCATTTTTGGACAAGGGTTGCGTCTGTGATGTCAAGACCGTCGCCGGTGATGTCACCGCAGAGGTTCTGCTCATCGGTGAATGAGATTATCCTTGCAAGGCATTTCTGGATAAATGTAGCATCTGTGATAGTAACGAAACTGTCGAAATCGGTATCGCCGAGGATGAGTGTTGAGGGAGGAGTTGCAGTCCACTCTGTAGGCGGATAAGGAGATATTGTAAAGGGCTCCTCTGTAGTAGGTTGAGTATAATGTTGTGTAGTGGGCTGTGTTGTAGGTTGTGACGGGGTAGTCGGAGTAGTTGGAGTAGGAGGAGTGGGGGGATCTACACTAACCCAGGAATTTGTAGAGTTGTTGAAGTAAGAATACGGTGTAAATGTAAGGTCATCTGTTTTTGATGAGCTATTGAAGATAACCATATTATATTTATTGGTTACATCATATTCGTAAACATTGCTTCCTTCAAATTGACCGACAAGTTTCATTGATTCACCCGGCCAAGGAGCATTAGAGGTAGTAGTATCTTTGATCCAAGCGTAGCAGTTTGCGCTGCCCCAGCCTGCTTTATCCAAAAGATATGTGGTGGTTGCAGTCGGGAACTTAAATGGTGTAGCGGATGGGTCAACCTTTGTATATGTGTAGGTTACTGTGTAAGTTTTTGAGCCGTCTGTTGCAGTGTATTTAACATCAACGGACTCGTCAAAGTCCATATCTGCACCGATAGAGAATGTAGCGGTTTTTGTGAATGTTACGGGGCTTGCTTTACCAATCTGGTAAGTACCGCTTTTAGCAAGGTCGTTGAGTGTTGCTGTGATAGAGAGTGTGTTTGTTTTGAACTCTCCGCCTGTGTTGGAAACAGAAACAGTGGGACCGGGTTTTGCGGGTGCTGTTTCAAGAAGGATGGTACCGTGTGCACCGCTGTTGAATGTAACTTTTCCGCCCGATACAACTGCTGTCTTTTTGTCGTATGCGTTTGTAACGGTTACGCCGTCCTGGATGAACTTGCCGACAGAGATAGTTACATTTGTATTGTTAGAAGCACCGATACAAGCGAGTACGGTATCTCTGACACCGTTTTTGTCATAAACTCGAGCAAAAGCTGTACCGCTTGTGCTGTCAACTTTTGTATGTGAGCCTGCGCCGACAGCGATATGGTTGTTTCTGAACTGTCCGACCTTCTGCCAGTGCGCAAGAACATCTTTGTCGGTTGAAGACCAGTTCATATCGGAACGAACAAGGTGGTCGCCTTCACCGCCGACTGTGCTGTTTAATACTTTACGGTTACTTTCGTCGCCGTAGAAAATTTGGATAGCACCGGGGAGAAGTTGGAAAGCAGAGCCCTGATAGTAGAGGTCGTTTCTGCAAAGTGTTGTATCGTGTGATGAAATGTAAGTAAGGACATTAAAGCCATCTTTTGTGTTGATTTTGTTTGCGTATTCGGAATAGGTGTTATTGATTGAAGAAGAATTAGGAACACCGCCGCCGCCTGTGAATGAGAAGTTGATTTTTGAATCAAATCCGCCCTGTGAGTAGTAGTTGTCGTAGTTTACTCCTGAGCCGTAGTCTTCTGCTGTCATCCAGAAGTTATCTGTCCAGGATGCGGCATCTGTTTTGCCCTTATTGTTCTTTCTCCAAGTGTTCAAAGACTGGTTACACTGGTCTTTGAGTGCTTTCCAGGAAGCAAGTTCAACATGCTTTGCTGTATCGCAACGGAAGCCGTCAACACCGTACTGCTCAACCCACTGTGAAAGCCAGTATACAAGATAGTTACGAACTGTCTTTGATTTACCGCTTGCAAAGTAGGAGTTGAGTTTGTTCATTTCTGTTGTGTATCTGCCTTCTTTTGTCCACTTGTTTTTGAGGATTTTGGGCAGTTCAACAGTACTTGTGTTTTCTGTTCTGAAATCGGGAAGGTCACCGCCTGCCGAACGGGTAAGGTCGTCACCGCCGAGTGCGGGATATCCTGTGATACCTGCTCGAAGCCAGTCGCCGCCCCACCAGTTAGACCAGCCTGATGCTGCACCGGTTGATGTGTAGTCGATACCTTCGTGATAGTGAGCGTTGTATTTCCAGTCATAGTAGAAGCCCATTACCTGGTCCCAGTTGTAAGAGCTTTTGAGTGCGCCGTAGCCGTACTCTTTCATATCGTAAAGAGTATTGTAACCGGGGTGGTTCATAACGATATCAAGAACGATTCTTATACCGTGGTTGTGGGCTGTGTCTACCATTGTCTTGAACTCAGCGGCAGTACCGAAGTTTGCGTCTGTCTGTGTGTAGTCAAGAGCGTAGTAGCCGTGGTAAGCATAGTGCTTAATGGAGTTTGATTTACCTTCATTTACGATAACGTAGCCGTGAATCTGTTCATAAGGAGCAGAAATCCAAAGCGCGTTAACGCCGAGGTTATCAAAATATCCTTCGTTGATTTTCTTTGTGATACCGGCAAAGTCACCGCCGTGGAATGTAGCAACATCAGAGTTTAAGGATGATGTGCTGACGATTGAGCCATCGGGGTTTTTGAGTCGGTTGTAGGAGTGGTCATTCGATGTGTTACCGTTTACAAAACGGTCGGTAAGCAAGAAATAGACCGAAGCGTTATCCCAGGAAAAAACCTTGTCGGATGCGCCTGTTTGTGCTGTCTGTGTTTCTGCCGCTGTTGCCTGTGCTGTGAAAGCTACTGCCATCACTGAAACAACCATTGCAATACAGAGAACAAGACTTAGCAATTTGTGAAATCGTTTCATAAGAATTCTTCCTTTCAAAACAATTAAGAGCGATTTGCTCCTTTGTACTGAATTATACTATACATAATAAGAAAATTAAATTCGCTAACTAAACAAAAATAAACAAATTTTTAGTGCAAATGCACCATCGTCAAAATAGACAAAAATACCCCCTAAATTTTTACCAATATGAACAAAGAAATTCGTTGACAAAAGGGGTATTAGGTAATATAATTTTATATCATCATTTGATGAAAAAGCTCAAAACTAAGGAGGCAGAATGTTGGAAAAAAACGCTATCGTTTCTTTGAAAAATCTTCATTTCAGTTACGAAAATGAGGTAGTACTGAATGGAATTGACCTTGATATTTATGACAAGGAGTTTATCACCTTGCTCGGTCCTTCCGGCTGCGGAAAAACTACCACTTTGCGAACTATCGCCGGCTTTATCGACCCCGATGAAGGTGATGTTTTATTCGATAATGAGCGGATAAACGGGCTTGCACCGCATAAACGCTCCGTCAATACGGTTTTTCAAAAATACGCTCTGTTTCCTCATCTGAATGTATACGATAATATCGCTTTCGGACTTAAAATCAAGAAACTTCCCAAAAAGGAAATTGATGAAAAAGTTAAGAAGATGCTTGCTGTCGTTGACCTCAAAGGATATGAGCATCGCCGTATAGCAAACCTCTCCGGCGGACAGCAACAGCGTGTTGCAATTGCCCGTGCTTTGGTGTGTGACCCGAAGGTTGTTTTGCTTGATGAACCTCTGGGAGCCCTCGATTTGAAACTTCGCAAGGATATGCAGATAGAACTTAAGCAAATTCAACAAAAAACGCAGAAGACTTTTGTATATGTTACACATGACCAAGAGGAAGCGCTCACAATGTCGGACAGAGTTGCCGTTATGAACAATGGTGTAATTGCACAAATCGGAACTCCTGCCGATATATATAACGAACCCGCAAATGCGTTTGTTGCCGACTTTATCGGTGAGGCTAATATTTTCAACGGAATTATGCTCGAAGACTGCAAGGTCAGCATTTTAGGCAAAGAAATCGAATGTGTTGATACAGGTTTCGGCAACAACAAACCAATTGATGTTGTTATCCGTCCCGAAGATGTTGAAGTAGTCCCCGAGAGTGAAGCACAGTTTGTCGGCGTTGTTCAAGATGCGATTTTCAAAGGCGTTCATTATGAAATGAGCGTTATGGTCGGAAATTGCCAGTGGCTTATTCATTCAACCGTATGCCAGGAAGTCGGCAAAAAAATCGGTATGAAAGTTGCTCCTTTTAATATACATATTATGAATAAACTTTTCCCGACACCGAACAATGAATTTGATGTGGAGGTTTATTATTCCGACAAGGATGAAAACACAACAACAATTCTCCTTGAAGGCAGAGAAGTTACCATCCCCGATACATATTACGAAGAAGGTACGAAACTTCATATTTCTTTACCGCCCGACGGACTTCACATCACAGGTGAAAACAGCGGTGAACTTGACGAAGTTTATATTGAATCGGTTATATGGAAAGGCGAACACAACGAGATTATTCTTGAATCCGATGAAAGAAAATGGCTGATGCAAAGCGACCAGGACGAGCAGGTATCGACCTATGTTCCGATTTGCTTTGATTTTTCAAAAGCAACGATAACCGTTGACGAGGTAGCAAAAGATGAAGAGTAAAAAGACTTCTTATCCTTATCTTTTGTGGATGCTTATTTTCACCATAATACCGATAGGTATGGTGCTTTACTACGCATTTACCGATGAAACAGGCAGTTTTACACTGAATAATTTTGTCAACGCATCCGATTACAGCGAAGTCTTTTTGTACTCACTTTTGATTGCGCTTATTTCTACTGTAATCTGTCTTGTGCTTGCTTATCCGCTTGCATACAGAATTTCGCGTTGTTCTGAAAAAAACCAGCGTTTGATAATTATGCTTTTGATGGTGCCTATGTGGATGAACTTCTTGCTTCGCATTTATTCGTGGGTACTGATTTTGCAAAACTACGGACCGCTTGATATGATTTTGTCCGCCGTGGGTATCGATGCGACTCTTATCGGAAATTCGGGTGCTGTCATAGTCGGCATGGTATATGAATTTTTGCCGTTTATGATTTTGCCCTTGCATACCGTTATGAGCAAAATTGATTCGTCGCTTATCGAAGCGGCACAAGACCTCGGCGGAAACTCACTGTATGTATTACGAAAAGTTATATTCCCGCTTTCCGTTCCCGGAATTATTTCGGGTATTACAATGGTATTTGTACCGACAGCAAGCACCTTCCTTGTTGCTCAGTATCTCGGCGGCACACAGTTTATGATAGGTGATGTCATCGAGCGTGTGTTCCAGTCCGACCACAATACTGGCTCTGCAATAGCACTTGTACTTATGGTAGTTATCTTGGGCTTCCTTGTATTTATGAACAAGTTTGGCGATGAGGAGGCGGTTTCGGTATGAAAAAAGTTTCCTCGAAAATTTATTTCGGCATCATTATGGCGTTTCTCTATCTGCCGATACTTTACCTTATTATTTATTCCTTCAACGACGGAAAAACTTCCGTTTGGAAAGGCTTTACCCTCAAATGGTACGAGGCTTTGTTCAACGATGCACAGATAATGACTAGTTTCTACAACACTCTGATAATCGCACTTTTGGCATCGGTAATCGCTACTGTTTTGGGTACTGCCGCCGCTATCGGAATATATAATTTCAAAGGCGGTTATCGCTCTGCAATACAAAATATCTCAAATATCCCGATTGTTAACCCCGAAATCGTAACAGGCGTTTCGCTTATGCTTTTGTTTACATTTGCAGGAACACTTTTCGGATTTGAAATGGGATTTGTAACGGTACTTCTTGCGCATATCGGCTTTTGCACTCCCTATGTAATTTTGAGTGTTACTCCGAGATTAAGACAAATGGATAACTCTATCTACGAGGCGGCACTTGATTTGGGATGTTCTCCGGTACAGGCATTTTTCAAAGTCGTATTACACGAACTTATGCCCGGAATACTGTCGGGACTTTTGATAAGTTTTACATATTCGCTTGATGATTTTGTAATCACTTACTTTACCCGCGGCAGTAAATTCCAGACACTTCCCATTCAGATTTACACAATGACGCACCAGCGTATCAATCCAAAGGCAAACGCACTTTCAACTTTGATGTTCGTTATCATTTTGTTGATTTTGTGCATAATCAATATCAAAAATAAATCAGAAGATAAAAACTTAAAGAAATACAAAAACTAATTGGAGAAAAAATGAAAAGATTTTTCAGTATTTTTATGTGTCTTGTCCTTGTCCTTTGCATTGTTCCTCTTGCTTCGTGTTCGCAGTCCGGTGGATATGAGGGCGAAGTTAATGTTTACAACTGGGGCGAGTACATCTCAAACGGTGACGACGATTCGCTTGATGTTATCGCGGAGTTTGAAAAAAGATATAATATCAAGGTCAATTACACCAACTTCGAGACCAACGAAGAACTCTACAATATCCTGACTAATTCAAATTCTTCCTACGATGTAATTATCCCGTCGGAGTATATGATAGGTCGTCTTATTGACGAGGGCTTACTCGAAGAACTAAACTACGATAATATACCGAACTATCAGTATATTATGGACAGATTTAGGCACCTTGACTTTGACCCCGAACGAAAATATACCGTACCGTATACATGGGGCGTTGTTGCCCTTGTGTACAATACCGCGATGATAGAAGAGGGCGAAATATCTGGTTTCTCGGATTTGTGGAATGAAAAGTACAAAGATACCATTTTGATGTTTAACAACTCCCGAGATGCAACGGCAATTTCAATGCAACTTTGCGACCCGCCGATAAATCCGGGCAAAAAGTCATTCACTCACGAAGATATCGACCGTGCAACCGACAAACTTGTTGAGCAGAAATCTGTTTTGAAAAAGTATGTCATGGACCAGGTTTTCACCGAAATGGAAAACTCACAGTCGGCTATCGCACCGTATTATGCAGGTGATATCTACACAATGATGGACAATAACGAAGACCTCACATACTGCCTGCCCGAAGAAGGCTCAAACTTCTTTATTGATGCGATGTGTATTCCGACCTGTTGCCAGAACAAAGATAACGCAGAACTTTTTATCAACTTTATGTGCGACCCCGAAATCGCTCTTGCAAACACCGAGTACATCGGCTATGCAACTCCGAACCAAGCGGCATTCGATATGCTCGACGAGGAAACAAAAAATTGTGAACTCATTTATCCAAGTCAGGACTATCTCGACAAATGCTATATTTTTGCTAATATAGATAATGATATCTATTCATATATGCAGGAAAAATTTGTCAAGGCTTGTTCGTCATCAGCCGAAGTAAGCGAAACAACAGAAACCGCAAAATCTTCTCCTACCGCGACCATTATCGTGTGCATTATTTTGGCGATAATCATTTTTGCGACTTTGTATGTGATTGTCTATGACATAGTAAAGAAAGTTAAAAAACGAAAAAATTAGTAAAATCATACGGATGTAAGGTGTTCCTTGCATCCGTATTTTTGTTCATTCTTTCAAAAAACAAAGGCTGATTTTTGTTTATTTCCAACAAAGAATAATAAATTTTAAAAAATATGCAAAATTTTGCTTTTCCAAATCGTTATTATAGTGAAAGGAATTTCCGCAAAGGAAAATTGAAGATTTTGGAGGTAATCAAAATGAAAAAAATAATTGCTGTATTCCTGACACTTTTACTTTTATTAGGCAGCCTTTCTATATCCGCTTTTGCAGAGACGAAAACTGAAAATGATAATTATTTTAAAGAGCTTTTCTGGCAAAAGTATAAAGATGTAATCGACCCTGACCATTGGGGTATGGAAGAAACTTTGTCTTACAACGAAAAGTATTATCATTTTTCAAAAATCACAGGTCAAATGGATTGGGCGTTGATTTTTGCATCGTCAAATATGGCAATGCCCTGGTGTATATACGGACATTTCGGCGAAAAGGTACTGCGACCTGATTGGGAAGCAATTCCGTTTAGTTTCTTCTACTGCGTTTTTGATGTAGAAAAACAGGAGTTTTTCTCTTTGGAAGAGGCGTACAACAATCGCTCTCAGTACGAGGATTTTGAAGAATATGTGGACGATAATATAGGCGAGCGTATCGGCGATGCTGACGGTGACGGAAATTTGTCTATTGTCGATGCAACAACTATTCAAAAGTGCCTTGCCAAAGTTAAAGAGTTTTCAAGAGAAGATGAGGTGGAGGATAGGTTCTACAGATTATACGGCACTCCTGTATATTATATTACTGACTTTAACCTTGACTCAAAGCGCGACATAGCCGATGCAACCGCTATCCAAAAATACCTTGCAGGCTTACCATATGACAACAGGACTATTGTTCGTGCAGAATTATTAGACCCCTATAATGTATATTCTAATAACAAAGTCTTTGCTTATGCGTCAAATGGCAGAACACCCTATCAGTATAAATTCACAATCATCGGTGGTGTTCACGCATATTCAAAATACACCGGAGATTACGGTGATTTTAAGGTCGATACAAGCAATCCCATCCCGGGACAGATAGAACTCACAACAGGCTATATCGACAGCAATTCTGTACTTTTACCGACAAAAAGCATTACATACGGCGACGAGTTTACTCTTGTTGTTACCGCTAAGGATGCAAACGGTGAAGAGTCATTGCCGGTTGAAGTACCTTTTAAAAATGTCGATAACGGAGAGCCGCCAACGGAAGAATGTACCGGTATTTACGAATAATAATATCAAAAAAGAGAACAAAATGCTTTTGCTCCACCGCTTTTGCGGTGGAGTTGCTTTTTTGAAAAAATACCCGTTTGACTACTACGCGTTTTTTTGCTATTATATACAAAGATTTTGTTAAAGGATAGTTTTTCGGTATGCTTGATGTAATTCTTGATACTCTGCTTGACTGCCTGAAAATGCTTCCGATACTCTATCTTGCGTATCTTCTTATGGAGTATTTAGAGCAAAAAGCAGGGCAAAAACTGAATAACGCCGTAGCCCGTGTCGGCTATGCCGGACCTGCTGTCGGAGGACTTTTGGGTGCTATTCCGCAGTGCGGCTTTTCAGGGGCTATTGCGGGCTTTTATGCCGCAAGGATAGTAACTTTGGGTACGCTGATTGCAGTTTTTCTTTCGACAAGTGACGAGATGCTTCCGATACTTTTGTCTAGCAACATTCCCTTGCCGACTATATTGAAAATCCTCGGTATAAAAGTTTTGGGCGGTATGGTTGCAGGCTTTGCTATTGATATAATTATGCGCCTTTGCAAACGCGGAAATTATGTCACATCGGGACATATCCATGATTTTTGCGAGCAGGAGCATTGCGACTGCCACGAGAATATTTTCCTCTCTGCGTTAAAGCATACGGTAAAAGTAATCGTGCTTATTTTCATCGTTTCGTTTGTCTTGAATCTTATCTTCTTTTTAGGCGGTGACGAGTGGCTTCGAAACATCGTAACAAGTACGCCTGTACTCGGTGAGATAACCGTCGGACTTGTCGGACTTATTCCGAACTGCTCCGCGTCCGTTTTGATAACCAATCTTTTTGTTGAAAATGTAATTACTCCGAGTATGATGATAGCGGGACTGATGACAAACGCAGGCGTTGGCTTGCTTGTACTTTACAGACTTAACAAAAATGTAAAGAAAAATCTGCTTATTACCCTGATTTTGTATGTAAGCGGTGTTTTGCTCGGATTACTTTCGGGTTTGTTTTGGTAAGAAAGTAAATAGGAAATTTTTGTTTCCTATTTACTTTTTATTTTTTTTGTGATAATATTTTAGTGAGTTAAATCGTGATAAATTTCAGAGAAGGTGTTTTTTATGACAACAAAGTCGAATGATGACTATATCGCTTTGCTTTACAAGGCTGTATTGACACTCGAAACCGTTGACGAGTGCAAGGCTTTTTTCAAAGACCTTTGCACCGTTCCCGAAATCAAGGCTATGGCACAGCGTTTTGCTGTTGCAAAAATGCTTTCTCAAAACTGCAAGTACAACGAGATTGTCGAAGCAACGGGAGCGTCAACCGCGACTATCAGCCGTGTCAAGCGTTCTATCGAATACGAAAACGCAGGGGGATATAATATTGCCCTCGACAGAATGGATGAAGAATAATGAACGGCTATTCCGATTTTTCGCAGTACTACGATTTTTTGACATTTAATGTCGATTATAAAGAGCGAGCAAAATATATACTTTCGATTTTTGAGGGGCTTAACCACGATATGGGGTTAAGCCTTGACCTTGCCTGCGGTACGGGAACGCTGACTTGCGAACTGAAAAAGCATGGCGTTGATATCTATGGCATAGACGCATCATCCGATATGCTCTCTATCGCAAACGAAAAGGCAAGAGAACTCGACCTCGATATCCTTTTTCTCTGCCAGAAAATGCAGGAGATTGACCTCTATGGCACAATAGACACCTGTATCTGCACTCTCGACAGCATTAACCACCTTGATAAAAAAGAAGATGTGCAAAAGACTTTTGAAAAAGTATATTTGTTTATGAACAAAGGCGGGCGTTTTCTTTTTGATGTCAATACTGTGTATAAACACAAAAATATTTTGAGAAATAATACTTTTGTCTATGATACCGACGAAGTGTACTGTGTGTGGCAAAATTCTTTATTAGAAAATAGCACGGTAAAAATCGACCTCGATTTCTTTGAAAAAGATGGGGATGCTTACTACCGCAGCAGTGAAGAATTTTGTGAAATTGCATATGAAAAAGACGAGATAGAAAAAATGCTTGCAGATGCAGGTTTTACCGTTGAAAAAGTTTTTTCGGATATGACTTTTGATGATGCAAAAGACGATGACGAACGCATCGTTTTTGTTGCAAGAAAACTGTAAAGGAAATTTTTATGGATAAGATAATAAGATGTATTACATCAGACGGTGCGATTATGGCATCGGCTATTGATTCAACCGATATAGTGTACAAGGCGAGCATTATTCACAAGACTTCGCCTGTTGCTACTGCCGCTTTGGGACGGCTCCTTTCCGCTACTTCAATGATGGGCGCTATGCTCAAAAGTAAAAACGCTTCTATCAACCTGCGTGTTGCGGGTGACGGACCTTTGGGTGCGGTTATCGCTGTAGCGGATTCAAGCGGAAATGTCAAAGGCTATGTTTCAAACGCTTCGTGCCAAACAACGCGCTACGAAAACGGAAAACTCAATGTTGCCGCCGCTGTCGGAAAAGACGGTGTGCTGAATGTTATGAAAAACCTCGGTGAGGGCGAGCCGTACCTCGGACAGACAAACCTTGTTTCGGGCGAAATTGCCGAGGATATAGCAAATTACTATGCAGTAAGCGAACAGATACCCACTGTCTGTGCTTTGGGCGTTCTTGTCGATAAAGAAAGCGCACAGGTGCTTTTGTCGGGCGGTATGCTTATTCAACTTTTGCCCGGTGCCGATGAAAGCACAATCGAAAAGTTGGAGAAAAATGTAGCACAACTCGACAGCGTTACAACTATGCTTGCAAAGGGTATGTCTACCCTCGATATGTGCAAAGAGGTATTAAAGGGTTTTGAAGTCGAAGTTCTTGACGAATTTCCCGTTAAGTATGTCTGCGGTTGCTCAAAAGAGAAGATTGAGGCGTTAATCGAAAGTATGCCGAAAGAAGAAATAGAAGAAATGATAGAAAAAGACAAGGGCGCAAGTGCTTTTTGTCATTTTTGTAACAAGAAATACGAGTTTACCGAAAACGAACTCAAAGAAATTTTAAAGAAAAAATAGATTTTTAGATAAAATTAGTTAAAAGGTATTGACAACAGCGAATATCTATTGTATTATATTTAGGTCGCAAATAAGAGGCGAACGGTGTGGGAGCATAGCTCAGCTGGGAGAGCACCTGCCTTACAAGCAGGGGGTCACAGGTTCGAGCCCTGTTGTTCCCACCAAGTTATGGCCCGGTAGTTCAGTTGGTTAGAACGCTAGCCTGTCACGCTAGAGGTCGACGGTTCGAGCCCGTTCCGGGTCGCCACATTTGCCTCTGTAGCTCAGTCGGTAGAGCAGGGGACTGAAAATCCCCGTGTCGATGGTTCGATTCCGTCCGGAGGCACCAATATTTGCGGATGTAGCTCATCTGGTAGAGCGCCACCTTGCCAAGGTGGAGGTAGCGGGTTCGAGCCCCGTCATCCGCTCCACAAAGCACTTAATTTTTTATTAAGTGCTTTTCTACAAATTGAGTGTTATTTTTATTTTTTGCGAATATAATTTAACACGGCGTCATAGCCAAGTGGTAAGGCACGAGTCTGCAAAACTCTGATTCCCCAGTTCAAATCTGGGTGACGCCTCCAAAAAATCCCTTAAACGAAAGTGTGAGGGATTTTTACTTTTTCACTCTTCACTTTTCACTTTTCACTATTCCATAGGTTGATAAGGGATTTTTGGGAGGTAATAAGTAATAGTGAATAGTGAAGAAGTATAATTTTATTTACAATGCTTATTTTCTGTGATATTGTTTATGTTGATGAGGTGATACTATGGGATTTAATAAAACTATACAAATGTGTATTTTTGATGGAAATCCAATCGAAATAAAAAGAAAAAGATTTGATGATGAATTAATAAATATTTTAGAAACAATTAAATGGTGGGATAAATCAATAGATGAGATTCAAGAATTAATACCAATATTGACAAATAGTAATCTTGAATATGTTAAAGGGGAATTACAAAAGAAAATATGATTTAAAATTACTGTTTAGTGATTTGTTAGATAAATTAGAATTTTAGGAGGTGGAGTATGTCTGTAGAGTTAGTTAGAATTGGCTTAGATGAAGCTGAAAATCTTTGGAAAATGCAAGTAGAAGCATTTACGGAGTTATACAACAAATATAAAGATACAGATACCAGTCCTGCAACTGAAAAATTAGAAAAAATGATTACGAGATTAAAACAGCCATTCACTTATTATTACTATATTCAAGATAATGGAATTAATGTAGGGGCAATAAGAATTGTAGATGAGAAAGATAATACAAAATCTAAGAGAATTTCACCTATTTTTATTATGCCCCAGCATAGAAATAAAGGTTATGCCCAAATCGCTATTAGAATGGTTGAAAATTTACATGGAGATTCAAATTGGGAATTAGATACCATATTGCAAGAAAAGGGTAACTGTTATTTATATGAAAAATTGGGTTATCATCAAACAGGTAAAACACATATTATCAATGATAAACTTACATTAGTCTTTTATATAAAAGAATGAGACAAATCCCAGTTTGTAGAAATAGATAAATTAGAATTTATAGAGACAATGATATGGATAAACTGAAGTATGGCAATACGAATACATTTTTCATAAGAGGTGATCAAGGCGGTTTGCTGATAGATACCGACTATGCTGGAACACTTCCTGCTTTTTACAAGGCGATAAAAAGTGCAGGGATTAATATTGCTGATATAAAATATGTACTTGCTACACATTATCACCCTGATCATATGGGACTTGTCGGACAGCTGGGAGCGCAAGGTATAGAATAGTTGCTGGTGGATATTCAGA
>JAGHTC010000016.1 GCA_018065465.1 Candidatus Ruminococcus equi
ACCAAAAAGTCAAATTAAATAATAATGAACAATCAAAGAATCAGCTGTCAGAAATCAAATATGAAACAAGAAGTGATTTTTGTTGACTACTTTTTATATTATGGTATAATTTTCCTAGAATTAATTTAGGAAGTTTTGTTATGAAAAAATTTCGTGTTTCTATGTTATCATTTATATTGGCAATTGTTTTGACAGCAAGTTGTACAGTATCTTTCGGTGCGGCAACTGTTGACTTACACGGTGAAGAAAGCATTCTCGGTGACGCCGATAACGGCGGAAATGTCGATATTTGTGATGCTACCTTAATTCAAATGAAAATAGCAAAAATTGACAACGGGCTTTTGGGCTTGATTAACGAGTTTAATTCCGATGCCGATTTAGACGGTACGGTTTCTGTAACGGACGCAACTCTTATCCAGCGATACCTTGCTCATATCTGCAATTTTGACGGAACAGAGTATGACGAAGAAAAAGACAAAGATACCGTTGTATCCCGCTATGCAAAATCTCATATCATAGAACCCTCATCAATCACACGGGGTTCAAGATTTGTTATCAAGACAAAAAAGTATGGCTCATCTCCTAAGCACAGTGTCGCATATTATGATGTAAAGCCCAACGAAGTCTACAGAGTAACAACTGAGTTGGCAAACAATGACACCACCGCGGCGGTTATATATTTTGATGAAAATGATAAATATGTCGGTCACGAGTACGCCTATTCGAGTGATGTAGATTGTTACCAAGGTCTTATAACAACCGTGCCGAAAAATGCAACGAAAATGGCTGTGCCGATTTACTCGGAAAGTTATGATATTGCAAGCGGATACCTTGTGATGTATCCGAACACAGACTTTACTTTCACATATCAGATTGACAGAACCGTAAGGGAAATACAGGCTTTTTATTACGATACCGACAAAAAATTTATTTCATACGATGTTTTAACAAATGCTGTATGCGAAGATTCAAAATCCGCCGTAGCAACGGGGACTTCTCCCGAAAAAACAGCCTTTATGCGTTTAGAGATAAGGTGTGACAGAACGGAGCCGTTTGTAGATGTAACCGACCTTGCAAATAACAAAACAGGCATATATCCAACGCTTGAGTTTACCGTTTCGGAAGACGGCAAAGAGAAAAACGAAACACAACGCCTTCGCCAATATAACTGGGAAATAGCCGATATAGTCAAGACTTCCGGAGCGGAAAAGTCTTTCAAATACAGAACTGCCCCCGATGTAGAAAAGTTATCAATATTGTGCAAGGGTGCAGAAGAAAAGACAAAAAGCAGCACGACCCCTCCCCAGAAAAAACCGATGTTCACACTGATAGATGACGACGGATACAGAGAAAGTTATACAAACTTGTTTCCTATTACTCAGGAATATAATATTCCTTTGGTAATTGCCTATGAAGCGGATGAATTGCCAAAAGGTAAATATATTCGTTCCCAAACAATTTGGTATTCCGAATTGAGAAAAATCGTCGAAGCAGGCGGAGAAGCAATCGGCCACAGCGGAACAAATGCAGTAACAGTTACCGATGAACAAAACAGAGTAATTCTCCAAAACACGAAAGCCAATTTGAAAGAATTTGATTTCTTTACAAATATATGGTGTTATCCTTACGGCGGGAACAATGAGCAAACTCGCAACACAACACGAGAGTATTATGACTTTGCTTTTCATACCACGGATTTAGACCACTTTGACAACCACGGCTTTATTTCAAATTTCCATATAAACCGTGTTCCACTCGGCGGACATTATGCTTCAACTTTGCTTTATGACAAAGACGGTCAAACGCTTTACCCCGACACATTTGATTATTACAAAAAAGTCGTAGACGACACCATTGAAAATAACGGTTGGCTTGTTTTGATGTGCCATTCCCATAAAATGCTGTTCCCGACCACCGAATATAAAGATGTAGGTCCGAGTAAGGAACAAACAGAGAATGGTATGGATAACTGGGCAGACAGTCAATACTGGCTTTTGCGAAAGGTATTTGATTATATAGTTAATGAAAAAGGCTATGAATTTTCTACGGCAAGTGAGGCACTGGAAATATTCGGTAATGTTGAAGAGCAGGGCGACTACCTTGCTTATGACAATTTTGACTTAACAAAACATTCCGCCCCCGGCGGTGCGAAAAATGTTTTCGGCGAAACAGACAACTGGAAAGAATAATAAAAAAACAAAAATTCCCCTCTTGATTTTTTCGGGAGGGGATAATATTTTTAGTGTGCAAAGTATCACAAATTACAATATTTTGTTGTTGTATTTTCAAAAAATTTGTGATATTATGTATATTGGTACGATATGCGGGAGTTTTTGCCGCTAACGCTTATCGAACAATCATTAATCGTTGTGCGAAAGAGCTCATCTCACAACGATAGAATATGGAGGAAATATCACATGGCAAGAATGAAAAAAACCATGGACGGCAACAACGCTGCGGCTTATGTGTCCTATGCGTTTACGGAAGTTGCGGGTATCTATCCCATCACTCCGTCAAGTCCTATGGCAGATTATGTTGACCAGTGGTCAGCACAGGGACAGAAGAACATTTTCGGTACAACCGTAAAGGTTGAGGAAATGCAGAGCGAAGCAGGTGCAGCAGGTACAGTTCACGGCTCACTTAACGCAGGCGCACTGACTACAACCTACACGGCTTCACAGGGCTTGCTCCTTATGATTCCGAATATGTACAAAATCGCAGGCGAATTGCTCCCTGCTGTTTTCCATGTTTCTGCAAGATGCGTAGCATCTCACGCACTCAACATCTTCGGCGACCATTCCGATGTTTATGCCTGCCGTCAGACAGGTTTCGCGATGCTCGCTGAAACAAACCCGCAGGAAGTTATGGACCTCGGCGCTGTTGCTCACCTTGCAACAATTAAAGGCAGAGTTCCGTTTATCAACTTCTTTGACGGTTTCAGAACTTCTCACGAAATTCAGAAAATCGAAACATGGGATTATGATGACCTCAAAGAAATGTGCGACCTCGATGCTGTCGAACAGTTCAGAAAGAGAGCATTAAACCCCGAGCGTCCCGTAATGCGTGGTTCACACGAAAACGGCGACATCTTCTTCCAGCACAGAGAAGCTTGTAACACATACTACGATGCTCTCCCCGCTATTGTTGAAGAATATATGGACAAAGTTAATGCTAAACTCGGCACAAACTACAAACTCTTTAACTATTACGGTGCAGAAGACGCAGAGCGCGTTATCATCGCTATGGGTTCTATCTGTGATGTAGCAGAAGAAGTTATTGACTATATGAACGCACAGGGCGAGAAAGTCGGTCTTGTTAAAGTAAGACTTTACAGACCTTTCTCTGCTGAAAAACTCGTAGAGGCTATCCCCGCAACAGCAAAGAAAATTGCAGTTTTGGATAGAACAAAAGAGCCCGGTGCTTTGGGCGAACCGCTTTACCTCGATGTTGTTGCTGCTTTGGCATCTCTTGGCAGACAGGCAACTGTTGTCGGCGGTAGATACGGCTTAGGCTCAAAGGATACTCCTCCTTCAAGCGTATTTGCTGTATATGAAGAACTCAAAAAGGACGCTCCCAAGCACAACTTTACTCTCGGTATCGTAGACGATGTTACAGGCCTTTCTCTTGAAGAAAAACCCGCTCCCAACACCGCTGCAGAGGGTACAATCGAATGCAAATTCTGGGGACTCGGCGGTGACGGTACTGTCGGCGCTAACAAAGACTCCATCAAGATTATCGGCGACCATACCGATAAATATGTTCAGGCTTACTTCCAGTATGACTCAAAGAAAACAGGCGGTATCACAATTTCCCACCTGCGTTTCGGCGACAAGGCTATAAAGAGCCCGTACTACATCAACAAGGCTGACTTCGTTGCCTGCCACAACCCGTCTTACATCTTAAAGGGATACAAGATGGTTCAGGATGTTAAGCCCGGCGGTGTATTCCTCATCAACTGCCAGTGGTCTGCTGATGAGCTTAATACTCACTTAAATGCTGAAACAAAGCAGTATATCGCTAAGAACAACATTCAGCTTTATACAGTTAACGCTATTGACCTTGCTGCACAAATCGGTCTCGGCAAGCGTACAAATACTGTTTTGCAGTCCGCTTTCTTTGCACTTTCAGAAGTATTGCCTCGTGAAGAAGCAATAGGCTATATGAAAGAAAAAGCACAGAAGTTTATGAAGAAGGGTAAAGAAATCGTTGAGATGAACGAAAAGGCTATTGACGCCGGTGCTACCGCTTATGTTAAGATTGATGTACCCGCTGATTGGGCTAATGCAACAGATACAGATGTAACTGCTAAATCAGAAGGCCGCGAAAAACTCGTTAAGCAGGTTGACAACATTATGTTCCCTGTTGGCAAGATGGACGGCGATTCTCTTCCCGTTTCTGCTTTTGTTGACCACGCTGACGGTACATTCGAGCAGGGCGCTGCCGCTTATGAAAAACGCGGTGTTGCTGTTCTCGTTCCCGAATGGAATGCTGATACTTGTGCTAAATGTAACAAGTGTGCTTTCGTTTGTCCTCATGCTACAATTCGTCCTTTCGCTCTTGACGAAAACGAAGTAGCAGACGCTCCCGAAAATATGAAGAAGGCTCCCAAGCCTATCGTTAAAACTAACTATACATACACCTTGGCTGTATCGCCTATGGATTGTATGGGTTGCGGTGTTTGTGTCGGCGTTTGTCCCACAAATTCACTCAAAATGGTTTCAAGAGAATCTCAGGAAGCCGAGCAGGCAGTATTCGATTACTGTGTTGCAAAAGTTACCGAGAAACCCGAAACAACAGAAAAACTTACTGTTATTTCTTCTCAGTACAAACAGCCTCTGTTAGAGTTCTCCGGCTCTTGTGCAGGTTGTGCAGAAACTTCTTATGCTCGCCTTATCACTCAGTTGTTCGGTGACAGAATGTATGTTTCCAACGCAACAGGTTGTTCATCTATCTGGGGCGGTCCTGCTGCTACATCACCCTACACCGTAAACAAAGACGGTCACGGTCCTGCTTGGGCAAACTCTTTGTTTGAAGACAACGCAGAACACGGTTTGGGTATGCTTTTAGGTCAGCGTGCAGTAAGAGAAAGACTTATCGAACAAGTCAAGGCTGCAAAAGATTCCGATAAATCTTCCGCTGAATTTAAAGCAGCAGCTGAACAGTATCTTGCAACTCTTGAAGACGGTGAAGCAAACGCAGAAGCTACAAAAGCACTCGTTGCAGAACTTGAAAAAGTTGCTGATAAGTGCGACCTTTGCAAGTCAATTTATGATAACAAAGAATACCTCTCCAAGAAATCCGTATGGATTTTCGGTGGCGACGGTTGGGCATACGACATCGGTTTCGGTGGTGTTGACCATGTACTCGCTACAGGCGAAGATGTAAACATTATGGTATTCGATACAGAAGTTTACTCCAACACAGGCGGTCAGGCTTCCAAGTCCTCTAACATCGGTCAGGTTGCACAGTTTGCCGCAGCAGGTAAGGCTATCCAGAAGAAGAGCCTTGCTGATATCGCTATCTCTTATGGCTATATCTATGTTGCACAGATTGCTATGGGCGCTGATATGAACCAGACTTTGAAGGCTATCAAAGAAGCTGAATCCTACAACGGTCCTTCCCTCATCATCGGTTATGCTCCGTGCGAGATGCACTCCATCAAGGGCGGTATGCAGAACTGCCAGAAAGAAATGGCTAAGGCTGTTGAGTGCGGTTACTGGAACAACTTCCGTTATGACCCAAGACTCAAAGCAGAAGGCAAGAATCCGTTTATTCTCGATTCAAAGGCTCCGTCAGCATCTTACCGCGACTTCATTATGAACGAGGCAAGATACTCTGCCCTCACACGCTCATTCCCGCAGCGTGCAGAAGAACTCTTCACAAAGGCAGAAGACACAGCAAACAAGAGATACGAAACTCTTGTAGAGCGTGCAAACGAAGAATAATTAACATAAAAGTTAATATATCCTAAAATGATAGGGCTGTGATGAAATCATCACAGCCCTGAATTTTCTAAAAACTAAACACTAGGTACTAAAAACTAAAAAAGCAGTAACGATTTTCGTTACTGCCTTTTTCTATTCATCATCTATGTCCGTATAATCTACATCGGTGTAGGTTTCGCGGTCAAATTTTTGTTGGCGTTCAAGATACTTTTTTCTTGCCTGGCGTTTGTCGTCTGTTGCGGTATAGGCGGCTGTGGAAAGCACAACCGAAAAGAAGATTCCGATAACGGCAAGAAAAGCAACAAGGCACAAAAGCCACCACGCGATACTGACAAGAAAAGCAACCAGACAAGCGATAATAACGATAATAACGCAGACAACGCCTGCACCTATGTAGGTATACATTCCGTCTTCAAGGTTATCGTAGGCTTTGAACATATTCTCGGAAATCGCAATCAACAGCAAGAATACAATCGCTGTCAACAGCCACGAAACAACAGTCAAACTATGATACAAAATCATATCAAGAAGCATTACCAAAGAATAGAATACCGAAGGAACAATGGTAAGTTCTCTTTTGAATTTTCTCCAAAGGAGAACAAGGTAAGGAGCGGCAACACAGCCGACAAGCGCAGTTCCCACACCGCCGTGAAACAGTGGCGCAAAGAAAAGCATAATAAAAATAACAAGAGCCGCTATGCACAACGGCTGTCCTTTACGGGTTTTTGCAAAAGGTATGATTTTTCGGCATTTTTGTTTGAAATCTTCAAAGAGATTGTTAAAATCCAAAAAGCCCACCGCCTTTCGCAGTTATTATACCATATAAGTAGAAAATTTGCAAATTATGGAAATTTTTGCGTTATTTTGCACAAAAAATGCACCTCTTTTTGAGGTGCAAAATTTTTAATAATATGCAGATAAAATCAGAAATTAAGTTCCGCCATAGATTTGTCTATATACTGTTTTACCTGTTCTTTGTTAAGATAATAGTGCCTGCGCCTGCCCTCGTAGTCGTACAAAAGCAGGTTTGCATCCTGGAAACGGTTGTTGTACATACGAAGTTGTGCCGGCGGGATGTTGAGTTCTCTTGCGAGTTCCTGAACATAGTACGGCTTTTGTGCATATTTTAAGAAAATTTTCAGGCACATATCGTCGCCCAAAATCTTCAAAAAGGCTTCCAAAGACGCCTTTTCTTCCTTTGCGGCAAAGTATTGGTCACACAAAAAACCGTTGAGCAAAAATGCAGAAGAGTCGTCATACTCTTTGCAGTAAAAACATACGGGATACATATAACTGATACAAAGTAATATCCTTTCGTTGCTGTCGATGACCTTTGCTATTTCCGAAAGTTGAAGAACATCGGAAAAATAATCAAAGTCAATTTCCATAAGGTTCGAATAGCGTTTTTGCTGTTTCTTCGCCTGCTCGACAACCTGCGATTCATACGGTTTGAACACAGAGTAAATGTAGCAGATAATATGGCGAATACGCATTTTTGTTTCTTCGGGGTATTTGTAAAGCGTGATAATTTTTTCTTTTAATTCGTTGTTGACTTCTTCGATATTGAGAATATAGTTTTGCATTTTCTCCATATCGTCAAGCACGGTTCCCCAGTCCTCACAGTTGCTTTGTGAATGTTCATTCAGAAAACTTCCGCCGATAAAGTTGAAAAGTTGTGCATCGGTGTAGGAGTCATATTTTTTGAGAAAAGCAGAAAAAGAGTTGATTTCGGGGTAGTCAAACAGAAAGGCTTTCAGCACACTTTGCAGTATTGTTTTTGCAAAGGAAAAGTCTTCAATCTCTCTTTTAAGATAAGGAGAAATTGAATTTTTTATTGCGCCTAATACTTCAGTAAAAAGCGGTTGCTCTGCTTCGAGTTCCTGTATCTTCGGGTCGTTTTCGTTAAGCCCGTAAAAGTCCTCAAGAAAACTGACAAAAGCCCCGCAAAATTCGAATATCGGTCTGCTGACAAAATTAAGTTTACTTTTAAATTGAATGTAATCTATTTTCTGTGGCTGTTGCGTCATAATATCGCCCTCTTTTATTGATAATATCAAATATAAGATAAATTTGTCAAGTGCGCAAATCTATGAATTTTGCACTATAGACTTTACAAAAATAATATGGTATAATTGTCGAAGTTTAAAAAAGGAGGAAGAACAAAATGTCAGATGAAATTAAAAATACTAACACAGAAAACACTGAAGAAGTCAAAGAAACCGAAAACTACGGCGATGACTTTGTAAGCGATGAAAAGAAATTTGAAAATGAAGTAGACGAAATACTTTCCGACGAGGAAGTTGTACTTCGCGATGAAGCAACAGAAGAAGGTCCTTCGGATGAACTTTCTCGCTTGAATGTAAACCAGACAAAGCGTGAGTTAACCGAAAAGAAAAAGCAGAACACGGTACTTATCGTACTTATCGTTGTACTTGCCGTACTTCTTGTCGGCGTCGTTCTTTTTGTTGTAATATCAAAGGCTAATGCAAACGGTGACAAAAACGCAAGCACAGCAGCATCAACTACTGCTTCAACCTCTGCTTCAACAACAGTAGCACCGACTACAAAAGCTCCGACTCAACCTGCTACTCAGGCTCCTACAAAGGCTCCGACTCAACCTGTTACTCAGGCTCCTACTCAGGCACCCACAAAGGCTCCGACTCAGCCCCCGACACAACAGCCACAAACACAAACTCAACCACAGACCATTCCGACAAACTAATCAGTATGAAAAGTCCCCTGCTTTTGCAGGGGATATTTTTTGTCTGAAATATGAAATCTATATGAAAATTTTCAAAAGGTGTAGAAATAAAAATATTTATGTAATATAATGTTGATTACAGAAATCAAAATCTTCGGGGTGCGTTATGAAAAAAATTGCTTTGTTTTTATGTCTTGTTTTTATTTGTCTTTCCTTTACCTGCTGTTCGTCCTGTGGTTCATCAAATGCCCAGGCGCCATGTACGGAACAACAGGTACGACAACTTATGGAAAGAAACCTTGATTGCTACATTGCTATTTTTGCTTTGAGCCATCTTCCGCATACAGGCGACGAAGTGACAAGCGGTTTTTATCAGGTCAGCACATCATATTTTAACTCATACAAAGAACTCGACGACTTTGTCCGCAGCACATATACAAAAGAAAAAGCCGACGAACTTATGAATATTTATCCCGAAAATCAGGGACCGCTGTATAGTGAAATAAACGGTATGCTCTGCGTAAATACAAAAATTTCTCCCGCACAGGAGAATTACAGCGTAACCTGGAACGACGACTACAAAGTTGAGTTTTTGACAAACGATAAGGAAAAATGTACATTCAAACTCACCACCACAGAGGTTAATTCCGAAGGCGTTGAAAACCCGTATGTAATAGAAGGCTCTGCCGTTTTCGAAGACGGAGAATTTAAACTGACAGAGATGTATCATTGATAATATTAAAACGCTGTGAAAATTTTTCACAGCGTTTTTTAAATTAATAATTGATAATTGAAAATTGATAATTGAAAATTATGGTTGCGTTATACCGTGCTTTAGTGGTATAATAAACTGATTATAGTGGGGTGATATTTATGAAAATCACAGATATTTTGAATAACGGAAAGTACTCACTTTCTTTTGAAGTTTTTCCGCCGAAAACCGATACCAATTTTGAGGTTGTAAAAAATGCTACCTTTGAAATTGCAAAACTTCTGCCCTCATATATGAGCGTTACATACGGAGCAGGCGGCGGCACAAGTAAATTTACTCTTGATATTGCTAAAAGTATTCAGGAAAAATACGCCGTTCCTACCCTTGCACATCTTACCTGTGTTTCGTCAACAAAAGATGATGTAAAAGAAAAGATTGAACTGATGAAAAAACTCGGCATTGAAAATGTTCTCGCTCTGCGCGGTGACTTGACCGAAGAACTCATAAAGTCCGGCAGGGATAATTGTGACTATAAATATGCTGTTGACTTGATAAAAGATATCAAAGACTCAAAAGCCGATTTTTGTATCGGCGGAGCGTGCTACCCCGAGGTTCACCCCGAAAGCAAAAACCGAGTAGAGGACATAAAGCACCTGAAGGAAAAGGTAGACGCGGGCTGTGAATTTTTGACAACCCAGATGGTTTTTGACAACGATTTGCTCTACAATTTCATTTACAAAATCCGCGAAGCCGGAATAGAAGTCCCGATTGTTGTTGGTATTATGCCGATAACTACAAAAAATACCGTCAAGCGCGCTTTGGAACTTTCACATTCGTTTTTACCGAAAAAGTTCATTACTCTTGTTGATAAATTCGGCGATGATGAAAGTGCGATAAAGCAGGCGGGTATTATCTATGCAACCGAGCAGATTGTCGACCTGTATGCCAACGGCATACAAAATGTTCATGTCTATTCAATGAACAAACCCGATGTAGCAAGAAAAATACAAGAAAATCTTTCGGATATTTTAGGAAAGTGATATTTACGACTTTTTACAAAACATATAACGAAATAACCCTTGATAAAAATAATATATTAAGATATATGAAAGCAAAGGACAATGCACCCGAAATACAGTCGCTTTTAGACGAGTGTATCGCTCTTTCAAAAGACAAACTCAAAGGCAAAGTTTGTTACAGCGTTTTTGATATCTCTTTTTGCGGTGACACTCTTGATTTAGGCTTTACTAAAACCGATTCAAAAGCGTTGAAAACGCACCTCGAAAACTGCAACAAAATTGTCCTTTTTGCTTCTACCGTCGGAATTGATATTGATATGCTTGTTACAAAATATTCGCCATTGTCCCCGAGCAAGGCGTTTTGTATCGGTGCAATAGGTACAGAAGCGGTTGAAAATGTCTGTGACCGTTTTTGCGACGATATTGTGACAGAATACGGCGAGTGTGCTGCAAGATTTTCACCCGGCTATGCCGACTTACCTCTTGATATGCAAAAGGAAATTTTCTCCGTACTTGATACAAAGAAAATCGGACTTTCCCTTTCCGACAGTTTGCTGATGACGCCGAAAAAATCCGTCACGGCTATTATAGGAATAAAAAATAATTGATTTTCGGAGCGAAAAATGGATATTCGTACTTACTTAAAAAACAACATACTTTTCCTTGACGGTTCTATGGGTACGCTTTTGCAACAAAGCGGGCTGAAACCCGGCGAACTCCCCGAGAGATGGAATATTACTCACCCCGATGTGGTAGAAAATATCCACAAGGCGTATTTTGATGCGGGAAGTAATGTTGTAATTACAAATACTTTCGGTGCAAATTCGCTAAAATATGACGACAAAGAACTCGAAGAAGTAATTTCTGCTTCTGTTAAAATCGCAAGAAAAGCAAGCGAAAAATCAGAGGGAAAACAAGAAAAATTTGTTGCCCTTGATATAGGACCGCTTGGAAAACTTTTAAAACCTTTTGGTGACCTCGATTTTGAAAAAGCGGTTGAGATTTTTGCAAAAACTGTGAAAATCGGCGCAAAATGTGATGTCGATTTAGTGTTCATCGAAACGATGAACGACAGTTACGAAACAAAGGCTGCACTGCTCGCCGTAAAAGAAAACTGCGATTTGCCCGTGTTTGTTTCCAACGCCTACGATGAAAACTCAAAACTTATGACGGGAGCAAGCCCGAAAGCAATGGTCGCTTTGTGTGAGCAAATGGGCGCAGACGCAGTCGGTGCAAATTGTTCTTTGGGACCGAAAGAACTCGAAAGCGTTGTAAAAGAACTCCTGTCGTATTCTTCAATCCCCGTTTTGTTCAAGCCTAACGCAGGACTGCCGAAATCAGTTGACGGCAAGACAGTTTTTGATGTAACACCCGTTGACTTTGCAAAAGAAGTCAAAAAGCAAATTGAAAACGGTGTGCGTATAGCGGGCGGTTGTTGCGGTACTACTCCCGAATATATAAAAATGCTTACCGATTCGGCAAAAGATGTTGCCGTAAAACCTATAGAAAAAAAGGAAAAGACAATAGTTACTTCCTATGCAAAGGCAGTTGAGTTTTCATCAATCCCCGTGCTTATCGGCGAAAGAATAAACCCGACAGGCAAAAAGCGTTTTAAACAGGCACTTGTCGAAAACGATATTGAATATAT
>JAGHTC010000077.1 GCA_018065465.1 Candidatus Ruminococcus equi
GTACCCCTCATCTATATTTGATTATATAAAATATAATTTTATATGTCAACAAAAAATTCCGTATTTCCTAAAATCCCCAAATAATTTGGCAGTAAATAAATAGATAAAATGTGAATATTATTAGGATAAGACCTTGACAAAATGTATATGTTGTGATAAAGTAGTCCATAACCAAAAAAATTAAAGGCTGTGACGAAGACGGCACGGATAAGTTGCTTTCAGAGAGTCGGCATTTGCTGTGAGCCGATAGCATTTTCCTTTTGCTTATCACTTCTGAGCCGGGAGTACGAACGGCGTATGCCCAGTAGATATTCTCCGTGATTGCTGCGTAAAGGCATAGGAGTTTTCTGACTCCGAGAGAGGCAGTTTTCTGTAACTGCAATTTGAGTGGTACCGCGGATGTGATTTTTCACACTCGTCTCAAAGTTTTTGAGGCGAGTTTTTTTATTGCCCGCCGAAAATATATTGTTCGGAGTGATTTTATGTCCAGTGTAGAAAGTAATAAACTCAAAGAGGTCGCTAACCGTATCCGGGAAATGCGCGAAATTTCGGGATATTCGGTAGAACAAATGGCAAAAGAATGCCAAATGAGTTTGGAAAAGTATATGCAATACGAAAACGGCGAACTTGATTTTCCGTTCTCATTTATCCATAAATGTTCCCAGATTTTTGATGTCGGCATTACCGATTTGTTAGAGGGTAAGTCTGCTTTGCTGATGTCCTATACCGTAACAAGGAAGGGAAACGGTCAGCAAACCGCAAAACAAGACGGTATAACAATATCCGACCTTGCTCCGATGTTTAAGAAAAAAATTGCAGAGCCGTATTTTGTAAAATACGACTATGATGAAAAATTGCAGAATAAACCTATCGACCTTGCAAGCCATTCGGGACAGGAGTTTGACTACATTATGTCCGGAAAACTCAAGGTCCAGATAGGCGATAATATAGAATATCTTGAACAGGGCGACAGCATTTATTACAACAGTTCAACACCCCACGGTATGATAGCAGTTGACGGTGAAGACTGTGTATTTATCGCGGTTGTTCTGCCCGGCGAAGACAAAACTCAGACTTACGATACCGAGAATATTCTTCCCGTTCACTCTTCAAAGAAATTGATAAGTGAAAAATTCATTTCCACCGTTGAATCCGAAAACGGTGTACTTGAATCCATCGACTTCCACAACGAAGATGAATTCAATTTTGCATTTGATATTGTTGACGAAATTGCTAAGAAAGACCCCGACAAACTCGCTTTGCTTCATATTTCGAATGATTTAACCGAGCATCGCTTTACTTTCAGAGATATCAAACGCAAGTCAAATCAATGTGCAAATTATTTCAAGAGCCTTGGTATCAAAAAAGGCGACAAGGTAATGCTGGTACTCAAAAGACACTACCAGTTCTGGTTCTCGATTATCGCTTTGCACAAACTCGGCGCTATTGTTATCCCTGCGACAAATCAACTCCAAACCCACGATTTTGAATACCGCTTCAATGCTGCCGATGTAAAGGCGATTATCTGTACCGCAGACGGCGATACAGCACACCAAGTCGAGATAGCAAGTGAAAATTCTCCCACACTTGAAGTAAAAATTATTGTCGGAGAAAAGCGTGACGGTTGGCACGATTTCAACAGCGAGTATGGTCTTTTCAGCAACCATTTCTATCGCAGTGACGATACTCCATGCGGTGACGATATTATGCTGATGTTCTTTACATCCGGCACAACGGGTTATCCGAAGATTGCCGCACATTCATACAAATATCCTTTGGGACATTATATAACCGCAAAGTATTGGCACGGTGTATCTGACGACGGACTTCACTTTACTATTTCCGATACAGGATGGGGAAAAGCACTGTGGGGCAAACTTTACGGCCAATGGCTGTGTGAGGGTGCTGTATTTGCTTATGACTTCGACCGCTTTGACGCGTCAAAAATCCTGCCGATGTTTGCAAAGTATAATATTACTTCGTTCTGTGCACCGCCTACTATGCTTCGTATGATGATAAAAGAAGATATCTCAAAATACGATTTTTCGTCAGTTAAGCATATGACAACAGCAGGCGAGGCACTAAATCCCGAAGTTTACAAGCAATTTAAGAAAGCAACAGGGCTGAAAATTATGGAAGGCTTCGGTCAAACCGAACTTACTCTTGCCGTTGCAAATCTTCTCGGCACACCACATAAATTAGGCTCAATGGGTAAGCCTGTTCCGCTTTACGATATCACTTTGCTTGACTCAGACGGCAAAGAGGTTCCCATCGGTGAGCCCGGTGAAATGGTAGTCGGTATAAAGGACAAAGTTCCCTGCGGGCTTTTCCGTGGATATTATAACGACGACGAGGCTACTGTGAAAGTATGGCACGACGGATATTACCACACAGGTGACCTTGCTTGGCGAGATGAAGACGGCTACTACTGGTATGTCGGCAGGGCAGATGATGTAATCAAATCTTCCGGTTACCGTATAGGCCCGTTCGAGATTGAGTCTGTTATTATGGAGTTGCCTTATGTACTCGAATGCGGTGTTTCTGCCGCTCCCGATGAAGTCAGAGGACAGGTAGTAAAAGCGAGCATAGTTTTGGTAAAAGGAACTAAACCCTCAGAAGAACTGAAAAAAGAAATCCAAAATTATGTAAAAACTCATACCGCACCATACAAATATCCCCGTATTGTCGAATTTAGAGAGTCACTTCCCAAGACAATAAGCGGAAAAATCCAGCGTAACCTGCTTTGATAGAATTTTTTTGAAAATCGGGTATTTGTGTTGACATTTTGCAAAAGTTGTGATAACATATAATTTAGTTTTTTAAAGGCTATGACGAAGAGGATGCGTTTTACTGTCTTACAGAGAGAAAACGGTTGGTGCAAGTTTTCAGATAAGATTTCGCATTGTAACTTTTGAGCCGGGGAGAAGAACGCCGTTTCGGTTATTAGACCTCCTCCGTGATTGCTGCGTAAAGGCATAGGAGTTTTCTGACTCCGAGAGAGGCAGTTTTTTACAAACTGCAATTTGAGTGGTACCGCGGGTATAAGAAATTTTGCTCGTCTCAAAGAATACTTTGGGACGGGCTTTTTTATTTCGTCCCGTATTTCGGAGGTTTGTGTATGCCTAACTATATGAGTCTTGATTTGAAAATTAAAGAAATGGCGGAGCGTATCAAAGAACTTCGTGAACTTAAAGAACTCTCCGTTGTCGATATGGCAGAAAAATGCGGGGTTTCCGTTGCCGAATATATCGAGTGTGAATCCGGCGTTAAGGACTTAAATTTTGCATTTATCTACCGTTGCGCTTTGGCACTTAACGCCAATGTTACCGAGATTATCGAGGGAAACAGTCCTCACCTGAAATCCTACACAGTTACCCACAGGGGCAAAGGACAACAGATTTCCCAGGCACACGGTATGACATATTATAACCTTGCCTATGCTTTTCAAAATCGTATTGCCGAACCTTTGTATGTGAAATGCAAATATGACGCAAAGGCAGAGGAAAAGGGAATCGAGCTTACCACTCACGCGGGACAGGAACTCGATATCGTAATCGAAGGCAACCTTATGGTACAGGTCGGCGAGCATAAAGAAATTTTAGGCCCCGGCGACAGTATCTATCTCGATTCCGATACACCCCACGGTATGATAGCCGTAAACGGAAGTGACTGCACATTCTACGCTATTGTGCTCAATCCGACAGGCGAGACTATCCCCGAACTCGAGGGCAAAACTTATCTCGAAACAGTTGCCCCCGAAAAAGATACAAAAGACAGAATATACAAGAATTTCATCGATGTTGTTGAAAACGAAAAAGGTACTCCCAAGTCGATTACCTTCAAAAATATCGAGAACTTCAACTTTGCTTTCGATTTAGTCGACACTTTGGCACAGCGTGAGCCCGACAAACTTGCGATGCTCCATATTTCCGCCAACAAAACCGAAAGAAGATTCTCTTTCCTAGATATGAAAAGAGCATCTTCCCAGTGTGCAAATTATTTCAAGAGCCTCGGCATTAAAAAAGGCGACAGAGTAATGCTCGTTTTGAAAAGACATTACCAATTCTGGTTTGCTATGCTCGGACTTAACAAACTCGGTGCTATTGCCATTCCCGCCGTTGCTCAACTTCAGGCACACGATTTTGAGTATCGTTTTGAGTCGGCAGGCGTTTCTGCTATTATCTGTACCGCAGACGGCGACACAGCAGAACAGATTGATGTAGCGGCAAAGAAATATCCGAATTTGAAAACAAAAATTATTGTCAACGGCGAGCGTGAGGGCTGGCGTAATTTCAACGAAGAATATACTCTCTATTCAAGTCATTTTGAAAGAACAGATGACGCTCCCGGCGGCGACGATATTATGCTGATGTACTTTACATCAGGCACATCGGGATATCCGAAGATTGCCGCACATACATATAAATATCCTCTCGGACATTTCCATACAGCAAAATATTGGCATACGGTAGACCCCGAGGGACTTCACTTTACGATTTCCGACACTGGCTGGGCAAAGGCGATGTGGGGCAAACTCTACGGACAATGGCTTTGCGAAGCGGCAACGTTTGTCTATGATTTTGACCGCTTTGACGCCGCCGATATATTGCCGATGTTTGCAAAGTACAATATCACTTCTTTCTGTGCACCGCCTACTATGCTTCGTATGATGATAAAGCAGGATATCTCAAAATACGATTTCTCATCGGTAAAGCATATGACAACTGCGGGCGAAGCACTAAATCCCGAAGTTTACAGACAATTTGAAAAAGCAACAGGACTTCAGATTATCGAAGGTTTCGGACAGAGCGAAAGCACAATGATAATCGGTAATATGATAGGCTCACCGCATAAGTTAGGCTCAATGGGTAAGCCTGCCCCGATATATAAAGTTGACCTTATCGACAAAGAAGGCAATTCTGTTCCCGATGGTGAGACAGGAGAAATCGTTATCGATATCTCAGATGGCACCCCGTGCGGACTTGCAGTTTACTACTACAACGACGAAGAAAGCACCCGTAACACTTGGGAAGGCAACTACTACCACACAGGCGACCTTGCCTGGCGTGATGAAGAAGGCTATTACTGGTATGTCGGCAGAAAAGATGATGTTATCAAGTCATCCGGCTATCGTATAGGACCTTTTGAAATCGAATCGGTAATTATGGAACTGCCCTATGTTCTCGAGTGTGGCGTTTCTGCCGCTCCCGATGAAGTCAGAGGACAGGTAGTAAAAGCAAGCATAGTTTTGGTAAACGGTACTAAGCCGACAGAAGAACTGAAAAAAGAAATTCAAAACTATGTCAAAGAACATACAGCACCGTATAAATATCCGCGTATAGTAGAATTCAGAGATTCTTTACCGAAAACAGTAAGCGGAAAGATTCAGAGAAATCTTCTTTGATTCGGAGGCTGTTATGAACTACAAGCGTTTGACCTTACTTTGCGGTCACTACGGCTCCGGTAAAACCAACATAGCGGTGAATATGGCGTTTGAACTACGAAAGCAGAGAGAAAAAGTTGCTGTTGCCGACCTCGATATAGTAAATCCTTATTTTCGAACAAAAGACAGCGAAAAAGAATTCCGCGAAAGCGGTATTCGTCTTATCTGCTCCGACTTTGCTTCAAGTAATGTTGATTTACCGTCAATGCCTGCGGACTTGTACAGTATCACCGATGACAAAAGCCTTTCGATTATTCTCGATATCGGCGGTGATGACCGGGGTGCCTTGGCACTCGGCAGACTTTCCGAGAAAATTATCGAAGAAAACGACTACGAAATGCTTATGGTCATAAATAAGTACAGACCGCTGACGCGTGATGCACAAAGCACTTTGGAAATAAAAAACGAAATCGAATTTGCATCAAAAATTCCTTTCACCGGAATTATCAATAATTCCAATCTGGGCGCGGAAACAACAGCAGAAGATGTACTCGATTCGTTAGAATATGCAGAAGAGGTGTCTAAACTTTCCTCTTTACCTATCGTGATGACTAGTGTAGAATCAGGATTGTACGATGCCTTAAAAAATAAAATCAGCAATCTTTTCAGCCTAAATTTACAGGCGAAGATTATATAATCAAGGGGGACTTGTATATGGCAAAACTTACGTTTAAAACCGACAACTGCAAAGGTTGCGGTTTGTGTGTCGATGCCTGCCCGAAAGGTATTCTCACACTCAATCAGGAAAAAATCAACAAAAAGGGACATCACCCTGCAGAACTTACCGATGAAGAAGCCTGCATCGGCTGTGCATCCTGCGCTATGATGTGTCCGGATTGTATCATTAAGGTTGAAAGGTAGGGATAATATGAGCGAAAAAGTTTTGATGAAAGGCAACGAGGCTATTGCCGAAGCCGCTATAGTTGCCGGTTGCAGACATTATTTCGGCTATCCTATAACACCTCAGACAGAAATAGCCGCATATATGGCAAAGAAAATGCCGAAAATCGGCGGAACATTTTTACAGGCTGAGTCCGAGATAGCAGCAATAAATATGGTCTACGGCGTTTCTTCAACAGGTAAAAGAGTAATGACATCATCGTCATCACCCGGAATTTCCTTGAAAGGTGAAGGACTTTCGTATATGGCAGGTTGTGACTTGCCCGCACTCGTTGTAAATGTTCAGCGCGGCGGTCCCGGTCTTGGCGGTATTCAGCCGAGTCAGTCTGACTATTTCCAGTCAACTCGCGGCGGCGGTCACGGTGACTATCATATGATAGTTTTGGCACCCGCATCAGTTCAGGAAATGGCAGAACTCACAGTAAAAGGTTTTGAACTTGCCGATGAATACGGTATTACTTCAATGATTCTTGCCGACGGTACAATCGGTCAGATGATGGAGCCCGTATCTCTCGACTTCGATTTAAAGCCGATGCCCGAGAAACCGTGGGCAACAACAGGAACAAAAATGGCAAGAGAGCATAACATCACAAACTCTTTATCACTCGTTCCCGAAGAACTCGAAAAATTCAACTTTGCTCGTTACGAGAAATATAAAAAGATTGAAGAAAACGAGTGCCGTTATGAAGAATATATGACCGAAGACGCAGACATTATCCTTTGTGCATTCGGTATTGCCGCTCGTGTTTCAAAGAATGCAGTAAACGAAGCAAGAAGTAAGGGCATCAAAGTCGGACTTATCCGCCCGATAACTTTGTGGCCGTTCCCGAAGGCTCCTTTTGCTAAGGCGGCTACTCACGCAAAAGCGTTTATTTCCGTTGAACTTTCAATGGGACAGATGATAGAGGATATCAAACTTTCCACCGAGTGCAAAGTTCCCGTATATCTTTGCAACCGTGCAGGCGGTATGATTCCCGATCCCAAGATGGTTATGGATATGATAGAAAAAGTAAAGGCAGGTGAAAACTGATGGTAGTATTTGACAGACCTCATGCATTGATAGATGTCCCGCTTCATTATTGCCCGGGATGTACACACGGTATCGTACACAGACTTGTAGCCGAGGTTATTGATGAACTCGGTATCGAAGGCAAAACAATAGGTATTGCTCCTGTCGGTTGTTCCGTTATGGCTTATGATTATTTCAACTGCGATATGATTGAGGCGGCTCACGGCCGTGCTCCGGCAGTTGCAACAGGCGTAAAGCGCTCTGACCCCGAAAACCACATCGTTTTCACATATCAGGGCGACGGCGACCTTGCATCCATCGGTATGGCTGAAACAGTCCACGCCGCAGCAAGAAACGAGAATATCACCGTTATCTTTATCAACAACGCAATCTACGGTATGACAGGCGGACAGATGGCTCCTACATCTTTGCCCGGTCAGGTAACCCAGACTTCTCCTTATGGTAGAGATGTAAACCACTGCGGTTATCCGATAAAAGTTTGTGAAATGCTCTCACAGATAGACGGTGCAGAATATCTTGAGCGTGTAACAGTTAACAATGTAAAGAATGTAAGAAATGCAAAGAAAGCCATTAAGAAGGCTTTCCAAAATCAGATAGACGGCAAAGGCTTCTCACTTGTCGAGGTTATTTCTTCCTGCCCGACAAACTGGGGTATGTCGCCGAAGAAGGCTCTCGAATGGATAGATGAGAAAATGATTCCTTATTATCCTTTGGGCGTCTATAAAGACCGCAGTGCTAATAAGGAGGAAGCATAATGAGTACAAGAGAATTTTTGTTTTCAGGCTTTGGCGGACAGGGTATCCTTTTTGCAGGAAAGTTTTTGTCCTATAAAGGTCTTATCGAAGAAAAACAGGTAAGTTGGCTTCCGTCCTACGGTCCCGAAATGCGTGGCGGTACTGCAAGTTGTTCTGTTATCGTTTCCGATAATCCGGTTGGTTCTCCGATTGTATCAAATCCCGATGTTTTGGTCGCTATGAATCTGCCGTCACTTGACAGATACGAACAAAGCGTAAAGCCCGGCGGAGTTATCTTTGTTGATTCAACTCTTATCGAGCGCAAAGTAAACCGTGACGATGTAACCGTTTACTACATCCCCGCAACCCGCCTTGCAAGTGACAACAAACTCGGCAACCTTGCCAATATGATTATTGTCGGAAAGATTATGTCTGTTTTCGATGAGTTTACCGACGAAAGTGTTGACGCAGCACTGGCAAAAGTTATTTCCGCTAAACACGCCGATATGCTCGATGTAAATAAAAATGCACTCAAATTAGGTGCAGAGTATACAAAGGAGTAATATTATGGATAATAAAATCATGGATATCAAAATCACAAAAACCACTAATCCTAAACAAAAACCCACAGGCGAACTCGGTTTCGGTAATGTTTTTACAGACCATATGTTTATTATGGAGTTTTCTGTCAGCAAAGGCTGGCACAACGCGCGTATAGAGCCGTTTCACAATCTTTCACTTCATCCCGCAACAACCGCTTTGCACTACGGTGCAGAGATTTTTGAAGGACTCAAAGCATACAGAAGAGAGGACGGCAGAGTACAACTTTTCAGACCTATGGAAAATATCCGTCGTATGAACAATTCCGCAGAGCGTCTTTGTATGCCGAAAATTCCCGAGAAAGTTGCTTTAAAGGCACTGACAACTTTTGTTGAACTCGAGCAGGATTGGACACCGAGTGAAGAGGGTACATCTCTTTATCTTCGTCCGTTTATGTTCGGTAATGACGAAACTTTGGGCGTTCACGCTCCGAACCACAACTTGTTTGTTATCATAGCATCTCCGTCAGGTGCATATTATAAAGAGGGCATCAACCCTGTTAGAATTATGATTGAAAGCGAAGATGTCCGTGCCGTAAGAGGCGGTACAGGTTATGCAAAATGCGGCGGTAACTATGCCGCTTCCAACCGTGCAGGTCATAAGGCAGAAGAAAAAGGCTTTTCACAGGTTCTTTGGCTTGACGGCGTTGAGCGTGAGTATATCGAAGAAGTCGGTGCTATGAATGTTATGTTCAAAATCAACGGCGAAATCATTACTCCTATGCTTTCCGGTTCTATCTTACCCGGTATTACAAGAAAATCTTGTATCGAACTTCTCAAAAACTGGGGCTACAAGGTAGTCGAAAGAAGACTCAGCATCGGTGAACTTTACGACGCTATGAAAAACAAAACTCTTGAAGAAGCATGGGGTTGTGGAACAGCTGCCGTTGTTTCTCCTATCGGTGAACTTTCTTATACAGGAAAATCATTTATTATCAACGATGGTAAGATTGGTGAAGTTTCACAGCGCTTGTACGATACTCTTTGCGGTATTCAAAGAGGTACTATCGAAGACGAGTACGGCTGGACATATCTTATCTGATTCTTGACAATCAAAGATTATTGTGATAGAATTATCCCTGTTCAAATGCTTTGACGGAATTATTCCGATTTGCTCTTCATCAAAGAGAACTGCCGTTTGCTGAAAGTGCAGTATGAATCAATGACGAAGCCTCATTCCCGAGCAGAGCCGCCGAACAAAGTAAGCGACTACGGCTTGTCCCGTTATCATGACAAAAACTTTTTTGAGTTTAGAGTTGACCGCTTTGTGCGGTAAACAGGGTGGTACCGCGATACTTTCGTCCCTGAGGAGATATCTCCTCAGGGATTTTATTTTAAGTGCCGAGGTGCGAAGCCTTGAAATAACAACAGGTGAGCCATGAATACCGAAACAGACCAAAGTCTGTGTAGGCATTCACGAGAGCAGGAGTTATTTCAAGAACAGCGTAGCACAACGAGGCATGATATCACCAAAAGTGCCGAGGTGCATAGCCTTGAAATTACGACGAGCGCAGCATAACAC
>JAGHTC010000056.1 GCA_018065465.1 Candidatus Ruminococcus equi
ACACCATAGAGAACATCGATGCAGATTATTATGTGGGTGGTATTGATTTCAATAGAATTGAAATGAAAGATGTCCGCATCAAATTTGTTGATGAGAGTGGTACTGATATTGTTACGTGGTTGTATGCTAACTACTACTACGATAGCGATGGTGTTAATTGGAATCGTGGAGTACTCAACGCAGCTAAGGAGGGGTACAAGTTCCTACGATGGTCAGACGGCAACCCCGACAATCCTCGTGTTGTTACAGAGTCTATGCTACGAGCCAGCCAAACCACTTTCACCGCAATAATGGAGCGTGTACAAGAGGGTGGTAACAAGCGTGTCAATATCGTTGCTAATGATGCAATCAACATCGTTTGTCCACAGCGAGAGGGAACGATTGGTTCAGTACTACCTTGGCGTGTACAAAAGACAAAGCCTTTCACAATCGTTGACTTTGACACATCGGCAAATCAGCAATACAATGGTGGAGGTGTCAACGATACTGCTATCTGGACAATCAACAACTACCAAGACGGCAATCCGTGGCAAGGTTTGATTATGCTTTCCGATGATGATGACAGAAACACCATCAAGTACAACGTGAGAGAATATCCCGGTGCTGATTTCGGAAACGTTTTCACTCCAAGCGTAAGCACAACTACATTCACGTCAATAGTTGGTCAAGAGAGTGTTTCATACTCTAATGTTGCATATCTTGAGTTCTCCAATATGTGGGGTGTTATTGACTACAACGAGATAACCAACAAGTTCTTTGAACCGATAATAGATGGTGGTCAGCGTAGTGGTCAAGGTGTCAACTATACTTGGGTGGCAAACTCACAAGCATACAACAGCGGCTTCGGTAGTAATTGGAACTGCATAAACTTTGCAAACTACTCCAATGGTCAGTTTATGAGTCAGAAGTATGGCGACTGCTACATCAAGCGTCAAGGTGACGAACTCATTGTTGAGTACCGAAATGGCGATGGTACTGATATTGCACAATGGCATATCGGCATCACGAGCGACTATGTGTATGTTGTGTTCAAAAATTGGGTGTCACCGCTCAACAATATATGGTTCAATGACGGAATCGGACTCGGACATTTCAAGTATGTTGACACTAATATGCAAATAGTTGACTGCAAAGATGAGAACGGCAATGATATGTACCCTTGGGATAGACCAGACCTTACTTGCCAACTTACAAGCACACCTACAGACGGAATGGTCATTCGTATGGATGTCGTGCCAAACGAGCCTAAGCGACTCGACATAGAGGTTACATATTCGCAGAAAGTTACATTCTACGAGAATTTCAGCAACGTTTGCCAGCCATACTCAAACAATAGTGAGGATTTCACCGTTGGTGATAAGTATGTAAGCGAAACAACTGGTGTCAATTTCTATGAGTTTGTTGGTGACAGACTACCAATGGTTTCACAGAACGCTTCCCTACTATCAAAGTATGAGGTGAAGAGTGTGATGCCGGACATAACTATGTTGCAAGACAACTTTATGAATGGTGCAAGACTCAATGATTGGTCTTGGTTGTTTGACAAACTGCCCAATGTAGCAACAATAGAGAACAATGTTTTGAACAGCACCGATATTCGCTCATTTGAACCAAGTGCTGGTCAGTGGTCGCAGCTCACAACAATTGGTAGTTATTTCTTGAACAATTCAATGGTTGAGAGAGTCGATTTCTCATCCTTAACAAACTTGATAAGACTACGTCAAAACCTTTGTAGTAATTGCGGTAATCTTACCTATGCTAATATCAGTAAGTTGAAAGACCTAACCGATTATAGCAGTTTTGCTTTGTTATCGAATTGCCCTAACCTCCGTGACATAGTCTTTGATGGTACTACTGACCAATATAGAGATATACTCGGCTCGCTTGATTATTTCGGTAACAAATCGAACTGCACGTTGCACGTTGCACCAGAACACCTCCAAACATACATTGATACGTATGGTGGCGAGTGGATGTCCATCGTAGCGATAGAGTAAACACTACTGAAAAAACTGAAAAAACTGAAAAAAGTGATAATGTCGGGGTTGAGCAATCTTCCCCGACATTATATTTTAGTTGCAACATATTAAGATTATGAGCGATAAAACAATAATGACTATCAAGATGCGCAATGAT
>JAGHTC010000082.1 GCA_018065465.1 Candidatus Ruminococcus equi
GTTGAGTTTTCATCAATCCCCGTGCTTATCGGCGAAAGAATAAACCCGACAGGCAAAAAGCGTTTTAAACAGGCACTTGTCGAAAACGATATTGAATATATATTAAAGGAAGCCGTAAACCAAGCGGATAGGGGTGCGGATGTACTCGATGTCAATGTCGGACTGCCCGAAATCGACGAAGAAAAAATGCTGTGTTCCTGTGTAAAAGAATTGCAGGGGGTTGTATCAAATCCCTTGTGCATTGACACATCGAGCAAAGACGCCATGGAAAAAGCCCTGCGTATTTACAACGGTGTTCCGCTTATTAACTCCGTAAACGGCAAAAAAGAAACAATGGACGCCGTCTTCCCGCTTGCAAAAAAATACGGCGGTGTCATTATCGCTTTGACACTCGACGAAAACGGTATTCCGAATACGGCAGAAGAAAGACTCCAAATCGCAAAGAAGATTTTGTCTGTTGCAAAAGAATACGGAATAGACAAGAAGAACATTATTTTCGATACATTGACTATGGCTGTAAGTGCCGACAAAAATGCAGCAAAAACTACTCTTGACGCACTGAAACTTATTAAAGAAGAAACAGGCTGTTATACCGTTTTGGGTGTGTCAAATGTATCTTTCGGCTTGCCGTGTCGTGATTTTCTGACATCAACTTTCTTTACACTTGCTATGGAAAACGGACTTTCCGCCGCGATTATGAACCCATACAGTGAAAAAATGATGTCAGCATATCACTCATACAAAGTTTTGCACGCTCTTGATGAAAACTGCCTGTCCTATATAGATTTTTGCCAGAATGTCGAAGACACTAAATCAAGCGTAAAAGAAACCGCAGAACAAAAAACAGACGCAAACACTTTACTTTATGCAATAGTAAAGGGACTAAAAGAAGATGCAGGGACTTTGTGTGAAAAATTGCTCGAAAGCAAAGCCCCGCTTGACATAGTAAACGAAGACATTATTCCCGCCCTTGACAAAGTCGGAAAAGCATTCGAAGAAAAGCGTTGCTTTTTACCCCAACTTTTGATGAGTGCCGAAGCGGCAAAAGAAGCCTTTGAAAAAATCAAGGCGAAACTTCCCGAAAACAGCGCAAAAAAATCAACCGTTGTTATCGCAACGGTAAAGGGAGATATCCACGATATCGGAAAAAATATCGTAAAACTGTTAATGCAAAACTACGGCTATAATGTAATCGACCTCGGCAAAGATGTAGAGCCTTCTTTGATACTCGAAACGGTATTAAAATACAATGCTCCCTATGCGGCATTGTCTGCTTTGATGACGACAACCGTTCCCGCTATGGAAGAAACGATAAACCTACTAAACGAAAAAGCACCGTTTTGCAAGGTGCTTGTCGGTGGTGCAGTCTTGACAGAAGACTATGCGAAAAAAATCGGTGCGGACAAATACGGAAAAGATGCCCTTGATTCTGTTCGCTATCTCGAAGATGCCGAAAAAGCGTAAAAATATTCATCAAAATAATAAAAATATGCAATCTTTTTTCACCAAAAGAAGATAGTATTTTTCTTCAAAATAATTTATGGAAAACCCTAAAAACGCAGGAATATAGATGTTTCCTAACTGTTTTTAAAAAGTTTTTGTAGTTTTCAACGAAGTTTTCAACATTTATTATTTTCTATTGGAAAAATACAAAAATGCATATTTCAAAAGTGCCCGCGAAGCCCGATTATTCCTATGTTTTCAAAAAAGAATTATATTTTTGAATACCTCCCCAAATTTTGCCAAAAATATAGGTAATCTGTTTATTGGCGGTGCGAAAATGATAAGAGGAATTAACCATCAGGTCATAGAAATAACATCTATCGACAACAAATACTACGAAAGGGCGTTGCTTGTTTTAAGACCTGAGTACAGCAGCGTGCACAGAGATTTGCTCGAGCACGAAGCACGAAAAATGCTCAAAGATTTTAATACGCTGTCTGCGTTTCAGGGCAAGAGAAAATTTCGGTATCTTTTCTTCAAACTGCTTTTTTCAACCATTTTCGGTGCGGCTGTAACCACACTCATTTTCCTGTTAATAAAATAATATTAAATTCCCCGTCATATTTATATGGCGGGGTGTTTTTATGTTTGAAAAAACTTTTTGTACTTTGGAGCGTGCGGGGATTTTCGCAGTTTTTGCAATTTCCGTTTTCCTGTCTTTTCGGGTTTGTGCGTTTACTCCCTCTGCGCTGGAGATTCTTTTCTGTTCTGTAAACGACAGTGCGTGGGAAAGGACAAAAGCAGTAATCTGTGCCTATTTTATCTGGTGGGGGCTGGAACTTTTGCTTTTGAAACTGCCGTTTTACCGTTTTGTTGTGGCAAAAACTGTGTCGCTATATATCTGCATTTTGCTAATGTTCGCTTTTCATTTTATTTATCTGTCAACGGGGGGCGGGGATATAAAAATCGCCGACACTGTCTTTTCATTTTTTGCTCTTTCCGTTTCGGCGTTTGTGACCGTTCGGCTGACAAAAGTTGACAAAAGCGGAGAACTCTTTTACCCCTGCGTTTTTCTTTTAATGCTTATGTTTGTGATGTTTTTCTGCTTCTCGATTTTTCCGCCGAAAATGTTTTTGTTCAAAGACTATGGTGCGGGAATTTACGGTTTTCTTGAAAAAAGTGTCGAAGCGTCACGAATTTTGACATAAATTTTGAAAAATAATGAGAAAAAAATATTTTTTATTCTTATTAGGCAACTTTATGCTAAACCATATATGGTATAATCACAATGTATAATTATCAATATAATGTGTAGGTGTGCGCTATGGACAACAGGGATAAAACTGTACACGACGACCTCATTATCGGCAGAAACGCCGTAAACGAGGCTTTGTCATCTAAAAGACCGATAGAAAACATCCTTGTCGGCAAAAATTCCAAAAGCGGTGCAATTGTCGCCATAATAGCAAAAGCAAAGAAAAGCGATATTGTGGTCAAAGAAGTCGACACAAAAAAACTCGACTTTATGACGGGAAACCAGAATCACCAGGGAATAGTAGCCATAGCATCGGTAAAAGAATACTCTACCGTTGAAGAAATTTTATCCTATGCACAAGAGAAAAACGAACCTCCGTTTATCATCATACTTGACGAAATCGAAGACCCGCATAATTTGGGCGCGATTATCAGAACCGCCGAATGTTGCGGTGCTCACGGAGTGATTATTAAAAAACGCCACAGCGCGGGGCTGTCTTACTCGGTATCAAAAGCGTCTGCCGGTGCGGTTGAGTATGTAAAAGTCGCTCGTGTTACGAACATTTCACAAACAATAGACGACCTCAAGGAAAAAGGCGTTTGGATTTACGGTGCGGATATGAACGGCGAAGACTACACAAAATGCGATTTTAGCGGTCCGCTTGCCCTTGTTATCGGAAACGAGGGAAAAGGCATTTCCCGCTTGGTGCGAGAAAAATGCGATTACATAGTTTCTCTTCCGCTAAAGGGCAAAATAAATTCACTGAACGCGAGTGTTGCCACAGGAATTTTGGCATATAAAATAGCAGAAAAAAGATAAATTTTCGAAAGAAAAACGAAAGGAGTTGATGAAATTGAGTTTGTTTCATAGAGATACACAAAGGCTGGACGAAAACAAAAAGGACAAAATTGAAGAAACAGAAGAAACGGAAGAACTTACCGATATAAATGAACAAAGCAAAATTTCATCAACCGAAGACAGCAAAAAATCCGGCAAAATGGAGGAAATCTACTCCACAAAGGAAAAGCATATCAAATATAAAAAGCAAACTCCGATAGAAGCCGAAGAAGAACAAAAGCGCAAAGCCGAAGCAAAAGAAAAACTTGTAAAAGGTAAGGCGGAAATTTCCTTTGAATCCGAGAAACCCGTCGAAGAAGATGTTGAACTTGAAGCGGAACTCGAAGAAGGAACTGTTGTTTCCGACGAGATTATCGGCGACCTCTCCGAGGGCGGAAAAATTCGCGGCATCTATGTTCAGGATATAGACGATATTGATATTTCGCTTGATTCAAGCGACGCTTTGAAAAGATATGAAAAGCAGGTAAACGCAAAGCCGAAACATGACTCTCGCAACCCGCTGATTAAAGAAAAGCAGTCATCTGTTCAAACAGAGCACAAAGCACCGAAAACGGTAGCGAAAGTCCCCGTATATCAGCACGAAAGCAAAGTAAATAAAATACGGTTGAAAGCGGGAAAATTCACCGAAGTTGTCGAAAATGAGTACGATGAATATTTGAAATCAAATGACCCGACAGTTTCACAAAAACCCGTTCCCCCACACCTTTTGGTCGAGCCAAAACAGTCGCTTATCTATACTTTGAACAAAATGGCACAAAAGCGAAAGGACAAGCAGGCGCAAAAGGATGTTTCTGCTGCTCACCCAAAAGACGACAAAAAAGAACAAATTACAAAGGGACCAAAGACCGAAAAGAAAACTGCCGTTTCAAAGAAGCAGAAGATAAATAAACCACAACCTAAACCACAAGAGCAGGAAAGACAGATTGACTACGAAAGCAATCAGGACGAAAAATATGTTCTTCATCAGACAAAAGATAATATCAGAAAACTGACAAAAAGAACTGTTATCCTTTCCGTAATTTTCGTAGCGTCCCTTGTGCTTGAAATAATTATCCGAAACAGAGAAGAACAGATTTTCTCATCGTTTATGTCGTCGGGATGGATACTCTATTCACTGATAAGTCTTGTTTTGCTTGTTATTGCAGGCATTGTTTCAAAAGAGTATTTCATAAACGGACTGAAAATATTAAAGCATTTTTCTGCCAACGCCGACACCGCTTTATCGGTTGCATATATTGCGGTATTTATCGAAACGATTGTTTCGTTCTTTGTCCCGAATGATTTTGTGAACGGTAAAAATCATCTGTACGGCATTATCGTTATTATTGCTTTGCTGTGCAACACTGTCGGCAGACTCTTTATGGTACAAAGAGTGAAGAAGAATTTCAGGTTCATCACATCAAAAAGTCCTGCCTATGCGACAAAAATTTTCAACGATGAAGAAACGGCAAGAAGAATTTTGAGCGGAACGACGGCACAACGCCCGATTATCGCTTATCAGCACCGCACAAAATTCTTGAGCGATTTTCTGAAGATTTCATATGCACCCGACCCAAGCGAAGAAACAACATCAAAACTGACTCCGATTACCCTTGTTTGTTCATTGTTCGTCACAATTTTGTATCTGATAATTTTCAAAGATTTTGTCGGCTCGGTATGTGCTTTGTCTGTTATGATGTGTATTAGCATTCCGTTTTGTTCCTTGCTTTCCGGAAATATCGTTTTGTACTTTTTCAGTAAAAAAATGCTCAGGCATAATGCGATGGTAGCGGGATATCCTTCTGTACGCCAGTTCTGTGATTCTACCGCAATTATCGTAAAAGCAGACGAACTTTACCCGAAAGACAGCGTAAAACTCGAACTGCTCAAACCTACAGCAGAATACAAGGTCGAAGAAAACCTGCTTTCTGCCGCGGTTGTGCTGAAAGAAGCACAGTCACCGCTTAGATTTGTTTTTGATGAACTACTCGTCGAAAACAGCCACAATCTGCCGAAAGTCGAATCAGTTATGTATGAAGACAAAAGCGGTCTTGTCGGCTGGGTAGACGGCGAAAGAGTGCTTGTCGGAAACAAGAGCCTTATGGACAGATATCACATTACTGCAGAAGAACACGCCATCGAAGCAAGATGCAGAAATGAGAACAAACAACTGACCTATATTGCCGTTTCGGGCCAACTTGTCTGCCTTTTGGTTACATCATATTATCCCGATAAAAAGGTATCGGCGTATTTATCCCGTGCGGCACAAAACGGACTTTGCCTTGTAGTAAGTACAACAGAGCCGAATGTATCGGCACAGAGGATAACAGAGGACTACAACATCTTTTTCAGAAGCGTCAAGGTACTGCCCACAGGCTATGCAAACGAATGTAACGAGGCTGTATCCAAGGTGGAAGAAACCTCGCGCGCGTACCTTGCAACAAGGGGTAAATTTACTTCACTTTGCAGAGCGATATCGGGTTGTATAAAAATTAAATCCAATATCATGATAGGACTTATCATCGAAGTTTTCGGACTTATGCTCGGGGTTTTGCTTTGTGCCACAATGGTACTTTATTCCTCGGTTTCATCGTTGTCCTTTGTCGAGATAATTCTGTATCTGTTGTTCTGGGGGATATCAACCGTTATCGCTCAACTTATCCAAAGACCATAGGGGGAAAAGAAAATGCTTATTGCACCGTCACTTCTGTCATGTGATTTTGCTCGTTTCGGCGAAGAAATCGAACGAGTAGACAAAGCGGGTGCCGACATTATGCACCTTGATATTATGGACGGACATTTTGTGCCGAACCTTACTTTCGGAGCACCTGTTATTAAGAAACTTCGTAAGTATACGGACAAGCCTTTTGATGTGCATCTTATGATATCAGAGCCATATAAATATATTGACGACTTTTGCGACGCGGGTGCAGATATAATTTCATTTCATACCGAGTCGGATAGCGACATCAAAAAAACCATCGAAAAGATAAAAGAGCGTGGCGTAAAACCCGCCCTTGCAATAAAACCGAAAACACCTTTTGATGTTGTTTTACCGTATCTTGATGACTTGTATATGGTGCTTGTTATGACGGTGGAACCCGGTTTCGGCGGTCAAAGTTTTATGGCGGATATGATGCCGAAAGTCGAAAAAATCAAAGAGGAATGTAAAAGACGAAATCTTCCGGTACTTTTGGAAGTTGACGGCGGTATTGCAAAAGATACTATAGCCTGTGCATCAAAATCGGGCGTTGATATCTGCGTTGCGGGTACAGCGGTATTCGGTGAAAAAGATGTCGAAAAAGCAATAAAAGATTTGAAAGACTTATGTGAGTAATACGCTTTACAGCGTGCCTATAATTGTTGGAAATTCCTTAAACAGAGAGAAACCCTTTGCAAAATTTGCAAAGGGTTTCTCTCTTTCTGAAAGGAGATAAATGAAAAACAAAAAAACAAAAAAGCAAAACTATAAAGCACAGCCGATATGCTCAATTGCATTACCCGAAGAAAGCACGTTTGCGTGTTCATAAAGATGAGAGAGAAAAATCTTGTCCGAACACTCACAAGCGGAATATTCTTTGAGCAGCATTTTTGCATTTTTCGGCACGACGGGATAATCGAAAACAAGATAGTATTTTCCTTTTAATTCAAAAGCGGAGTTGTTGTAAAAAAGTTTGCAGTTTTTGTAGAGCATTTCTATTGCTTTGAGAAGTTCATCGCAGTTTTCAAAGCGGTAGCAAGGATAATCTTTGACTCTTTTTATTTTGTATTTTTTTCGCTTTGAGTGCTCTTTTTGTAATGTCAGCAAAAGAAAACATCCGTCGTTGTCGGGTATTGCTTCCATAAGGATTTTATTTTGATTTTTTGCTTCAAAATTACAAAGCGCAATCTTTAATAGCCTTAAGAGTATCAACTTTGAATGCTTATCGGTAAAGCCCATTTTTTTATATTCAAGTGCAAAGTTTTTCATATCATCAGCGCACAGTCGTATCAGCACTTTGTCTTCTGACAACTGCTTTATCGTCATAGGAAAACCTCCCGTCTGTATTCATAATAAACTATGCAATACCCTCTTTCAAGTGAAGATTATTGGCAGGGATATTTTAGTATATTCATGGGACAAATTCGTTGACAACAAAGGCTATTTGAGATAAAATCGAAAAGGAATATTTTTTGGAGGAATGACTATGCCAAAGTGGTTGAAAAACACGATATTTTATGAAATTTATCCGCAAAGTTTTTGTGACTCAAACGGAGACGGTATCGGAGATATCAGAGGAATTATCTCGAAACTTGATTATATAAAAGACCTCGGAGCAAACGCGATATGGCTGAATCCCATCTATCTCTCCCCCTTTATGGATGCTGGATATGATGTAACCGACCACAAAAAAGTTGCACCTCGTTACGGTACGCTGGATGATGTTAAAGACCTCTTAAACGAAGTACATAAAAGGGATATGAAAATTCTTTTTGACCTTGTAGCAGGACACACAAGCGACACTCACGAGTGGTTTCTTGAAAGCAAAAAGGCAAAGAAGAATGAATACTCAAACCGCTATATTTTCACTCACTCCGTTTGGGAAGCACCGCAGGAATATAAATTTGTTTGCGGTATTACTCCCCGCGACGGCAATTATCTTGTAAACTTTTTCTCGTCTCAGCCGGCATTAAACTACGGTTTTTACGACATAACCTGCCCTAAGTGGCAACTGCCATACGACCACCCCGACTGCCAAAAAACGGTTGACGCTTTGATTGATGTAATGAGATACTGGCTTGATTTAGGCGTTGACGGATTTCGAGTAGATATGGCAGACTCTCTTGTCAAAAACGATGATGAAAAAATCGCAACCGCAAAAATCTGGCAAAGAGTTCGCAAAATGCTCGACAAAGATTATCCCGAAGCGGCGCTCGTTTCGGAGTGGTGCAACCCACAGCGTTCTATCAACAACAGCGGTTTTCATATGGACTTTTACCTTGACCACTACGGCAACGGATATTCTCGTCTTTTCCGATATGAGCAGTACGGCAAAAACGACAGTTTCTTCTCCGACAGCGCAAACGGTGATGTTACCGCTTTTGTTGACGAATATCTTCCGAGATATAAAGAAACGAAGGACAACGGCTATATCTGCTTTATGACGAATAACCACGATATGCCCAGAGCACCGTTTTATATGAGCGATGATATAATCAAACTTTCTCACGCGTTTATTATGACAATGCCGGGTGTACCGTTTATTTACTACGGTGATGAAATCGGTATGAGGTATCTGGATGTATTAAGTAAAGAGGGCGGTTATTCCCGCACGGGGGCGAGAACTCCGATGCAGTGGAGTGATTCAAAAAACAAAGGTTTTTCTACTGCTGATGAAAGCATGCTTTATCTTCCTGTTGACAAAAGCGAGAATGCCCCGAGTGTAGAAAATCAAAAAGGCAAAGACGGCAGTATTTATGAGAATATGAAAGCCCTTGTAAGATTGAGAAAGCAGTACAAAGAACTTGCAAACGACTCGGATTTTGAAGTAGTCTATGCAGAAAAAGACAAATACCCCTTTGCATACAGCAGAGGACAGTTTACCGCATTTGTAAATCCGTCAAATGAAGAAAAGAAAGTAAAGTTTAATGCAACAGGCAAAGAAAAAATTTACTCTATCGGTGAGTATTCCCTTTCGGATGATACTGTTACCATCGGCAAAAAAAGTTTTCTTTTGATTAAGTGAAAAAACAGGTTGTGGCGATTTCGCCACAACCTGTTTTTTAAGTATCTAATATTTAGTTTTTATTTTTTAGAAAAACTATAAATTCAAAAATCGCTTTGCGATTTTCCCTTAATTATCAATTGTCAATTATCAATTATCAATTAGAAAAAACTCCTAACTTTTACATGAAGCCAATCTTCTTCATTACCTTGCTCATAGTTTTTCTTGAAATTTTGTATGCGATTTCGGCAGCACTGTTGTAGCACTCTTCCATATACTTTTTGTCTTTCAGGTATTCTTCATAGCGTTTGCGAATAGGCGAAAGTTCTGCGATAACCGCTTCGCCTACGGCTGTTTTGAAATCGCCGTATCCTTTGTTTTCAAATTCCTTTTCTATTTCGTCAAAGTTTTTGCCCGTAATAGCGGAATATATAGACATAAGGTTGTTTATACCGTCTTTGCCCTCTGCGTAGCGGACTTTTGCTTCGCTGTCGGTAACGGCACGCTTGAATTTCTTCATGATAACATCGTCTGTGTCGGTAAGAAGAACAAACGAATTTATGTTTTCGTCCGACTTGCTCATTTTTGCTGTCGGATTTTGCAGGCTCATAACCCTTGCTCCGTCTTTCGGAATAAAGCCTTCGGGAATGGTGAAAACATCGCCGTAAATTCCGTTGAATCTTTCTGCGATATCTCTTGCTAATTCAAGGTGCTGTCTTTGGTCATCGCCTACGGGGACTTTGTCTGCCTGATAAAGAAGGATATCACCCGCCATAAGGCTCGGATATGTAAAAAGACCTGCGTTGATATTGTCGGCGTGCTTTTTGCTTTTATCTTTAAATTGTGTCATTCGTGAGAGTTCACCGAACTGGGTGTAGCAGTTTAGCACCCATGCCATCTGGGCGTGGTTCGGGTTGTGGCTTTGAATGAAGAAAAGCGACTTTTCGGGGTCTACTCCGCAAGCAAGAATAGACGCATACATATCTATAATATTTTTTCGAAGTTTTGCTGTCTCCTGTCTTACGGTGATAGAGTGCAAATCAGCAAGAGCGTAGATACAATCATAGCTTTCGTTTTCCTGCATTTTTACCCAGTTTCTGATAGCACCCAAATAGTTGCCGAGGGTGATAGCACCGCTCGGTTGAATAGCCGAGAAAACAGTTTGTTTTTTATTTTCAGTAATTTCCATAGTGTTTACCTCATCTGAAATATTCTTTTGCAAAGTCGCCCATTATTTCAATACCTTTGATGAGTTGTTCATCGGTAGGAGTTGAGAAATTGATTCTGAATGAATTGCACTCTCCGTCTTGCGGGAGGAAAGCGTTTCCGGGGACGACACAAACTTTGCGTTTTGTAAGCTCACGACAGAATGACATCATATCGTGGCCTTTCGGCATATCGCACCAAATGAACAGACCGCCGTCGATTTTGCGGTAGGTGATACCTGTCGGAACAACATATCTGTCAAGAAGTTCCATACAGAGGGACGCTTTCTTTCTGTATATTCCGCAGAGATTTTCAACATGGGCTTCAAAGTCATAGTTTTTAAGGAACTCGTAGCAAATCATCTGTGACCACATTGTTGTATGAACATCCTGTCCCTGCTTACAGATAATCATTTTCTTCATTGCGTTTTCGTTGGCAACCATAAAGCCGACACGAATACCCGGCGCTACAACCTTTGAGAAAGAACCGGAGTAGATAACTCTGCCGTCGGTGTCAAAAGATTTTATGCAAGGGATTGATTCACCGAAATATCTTAAATCACCGTAGGGGTTGTCCTCGATAATCATAACATCATATTTTTGTGCCAAATCGTAAAGTTGTTTACGCTTTTGAAGTGACATTGTTGTACCCGAGGGGTTTTGGAAATTCGGGATAGTGTATATCATTTTGGCGTTTTTGTTTTTCTTTAATGCTTTTTCAAGCATTTCCATATTCATACCGTCTTGCTCGACAGGAACACCGACAAGCTCGGCATTATAACTGCGGAAGGTGTTGAGCGAGCCGACAAAAGACGGCGACTCACAAATGATAACATCGCCTTCATTTAAGAAAGTTTTTGCCGAAATGTCCATAACCTGCTGAGCACCGGAAACGACAATAAGTTCATCGTCGTAATTGATTGCACCGTAGCGCTCTTTTACAAACTGCTTGAGTTCGGCTATAAACGGGGCATAGCCTTCCGAAACACCGTACTGCAAAACAGATACGGGAGTTTCTTTAAGAATACGCTCGGAAATTTCTCTTATCGCCCTTATCGGGAAAGCATCCGGTGCGGGATTTCCCGCAGAAAGTGAAATTACATCTTTATCCGAAGCACTTTTGAGAATTTCTCTTATTGCATTCGGCTTAAGAGCAAGGACTTTGCTCGAAAATTTGTAGTCCATATAATCATCCCTTTTCAAAGTTACCTATAATAATACCATATTTTATTATCTTGTGCAATAATAATACTGTTTTGAATAAAGATTTTGACAAAAAATTTTTGAAAATTTTATTGAAAATATCACAAATCGGTAATTTTTGTTGTAAAAAAAGAGTTTTTGTATTATAATGTTCTCTGTATCATTATCATTTTTCGCAAAAGGAGGGGACAAAGTATGAATTACGACGATTTTGACCAGAGAGAAAAGCTTGAACAAAGCCGTCGCAGAGCAAGAAACGAAGCTCAACGAAAGAAACAGCGACAGAAACTTATGATAAAACGAGCAACGATTATCATAGTAATGCTTGCCATACTCGGTTTGGTTGTATTTTTGCTTATTACTTTGGGTAAGGCAATCTTTGCGCCGAAAGAAAACGCGGCTACTCCCGACGAAAGCGTGGTAACCGCTACCGAAGCAGCAAAGCCCGAAATTGTCTTCAACACTCCCGAAATTCCCGATGATAAAAAGACCACCGGAAATTACTCCTCAAATAACGGCGGGGTTTATATTTACAACAAAACTGCTTTTGAACTTTTCGGAGGGAGTGAGGACTCGGCACAGTATTATGCCGACGCTATTTCCGAATTTAAGCAAAAAGCGGGAGACGATATCACCGTATACAATATGGTAGTGCCGAATCACACCGAATTCGGACTTCCCAGAAGACTTATCGAAGACGGAACTGTATCTACACAAATTCAGGCGGATAACATCAAAGAAATTTACAACCGTTATTCTGCCGATGTTGTTCCTATAAATTGCTATAATAAACTGAGTGAACACGTCAAAGACTATATATATTTTAATACCGACCACCATTGGACGGGTTTAGGCGCATATTATGCATACTCTGCTTTTTGTGAACAGACTGACCAGAAAATGCTGAATCTTGATGTTTGCACAGAGCATACCATCGAAGGTTTTGAAGGCTCACTTATCGACAACGACGCGTCTTTGCGAGATAACCTCGACACAGTTCATTTCTGGACTTTCCCGTATGAAACTTACGCTATGCGTACCGACAATATGGGCGAACAGCCTTACGAAACTTCGGTTTTGTATGAAGAAGAAGGCTCAGGTCCTTACTCATACGGCGTGTTTATCTGGGGTGACGGTCCATTGTTTGTCGAATATAACAAGGACTTGTCAAACGGAAAGAAAATTGCCATAGTCAAAGAAAGTTACGGCAACGCTATGGCACCGTTCTTTACAGCGAACTACGAAGAAACTCATGTTATTGATTTTCGTTATTACAGCGGCAGTCTTGCTGAGTATTGCAAGGATAACGGCATTAACGAAGTGCTGTTTATTAATAATGTTATGGCGGCAAATACTGCTATGCAAGTCGACAGAATAAGAAGTATTTTCTAAAAAGGGGGTGTAACGGATGTTGGCAAAAAGAGTAAGAGTTAATATTTACGGCGAATTGTCCGAAAATCTATATTCGGGTTATGCCGATGCACAGGGAATGAAAAATACTCCCGCCTATGTTATCTCAAACGGGAATGTCAGAGATTACATCGTAGGCGTTGTCATCGCCGTTATTACCGTCAAAGGCGTAGGAGAAAAACTGGTTGTTGCGCCGACAGGCTGTGTATACTATGAGCCTGAAATAAGAGAATATCTTTCCTCTCTTAACAGTGTCGAGATAGAAAAAATCAACTGCCTTTACGAAAAATCCTGCGGTGCTATTATCGTTTACAAAGATAAGAACAGCGACAATTCCTACAAGGTGCTTTTAGTCCGCAACAACAACGGCAGAAACTACAGTTTCCCGAAAGGTCATGTCGAAAAAGGCGAAACCGAAGAACAGACCGCTATACGAGAGATAAAAGAGGAAACAGGACTCGATGTTGAAATTGTCGATTCATTCAGAGAAGTTTCCGATTACTGCCCATTCGGTAATATCAAAAAGCGTGTTGTCTTCTTTATGGCACAAGCCTTTACCGACAAGGTTGTTATTCAAAAAGAAGAAATAGACTCATACAAATGGGTTGATTTGTTTGAAGCCCATAACATCTGCACATACGAAAACGATTTAAGGGTTATCAAAAAAGCAAAGGAAAATCTTGATAAATTGAAATAAATCTAAGATTTTGTAAATAATATTTAAAAAGGAGTTTTTACTATGATTATCGCCATTATTATTGTAGTGCTTATTTTACTCATTGTTTTATGCAATATCAAAGTAGTACCCCAGGCACACGAATTTGTTATTGAATTTTTAGGCAAATATAAAACAACATGGGAAGCTGGCATTCACTTCAAAGTCCCCTTCTTTGAAAGAATTGCAAGAAAAGTTACCTTGAAAGAACAGGTACTTGATTCTCCGCCTCAGCCCGTTATCACAAAAGATAATGTAACAATGCAGATAGACACGGTTATTTACTATTCTATTTTTGACGCAAAACTTTACGCCTACGGCGCAGTAAATCCTATCTCTGCACTCGAAAATCTTGCTGCAACTACCTTGCGTAACCTGGTCGGTGAACTCGAACTTGACGGAACACTTACCTCTCGTGACACAATAAACGCAAAAATGACGGAAATTCTTGACGAAGCCACCGACAAATGGGGCATCAAGGTCACAAGAGTTGAACTCAAAAATATTATTCCGCCGGCTGAAATCCAGAACGCCATGGAAAAACAGATGAAAGCCGAACGCGACAGGCGTGAAACAATGCTCCAGGCAGAAGGACACAAAGCCGCCGCTATCACCCGCGCAGAAGGTGACAAGCAGGCTATGATTCTTGCCGCCGAAGGTGAGCGTGACGCTCGTATTGCCAAAGCAGAAGGTGAAGCAAAGGCAATCTTCCTTTCTAAGAAAGCCGAAGCTGACGGCCTTAAGGCACTCAAAGATGCAGGCGTTGACGAGGCTGTACTTGAACTCAAAAAGTACGAAGCCCTTGTTTCTATGTCTAACGGCAAAGCATCAAAAATTATCGTTCCTACCGACGCTGTGAATATGACAAAACAGAATGTTATGTTCTCGGAAACAACGGGACTGGGCGATGTTACACAGCCCGCACCCGACGAAGTAACTCCCAAAAAAGACGACCCGTGCTGTGACAAGTTTAAAAAATGAATGATGAATAATTAATAATGAATAATTAAGGGAAAATCGCAAGCGATTTTTGGATTTATAGTATTTGAGGCTGAACAATCTTGTTCAGCCTTATTTATTTGTGTTCTTAAAATGGAGCAGTAGCAAAAAATAGTTAGAAGTGAGGAGAGAGGAGTGAGGAGTTTCTGTGTCCGCTTTGCGGATAATTATTATGGATTTTTGCTATGCGAAAATCCACCAAAACTTCTAACTCCTCTCAATATGTATTTTGCGTTGAAAATCAGGGGATAAGAAAAATGTTCACAATCAAAGAACCGAACCGAAAAGGTCGAACAATCGACTTTTTCGGCTTGCCCGAAGGCGTACAAAGGTACTCCGAGGGTGAGGTTCTTTGATAGCAAAAAACAAGTTTTTTGCGTTGTGAGCATTTTTATATCCTCTGATTATTTTATTGTTGCAGTTTTTGACATTATATGTTATTATGTACTATGTGTAAAAGTATTTTTATTCCGAAAGGAGTTTTTACCATGTGCGGTATTTGCGGATTTACGGGAAAAATAGAACAAAAAGAAAACATCATCGAGAAAATGACTCAGGTCATTACTCACAGAGGCCCCGATTCTGACGGCTATTTTAATGACGACTATATCTCAATGGGCTTTCGCAGACTTTCGATAATCGACATCGAGGGCGGAGAGCAACCTATCGAGAACGAAGACGGCACTCTCGTACTTACCTATAACGGTGAAATTTACAACTATAAAGAACTCAAAAAGGAACTCGAAGAACTTGGACATACTTTCTCGACCTCATCCGACAGCGAGGTTGTACTTCATGCTTTTGAACAGTGGGACGAGGAAATGTTTGAAAAGCTTCGCGGTATGTTTGCTTTTGCAATATATAACAAAGAGTCAAAAGCGCTGTTTCTTGCCCGCGACTTTTTCGGCATAAAGCCCTTGCACTATACAATGATAGGCAATGATTTTTGCTATGCAAGTGAGATAAAGAGCATTTTGGAACATCCGAAATTTGAAAAAGAGTTCAACGATGCTGCGCTTGACGCCTATCTTTCTTATCAATATTGTCCCCAGCCGATGACATTTTTCAAGAATGTTTACTGTCTGCTGCCCGGTCACTTTATGTGGTATCGTGACGGCGAAGTTGAAACACAAAGATACTTTGAGCCGAAGTTCAAGATTGATAACGAAATGACCGAAGAAGAAGCGGTTGACAAGATTGAAAAAGTTTTTGAAGACTCCGTCAACGCTCACAAGATTGCCGATGTTGAAGTCGGATGCTTTTTATCAAGCGGTGTTGACTCAAGTTATGTTTCATCATATTTCAAAGACCAAAAGACATTTACCGTAGGTTTTGACTTCGGTGAAAAATATAACGAAATCAGTTTTGCGGAAAGATTAAGCGAAGAACTCGGCGTTGAACACCACAAAAAGGTTATATCTTCCGAGGAATTCTGGGCGGCTGTACCGAAGGTTCAGTATCATATGGACCAGCCTCTTGCAGACCCGTCTTGTATCGCACTTTATTTTGTTGCAAAACTTGCAAGCGAATATGTCAAGGTTGTTCTCTCCGGCGAAGGTGCAGACGAACTTTTCGGCGGTTACACCTGCTACAACGACCCGCGTGTATTCAAGATTTATCAGACTATCGTGCCTTACTGTATCAGAAGGGCTATCTGCAAAGTCTGCAAGAAACTTCCCGATATCAAGGGCAGGGATTACCTTATCCGTGCTACTCACCCGCTTGAAAAAGGCTATATCGGAAATGCGTATATGTATGATTTAAGCCAGAAAAAGGCTATACTCAAAGATTCGTCTATCGCAACCGACCCGTCAAAACTTGTTCGCAGACTTTATACAAGAGCAAGAAGATACGACAATGAAACAAAAATGCAGTATCTCGACATAAATATGTGGATGGTCGGTGACATTCTTTTGAAAGCCGACAGAATGAGTATGGCAAACTCACTTGAACTTCGTGTACCTTTCCTTGATAAAGAAGTTTTCAAAGTTGCGTCTTCTCTTCCGACACATCTTCGTGTCAACAAATTCAATACAAAATATGCTATGCGTAAGGCAGCGGCGCGCCATGTTCCCGAGGAATCGGCAGAGAAAGAGAAATTAGGTTTCCCCGTTCCTACTCGCGTTTGGCTTCGTGATGAGCATTACTATAATGTTGTAAAAGATGTTTTCCTTTCACCGACAGCGGAAAAATTCTTTAATACTGATGTTTTGATGAACTTCCTCGATGACCACTTTATTGAGAAAGAGGACAACGCAAGAAAGATTTGGACTATCTATGTTTTCCTTGTATGGTATCAGATTTACTTCGGTACGATTTCTTCCGACGACAACAAAGTTTTTGAAGAAAACTTTGACGATGAACAGGAAGCACCGAGCGGACAGACAAGGATTTTCCATGCCGTTGACGAAAGCATGGAGAAAAAAGTCGAAAGAAAAGTCAAAAAGCAGGACGACAGTTACGAGGAGCAGGAGATTTTCTCTGCAACTGATACGGTTGAAGAGAAAAATGACCTTGATTCAACTGCCGAACTCGAAGACCCCAACGCGTTCTTTGAGAGCCTCAAAAGTCAGTTGAAGGAAAACTTTGATGAATAAATTTCTTAAAACTTAAAACTAAACACTTAAAACTAAAATAAACGGAGCGGTTTCAAACCGCTCCGTTTATTTTATGTATTTACCTGTAAAATCTATTATCAGTTTTTCATATCTTTTGGGGTCTTCAAGGTAACTTAGTCCGTGGTCGGCATTCGGGAAAGTATGCCGTTCACAATATGACGCACAGTTATCCTTAATTTCTTCGCTCATATAGCAGGGCACAAAGCCGTCGCTCTCGCCGTGGATGATGAGGATAGGCACTTTTGCTTTTTTTACTTCATCTGTGACCGTTACGCTGTTGAGGTCAACTCTGCCGAAAACCCTTGCTCCGAGATAAAGTATGAAATACGAAATCCGCTTCGGCATTTTTATATCGGTACAGACTTTCTGAATGATTTCTTTCGGCTTAGCGTAGGGACAGTCGGCAACAATGCACTTTACATTTTCGGGCAAATCAAGACCGCTTGCCATCAGTACGGTAGCAGCACCCATAGATATACCGTAGAGTGTAATTTGAACATCTTTGCCGAAACGCTCGACGCAGTATTCTACCCAGGACTTGCAGTCTTTTCTTTCATTTATGCCAAAAGACATAACATGCCCCGAGCTTTCGCCCTGCGCCCTTTCGTCTATCATAAGAACATTGTGATTTTGTCTTATCGAAAACGGCAGCCCGCCGCAAAAATCACGAATCGCAACCCCGCGGTAACCGTGAAAAAGAATATCAATCGGAGCGTTGTCCGCTGTATGATAATATTTGCCTTTTAAAGTCAGTCCGTCAAAAGATTTGATGCTGACACTTTCAAAGGGAAGAGCCAACGCTTCGTTTATCAACTTGATTATTTCGTCTTGTTTGCCTTTATACTGACCGACATTCGGCATATTAAAGGGGTCGTTTTGTTTGTATATCGGGGAATAGAGAGTTATCTTATAATCCGTATACATCAGAAAAATAAAGAACAGTATTACTGCTCCGCCAATAATTAAAATCCACATAATTCATACCTCGATATGATTATACTCCCAATATATGAACAATACAAGATTTTTCTCAAATCCCGATGTTGAAAAATACTTTTCTATACTATATAATATGTATATCAAAAAAAGGATACAGAAATTATGCGTGTATTTAACAGCACAAAAGAATATGAGGAAACGGGGCTTTCGTCCTGTGTTGCACTCGGCTTTTTTGACGGCTTGCACGAAGGTCACAAAGAAGTAATAAAAAGCACTGTAAAAGAAAAGGACGAACTTTCGTCTGTTGTACTCACTTTTGAAAAATCGCCCGCAGCAGTCTTGAAAAACTGTGAACAGGAACTGTTACTCACAAATGCGAAAAAGGCAGAAATGCTTGAAAAAATGTGTGTAAACAGTACGGTTTTTGCCGATTTTTCAAGCATAATGAATATGAGCGCAGAACAGTTTGTTGACGAAATTCTTGACAAAGAACTCAAAGCGGAAAAGGTTTTCTGCGGGTTTAACTATCATTTCGGAAAGTCGGGGAAGGCGGATACAAACACACTGAAAAAACTTTGTGAAAAACGCGGAATTGAAGTTATAGTCGCAAAACCCGTTTTATTTGAAGATGAAGCAGTATCATCTACAAGGATAAGAAACGCAATAAAATCGGGCGAGATTAAGAAGGCAAATTCTATGCTCGGCTACGATTTTTCGATAACGGGCGTTGTAGAAAAAGGCAACGAAATAGGGCATACTTTGTCATCGCCTACTGTGAATATCGAACTTGAAACTGGAATTATTGTGCCGAAGTTCGGTGTATATAAAACGAAAGTTACGGTAGAAGATTTTACATATATCGGGGCAACGAATATCGGTGTTCACCCGACGGTGGGAGAGTGTAGTCCCATTTGCGAAACATATCTTTTCGACTTTGAAAATAAAGATATCTACGGAGAAAAAATCACCGTCGAACTTCTCGATTTCATCCGAGAAGAGAAAAAGTTTGACTCAAAAGAAGAACTGAAAATTCAGATTGAAGAAGATAAAAAACTAATATTCACAATGAATAATTAATAATGAATAATGAAAAATTTTGGGAAAATCGCAAAACGATTTTTGAATTTATAGTTTTTTGATAAAAACGGAAAACGGACTATGACAAAACATCGTCATAGCCCGTTATTTTTTGTTTACACGATAAGTAAGATAGTCAAGACTTGTTTCATAAAAATCGGCAAGCATAATCAACAGCGAAAGCGGTATTTCTCTTTCGCCACGCTCGTATTTTGAATACAGCGATTGGTCGCACATCAGCATATCGGCAACCTGCTTTTGAGTAAGGTCGTTGTCTTCGCGCAAATCTCTTATCCTTAGTTTCATTTACATCACCGATAAAATTATATGATAGTACAATAAGTCCTATCGATATTTAGGACAGATAGTCCTATTGACTTTTAGGACAAATAGTCCTAAAATATATTATACCCTATAAATTATTTTTTAAGGAGGAAAGATTATGACAAAGAAAATTTTATCAGTAGTTTTATGTATTGTTATGGTGCTGTCAATTTTTACGATTATCCCGTTTGAGTTTTCTGCGCAGGAAGTGGATATTTGTGAACAAGGTGCAACGATAGATGAAGTTGCTGTCGGTTCTGTTCCTTATCCAAACAGTATGTATATAACACAACAAACAAATGTTTCGTGTACATTAGCAGCGGCAACAATGATGCTACGCGGAAGATGGTATAGAAGTAATAACGATGGTTGGTCATCAATTACAGAAAACAGTGTAAGCGGTTGTGCTTGGGCACCGGGATTATACTATACATTTACCTATAGGGATTCGAGTGGCAATTATGCAACGGTTAATCATGGTACTTGTGGAGGTATGTCTCTATCGACGCTTAAATCTTTACTAAACAGTCATCCGGAAGGAATTGAAGTTTATTGCAATGGAATTCCTCACGCGGTATGGGTAACGGACTATGAAGGCGACACTATTTATGCAGCTGATCCGGGACAATATGGTTATGGTCCGGATAGGCGAACTCTTGCACGAACATTTCTTGGTGCAAAATATGGAAGTCAAGCCAATGTATTAGCAAATATTAATGAATATTGGTATGTATCTAATTATTCAATTAAGTCTTCTGCTCACACCTGTAATCATAATGTATACAAATGGTATTGGGCATCACATCCGCATTATAAAGTATATGCATGTTCAATTTGCGGAAAAGAATGGGTAGACTATAATTCACCTACCTATGTTTCTACATGTTCTGATTGTAATCACACAGTAACATATAACGCTAACGGCGGTAGCGGTGCTCCGTCATCACAGACGAAAAAGTTTCTTTCCACCCTTACTTTATCTTCTACAATCCCAACAAGGGAGAATTATGACTTCCTTGGCTGGGCAATAAACAAAGACGCAACAACTCCCGACTATCAGCCGGGCGATACCTATAAATCCGACACATCACTTACTCTTTATGCTGTGTGGGAACTTGCGGGTTACAAAATAACATACGATGCAAACGGCGGAAAGTATCCGCCACAGCCACAGATAAAACCAATCGGTGAAAACATTAACATAACCGATGAAACGCCGACAAGAAGTTTCTATGTTTTTTTGGGTTGGTCTGAAAACCAAAACGCAACAACTCCCGATTACAAATCAGGAGGAATTTATTCACAAGAGCAAGACGCCACCCTGTATGCTGTATGGCGTAAACCGACAGAAATGCAGGAAAACAATAGTTATAATCTCAAACTGAATGAAGATTCTGACTATCTCTATTTTTCGTTTACTCCGTCTGAAACAGGTTATTATTCGTTTGTCCTTGAAGGTAAGAATATAGGGGAATATGAAATAACTGATAAAAACGGACAAGGCGGAAAATTCAATGCTTCTACCAGTATGAATGAAACTTTTGCTGAATATTTGGAATACGGAGAAACATATTATATTAGTCTTTCAGATAATAAAAAAGGAATTTTACAAGGTAGCGTTTTAGTTAAGTCATTAGGGTTCAATTCTTTTTCGATGACAGCGACAAAATCTGTTAAACAAAACGATAATGGTTATGATTTTAAAGATTTTGAGCCTGCTATTATATTGTATAAAAACAACGACATTATTTTTAGCGGAACATATACAGAGTATGTAGAGTATGTAGGGTGGTATCTTTATATATCTGTAGATTTTAGTTCAGTTGAAGGTGTCGGTAATTTCTCAGTACCGGTTGAAATTGGTGGCTGTTACATCAATAATAAAAGATTTAATATGGATATAAACATTATTGATAATCCGATAGAATATATTGAGGTAATCAAAAATGATTATGTTTATTATGAAAACTGCGAACACTGTCATAGTTATGAGTTTATGGATTATCTATATGATGTCCAAAAAGCAGGAAAAGGTATAGAACTAAAAATTCATTATCGAGATGGTAGCGATAAAATATGGAAATATTCTGATTCAAATAGTTTTTACTATTTAGGACATGAGATTAGATTCTCTGTTACAGATGAGGTCGTTTACGAGTATGAAGAATGGGGCTGCAACAAAGAAAACATTATTGAAGTTACATATAATGGCAAAAAAACGACTTTTTCAGCAAAAATGCAAGAAAGTCCAGTTAAAAATATTGTTGTACTGAATTCTCTGGTTATTACAGAATATGAATCAGGCAAATTTTCTTACTATGATGGAAAATTCAGTTATGATTTAGACGAACTATTATCAAAAAATAATATTCGTTTAAAAGTAATATATAAAGATAATACTTTTGAATATATAACGATAGATAGTTACAAAAAATATCTTCATTTTTATGATACAGAAGTTGAACATACACCTTGTATTACTTGTGATTGTAGTGATTGGACGACAGGCGGAAATGATAACTACATCCTGATAAATTATTTAGGATATTCTACCAATGTAAATGTAGAAATCATGAAAGATGATTCTTTTGACGAAATCGAAGATTTTGACATATTGTCTGTACAAAGTTTTGATGATTATTATTTTTTTGGTAAGCCGGAATATGAAGAACCTGAAATAGAAGTGAAATTTGCATCAGGAAACACAAAAAGAATATCATTGCAAAAAGAAGGTATAAAATATCCTTATTCGTTGAGCGAGTTAATAATTAATGGTAGAGTATATAATTATGGTATATTTTTCAATACAGAAGGGAATAGAATAATAT
>JAGHTC010000021.1 GCA_018065465.1 Candidatus Ruminococcus equi
ATATATTACTTATATTTATATGTGTGATTTTTTTCTTTTTTTGGGATGCTGAAAATCCGTGAAAAAACAGTAAAAAAGATTGAAATTGAGCATAATAACAACAAATATGTCAAAGTGAACAAAAGAATTATAATTTACTTGTATATAATTGCTAAAAGCAAGTACATAAAATAAGTATTTTGTGTAATTTGTTTTCGATTTGTGAATTGTTCGGAAAAATAGGGTGTGGGGAAATAGACCATTTATTTGAACTCGGAGTAAGCCAAATTTCCAACCAAAAAACAAAGGTTGTGAATTATTTTACACATATAAAAAAAGAAAAAGAAAGAAAAGAGAAACAAAGTAAAAGCAAGAGCAAGAGGAAGAAAAGAAAAAGGGAAAGGAAGTTTCATCTTGAATAGGAAGAAACGAAAGCAAGTTACAATATTCCTTGAATAGAAGCAAACGAAAGCGAACTGCACAGGCAAGATTTAGGTGCGGAAAAAAAACACTTCACGAATGGCAAATTTGAAAAAATCCCGAAAAAACAAAAAAGACCTTTTAAGTTTGACAAAATCATAAAAGGCGGTATAATTAAAAGTGAATTAAATACAATGGCTCAACGAAGTGTGGTTGAGTAGCGAACAGAAATAAAGTCGAAGTATGGACTATTTGAATAGGCGAAGTATGCCTATTTGAGTAGTCCTTTTTGTTTTGTTGGGGGATTTATGGCAAAGACATTAACGAAATCACAAAGGGAAAAGTACAAGAAACAATCAGATGATATGCGATTAGCAGTTAAATTGCATCAGTTACTTTTGAGTGGCGAAATGGAAGTATTGCCCGATTTCTTTGAATTGTTGCGAAACATAGAAAAGAACGATATGGAAGTCATCAGCAGACCAGAGGGCGAAAACGATATAAAGATATTTGCACCCGAAAACTTCAAGTTTGCACACGATTTTAACAAGAAAGTGCGTAAATGGTGTGCAGAAGAAGTGCGGAAATACGGAAGTCACAAAATGCTTGAACTGTACGAAAGAACACTTCTGTTTGATGCACCGTATGACTTTGATTGTGCTATTCGATATGCAGAGTTTAGGCGTGACCCCCAAAAGAGATTTTATGAGCCGAGAAGAAAACAGTTATTGCCGATAGTACAGGAATTGCAACGGCTTGAAGATGACGAACTTGATTTACTTTGTATTTCTTGTCCGCCTGGTGTAGGCAAAACAACACTTGCCGAGTTCTATCTTTGTTGGCAGGCATTAAAGCATCCCGAATTGTCGATATTAGGCGGTAGCCATTCAAACAGTTTTTTGCGTGGTGTATATGATGAGTTAAATCGTATGCTTGACCCGAATGGTGAATATAATTGGCGAAAGATTTTTCCGCAGATTACATACAGAGAAACAAACGCAAAAGATATGCGAATTGATTTAGGGGCAGGCAAAAGATTTCAAACATTAGAATTTTCTTCTATTGGAAGTGGAAACGCAGGTAAAGTCAGAGCCTCAAACTTGCTATATTGTGATGACCTTATCCCAGACCTTGAAACAGCGTTAAGCAGGGATAGACTTGACAAGATAGTACAACAGTACACTACCGACCTGCGACAAAGAAAAATCGGTAATTGCAAAGAACTGCATATTGCGACAAGGTGGAGTGTTCACGATGTCATAGGAATACTGCACGAAAGGTATGAAAAAGACGAAAGAGCAAAGTTTCTTACTTTTTCAGCATTAGATGAAAATGACGAGAGTAATTTTGATTATCCGTATGATGTAGGCTTTTCGACAAAATTCTTCAAAGACCAAAGAGAAGCATTAGACAAAGCAACTTGGGAAGCATTATATCAAAACAATCCTATTGAACGAGAGGGATTGCTTTATCCGATAGATGAGTTAAAACGATACCTTGAATTGCCGAGTGGTGAACCCGATGCAATACTCGGTGTATGCGATACAAAGACCACAGGTGCAGACTATTGCGTAATGCCGATTGCTTATCAGTTCGGTGATGACTTTTTTATTGAAGATTGCGTTTGTGAAAACTACGCACCCGATATAGTTGAAAATTCGCTTGTAAATAAGATTGTAGAGCATAATCCACATATCGTGCAGTTTGAAAGTAATGTTGCAGGTGGCAAATTGGCACAGGTAGTACAAGAACGAGTGAAAAAACGAGAATGTAAGTCAAAAATTACAAGCAAATGGACACAGGCTAACAAAGAAACAAAAATTCAAGTCGAAAGTCCGTTTATCAAGCAACATTGTTATTTCAAAGACGATAGTATTCTTGACGGTGAAAAAAATAAAGAATACAGGTCGATGTTGCAGATGTTGACTACATATACAATGGCAGGCAAAAACAAGCACGATGATGTACCGGATGCCTTTGCACAACTTTCAATTTTTGTGCAAGGTATCAATGGAAACAAGGTCAAAATCGTGAAAAGACCATTCTAAAATACTACAATTTTGTAACAATAACAATATATAGGTAATTAT
>JAGHTC010000085.1 GCA_018065465.1 Candidatus Ruminococcus equi
CCTTGCTATGTTGAACATCAGTCGATTTTTCTATCAAATCTTCTATCAAAGTATTTTTTAATTATAACAAGAATTGAATTTGTTTGGTAATGTTCTACAAACTACACTTGTGTTTTATTGGTAGTTAGTAACAAAAAATGATGATTAAGGGTGTTTAGCTAACAATATCGGGCGCTCCAAAACCGCGTGCCGAGGGTTCAAGTCCTTCTGCCCCTGCCAAAAGAAACAGCCGACCTTTTGGTCGGTTGTTTCTTTTGCTATAGATAAAAAGGACTTGAACCCAAAATGGGCTTGTGCCGTCGCAAAACAGTCCTGTGGACTATTTTGCAGGTACAAGAAACGAAGACGGGTACCGAAATCCAAAGGATTTGGGTCGTCGAGTTTTACAAATTTCATTTTGAAATTTGTGTCCTTCTGCCCCTGCCAAAAGAAACAGCCGACCTTTTGGTCGGTTGTTTCTTTTGCTATAGATAAAAAGGACTTGAACCCAAAGTGGGCTTGTGCCGTCGCAAAACAGTCCAAAAGGCTTGTTATTATCAATACAAAAAATTTAAAAAAATTTTTTCAAAAAACATTAGCGATTTTTGATTTTCGTTCGTATATATACTTTGGATGTTAAAAAAGAGGGATATATATGAACAAGAAAAAGTCAATATTGGGTAGAATTATCGGCCTTTTTATCGGTCTTGTGCTGGGAGTAGTCTTAGGGGTATATGCTTTTCTTCCCGAAAACGAGTACGCGTGGTTTGCGATGAGTGTTGCTTTCGTAGGTTTTTTAGGCTTTATTTTGGGCTATCTTTTGGATTTGGGCGATAAAGGCGATAAAAAAGAGCAGTAAATTTTTGTAAATTTTAAAAAGTTGTATTTGTGTGCAACTTTTGTGCAACTTTGTCTGTTATAATGAAGTCCTATTATTGGATTGGGGACTTTCTGTTACAGATAAAATAACTCATTTTTATACCCTTTTACAGAGAGAAGAAAGCGTGTTCCGGTTACAAGCGTTTAACGATTGTATTTTCGGCACGCTTTTTCCCTTGTATATCAGTGTGTTTTTGTCGGAATTTGCCGGTTGCCGATGAATAAAATTTTTACAAAAATTCCCTATTTGCTAAATAAGAAAAAAGTCAGGTTTCATCGAAAAAATTTGTTAAAACTTTAACAAAATACCGTTTTATATCTAATATGGAATAAAGAGTAAAATCCATTGTAGAAAGTATATAAAATATCAGTTACAAGTTTGTTAATCTTTGTAGGCTAAAAGCGTTGCGAAAAATTATGAACAGGCTTATAATAGTATTGTATACTAACCGAATACTATATATAGTGGTATACAAAACACTAACGAGAGGTAGATTAATGGCAGTCAAAGTAATAAGTTCAATAGTAAAGGTGTTTACCACGATTGTGATAGTACTTATTGCATTGATGGCTGTGTTGCTTTTCGGGTGTCGTGCTGTCGGTGTAACACCTTACACCGTATTATCCGGCTCTATGGAGCCTACATACCATGTCGGCTCAATAATTTATGTAATCCCGCAGAAACCGCAGGATATCAAAGTCGGAGACCCTATTACATTTAAAGTACATAAAGGCGTTCCCGCAACTCACAGAGTTGTTGAGATAAATAATGAGAAACAGCAGTTTCTCACCAAAGGTGACGCAAACGACGCGTCCGATGCACCGGTATCTTTTACAAAACTTATCGGTAAGCCGATATTCACTATCCCGTATCTCGGCTACTTTGCCGGCTGGGTTTCCAGCACAAGGGGAAGAATCGGTGTGATAGCCTTTACGGTAGTTTTTCTTATTCTTCTTTTTATCCCGGATGTTCTTGATGAAGAAGACGAAGACGAAGAAGACAAAAAAGGCAAAAATAAAAAATTACCCGAGAAAACCGCAAAGACAACTAAAACCGAGTGATTTTTACTATCGCCACATAGTATATATACATTATATATATAAATTTTGATGTTCATTGCAAGGCAAAGTTGTTATGAATATATTTATGTCTGACACTGCCAAGCAGTTCATGATAAATAATTTTTTGGAGGCTATAAAATGAAGACAAAGAACAAAAAGATGCTTATCATTGCTATTTGTGCTCTTTTGCTTGTTGCAGTCGGAGTTGTAGGTACACTTGCTTATTTCTCGGCACAAGATACCGTTACCAACACCTTTACTGTCGGTAAAATCGCAATAACACTTGATGAAGCAAAAGTTGATGACGGCGGTGTTCCCGTCGTACCCGCAGAGCGTGTCAAGACAAACGAGTATAAACTCTCTCCGAGCCATGTTTATACAAAAGACCCGATTGTTCATGTCGATGCAGACAGCGAAGACTCTTGGGTATTCATCGAAGTTTCTAACGGTATCGCTTCTGTTGAAGATTCCGTAAACAACATCGATTCACAAATTTTAGGTAATAACTGGAAAGCACTTTCAGGTAAAGACGGCGTGTATTATCAAGAGTACGCAAAGGGTCAGGCCGACAGAGAACTTGAAACATTTTCACAATTCAAAATTGCGAACAGTGCAACATCAGAAGACTTGGAGCCTTTGTCAGATGCAAATCTGTCCGTTTTTGCTTATGCTATCCAGAAAGATAACCTGATGTCAGCCGAAGACGCTTGGGCTGCATTGTCAGAGTAATCTTGCATTACATATATTAAGTAATTTCATTTTTTAAATAATCTACAATAAAGGAGAAACAAACATGAAAAAAATGAAAAAGAAAATTATTGCTCTCGTAGCAATAGCTCTCGTTGCCTGCTGTGTAGTAGGCGGTTCACTCGCATGGATTTCTGCTGTATCGGATCCCGTAGAAAACGTATTCGTTGTTGGTGATGACATCGATATCGAACTCGACGAGCCCAGCGCACCCGCTGACAAAGAGTTCCCGATCGTTCCTGACAAGACATACGCAAAAGACCCGACAATCACAGTTGCAGAAGGCAGCGCTCCGATGTACCTCTTCTTCAAAGTTAACAAGTCTGACAACCTCGACGATTTCGTAGCATATGAAATCAAAGACGGTTGGACAAAGCTTGACGGTGTAGAAGAAGATGTTTACTACAAGAAGCTCGCTAAAACAGAATCTGAAACAACTTATCCGCTTCTCAAGGGCGGCCAGACATGTGCAAACGGTGAAGTTAAGATCAAAGACACAGTTACAAAAGAAATGATCGAGGCTCTCACAGAAGCAACATATCCCACACTTACTTTCACAGCTTATGCTATCCAGGCAGAAGGCATGACAGATGCTAAAGACGCTTGGAATAAAGTTCAGCCTGCACAGCCCACAACAACTGCTGACTAATAATCGAAAGATTAAACTTACTATTTTAGCAAATACTTAAATTTAACTTATACCACTGCTTCAATTTATTTTGGAGCAGGGTATAAGGGAGTATTTCGGGATGATACTTTTGAAATCCCCCCTTATACCCTGCTTATATACGAAACTATTATTGGACTATATCAAAGGTTTAGATTCTAGGAGGAATGTACTATGAAATACGAAAGAAAGACGAAGATACTTTCGATGATTCTCTGCGTAGTAATGCTGATGTCTGCATTTACTGTTTTGACGACGGTATCTGCATTCTCAGAGGATACTTCCGGTGTCACCGTTTTGTCAGACGGCAAGGCTGTCGATACAGTAAAACTACCGCAGAACGAGAAAGTAACACTCACTGCTTCATCTTTGTCAAACGGTACATATCAATGGCAGATTCTTGCTAACAAATATAAGGATTTATGGACGGATATCTACGGCGAAAAGAATGCCGAGATAGAGATTTCCTATCCTATGGTAGCAAATGTTCTTGATGTTAATGATACCGCTTATGTTCGTTGCGCCCTCATTTCCTCCGATGGCGAAGTAGCAACATACAGTGAACAAATCGCAGTAAAAGTTACAAAACAGGAAACCGAAGTAAAACCCGCCCAAAAAGAAAAGTCACAGGGCGTAAATCTTGTTTTCGGTAACGATGAACACGGCGAAATCTCATCAAAAAGTGAACCCGGAGTAGTTGCTTCAAAAGATTTTGATTACTCTAAATTCGAAGAAGTTTACAATAAATATTATGGTGAAACACAGGCAGCAACTGAGGAAGAAACTGTTATCGCAACAGAGAATGTCGAGAAAGCCACACAGCCTGCTACCGAAGATAAAAAGGAAATCGCAGAAGTTGGCGCTGACTACACCTACTATCAGATTATTATTCAATATCTCTACGAAGATGAGTCAATCGCATTCCAGCCCTTCGTTGCAACAGTAGCAGCAGGTCAATCGCTGAAAACTACTGTAACTTGCCCGAATATCGTAGGTTATATCCCGTTTGTTGACGATGTACAGACAAATTCAATTACATTAGACTACGACAGCGTTACAAGTTCGGAAACTATCACAGTAACATACAAACCCGATAATGTTAAGTATAAGGTTCACTTCCTCTTCCAAAACACCACTAACAACCTCTATACCGAAGATGTATCTATGCTTTACACAGGTACAGGTAAAACTAACTCAGAAACTCCGAATGCAGATATTATCGCTGCATTTGCTGATAAGACAGTCGGTTTTACACCTGCTGTAAACGAGCCTATGATTATCGCAGCCGACGGTTCTACCGAACTTACACTTAAATATGACCGTAACTACTACCTGATGTACTTTGAACTCGGTGAAGGCGGTTACGGAACAGAATCTATCTACGCAAGATACGGAACACAGATAAATGTAAACGAGCCTACCCGTGCAGGTTACCTCTTTGCATACTGGCTTGATGAAACATCAACAAAGGTTGATACTCCGAAAACCGTTCCTGCAAAGAATGTAAACTATACCGCTTTTTGGACTGCTACAAAGACAGGCTATACAATCGTATATTGGAGAGAAAACGCCAACAACGATAACTACAGCTTCTGGGGTGCCCAGACTGTATATACCCACCAGCAGGCTGAACACGGAAAATCAAAAGGCGCAGATATTATTTCCGGTGACCTTGTTGACGGTTATGATGACATTCCCGCAAGTTTGAGCAGTGCTACCGTTTCTTATTATACCGGAGGTGGTTCACAGACTACCGGTACTGTCAATGAAAAAGAGTTGTTTACCTATAATTCAGCAAAGACAGATAAAAATGTTACAGTTAAGGCTGACGGCTCTACTATCGTAAATGTTTACTATACCCGTAATAAATATACAATAAACTTTGTAAACAGCAAAGGTACTCAATTATACTCTATTACTGCAAAATATGAGCAAAGTATAGGTAGTTTATGGCCTACCCGTGAAAAAGAAGGATTCAGCAATCTTGACTATTATGATGTCAGATATGCTCACATGACACGCAGCAGTCAATCGCAAAAGTCAAAGGTCGTTACTATGACTTATGACTGGTGTAAACTCGATAGTTCCAGAACCATCACGGCAACGATGACAACGACTTCTACCACTTCGAACGATAAACTCCACTATATGGCAGAAAGTTTTGACCAGATTTCTCCCGAATCCGGTTCTTTGAGAAAGAAGTATAACAACAAGTACTATGATGCTCTGCCTGACTACGAACAGACAGTTGCAAATGACTCCGGTTGGCAACCGAAGACAATCACAGGTCTGTCTCATATCCATACAACCGAAAACAGCCGTGAAGTATGGTTCTTCTACGACAGACTCTCATATAAATTGAGTTATGTAAACTATAACCAGAAAGAAGCCGAAAAGGTTGAAACCGTAAAATACGGTGCTCCTCTTAAAAACTACGACTACACACCGAAATATCCGACAACCTTGGAGCCCGGTGCTTTCGTATTTGACACATGGTACACAACCCAGCAGTGCTTCCCCGGTTCAGAGTTTGACTTTGAAAGCGAAACAATGCCCGCAGGTAATGTCGGCTTGTTTGCAAATTACTTACCCGCAACTCATAATATTCAGGTTTACTTAACAGGTGATTTGACCGAGTTGTTCCCGACAGAATACGATGACAAGCACGGCGGACATCATACCTACAACCCCGAATTTACCGTAAACCACGGTGATGACCTTGTCGGAAAACTTCCGCTTGATTATCAGTACGACGGTCTTGACCTTGCCGGTTGGTTCTACTATGACGATTTAGGCGAAAAACGCGGATATACTCCCGAAATGAAGATTTCTCATGATATGAAAATCTTTGCAGAGTGGAACTCCGACAAAATGGTTAATTATGAAGTTCGTTACGAACTTGAAGACGGCACCGAAATCGCAGAATCGACAAAGGGTACGGCTTTGGCAGGAAGGTCAAAGGTATTCTTCGCAAAAGGTGAAATCGATTGGTACCCCGAGTACAAACATCTTGTTGATGAACACTTGTTCCCGCATGTCGGTTCCCACGTTATCGTATTGAATGTAGACGAAACAAAGAATGTATTTACCTTTGTATATATGTATCGTGACTATGTTCCGTATGTTGTAAGATATGTTGAAGTCGGCACCGAAACCGAACTTGCACAGTCAAAGACTGTTTTGAACAACACAAGTTCGAAGGTTAACGAAATCTTCGTTCCGGTTGACGGATATTGTCCCGATATGTATCAAAAGAGCCTTACGGTTTCCATAGAAGGACCGAATGTACTCACATTCTACTACACACCCGATACACAACATGCTATTTACAGAATTGCTTATTACTATGAAACTCTGTCCGGTGAATACGGCGAGTTGAGAAGTATGGAGTATGTTGAAGAAGTCGGTAAGGATGTAAAACAAAAAGTTCTTGACGAGCGTGAGGATATTCCGGGATTTAGTTACAACGAAAGTAAATCTGTCATCCCGCCCGACGGTACTCTTACAACAAAGGGTATGAACTTTGAGTTCTACTATGACAGAAACAGTTACGATTATACCGTCAAGTACTTAAACTACGATACAAAAGAGCCTGTTCAGACAGAGAAGACAGACACAGCAAAATTTGAATCTGTTGTAACAGAAACTGCTCCCACTATCCAAGGTCTTGATGTTGTCGGCGATGTATCAAAGGATATTACAATCACTTTGAATGAAGATGAAAATATCGCTATCTTCTATTACAAAGACCAGCAAGTTTCAATTAACTATCGTCGTGTAGGTCCCGTATCCGAGACTTCATCCGAGATGAAAGTTTATGAACCTACCGATATGACATTTGACGGCGGTACACTTGATATGGCAGGCGAAAACATCACTGCCGTAACCGAAAAAGTAGAAGGTTCTAAGCCGACTGTCGGCACAGGATACAGATTTGCAGGTTGGTATACAGATGCTGATTGTACAAAAGCTGTTGACTCCTCTTGGGTTGACGAGGATACAAACAAACTTACTCCTCAGAAGAAAGACGGAGTTTATGAGTCTGCTACCTACTATGCTCTCTTTGTTCCGACAAACACAACATTAAAGATTCGTCGTGACGAAGTAAACGATGATGATACATTTATCTACCATATCGTAGGTAAGGCAACATTTACCGAAGAAACAGTTGATATGTTCGTAACTCTCCACGGTGACGATGTTACCACAGTAACAGATGTACCTCTCGGTGAATATACAATCACCGAGCAAACAGGCTGGACCTGGAGGTATGACACCGACGGTAAGACAGTTACCAAGAATGTCATTTCAGACGCAAGTAAGAATGTCTTTGATTTCAGCGGTGAAAAGACAATAACAACCTGGATTTCGGATGTTGTAACAAAACTCAATGAGTTTATAAAAGTATTAGCTAACTGATGGGAGGGGCAGAAAAGTGAAATTAGATAAGAAGAAAAAACGCTTAGCGGTCATTATCATTGCCATCTGCCTCTGTCTTGTTGCTGTCGGCGGAATTATAGCGTATCTCATTGATATTTCTTCACCGATGGAAAACATCTTTACTCCCGTAAATGTTAAGGTCGAAATCAACGAAGACTTTAACGAAGAGGTAAAGAAGGATGTTACCGTTAAGAATATCGGAAATACAGATGCCTATATCCGTGCAGCAATTGTTGTAAACTGGCAGAATGACAAAGGTCAGGTTCTTGCTAAAGACTGTGTTGCAGGCACTGACTACACTGTTACTTTTGCCGAAGGTACAAGTTGGGCAAAGAGTTCAACCGATGGTTACTGGTATTTCAAAAAGCCGGTTGCCGCAGATAAATCAACCGATATTTTGATTAAAGAATGTGCTCCCGTAGCAGATAAAGTTCCCGAGGGCTATCACCTTTCTGTAGAAATTCTTGCAGAATCTTTGCAGACAAGTGTTGATGCAGTAAACAATGCTTGGAAACTTTCTATTGCATCTGACGGAACACTTATTGTCAGTTAAGGAGGATGGATATGAAGAAATTTACTATTAAACTTTCTGCTTTCTTCCTCGCTTTGGTACTCGTAGTTGCATTTGCGGTATCCGCTGCTGCTTCTTCGGTTACATTTGACGGAGATGCACAGAAATTTATATTTGCTCCCGGTTCGGACTATTCTCCGACAGACCTTTTTGAAAATTTCAAAGGTATGATGCCCGGTGACAAAGAATCTCAGGATATCACAGTTAAGAATACTGCAAAGTATAAGGCAAATATCTACATCCGTTCACTTGGCGCAACAGAAGAGACACAGGACTTTGTTTCACAGTTGAAACTTACAGTTGTAGAAAACGGCAAGTCTGAACTTTTCAATGCTCCCGCTTCTGAACCTGCTCAGTTATCTGATTGGGTATCACTCGGAACATTGGAGCCGGGCGGTCAGGCTGACCTCACCGTTACCGTAGAAGTACCCACAGACCTCTCAAATGAGTATCAGGGCGCTGTCGGCGAACTTAAGTGGGAATTCAAGGTTGAAGAAGTTGAAGAGCCCACAGAGGCTCCCACAAAGCCTGCTTCACCCGACCAACCCAAAACAGGCGACTATACCAACATCTTACTTTATGTCGGCATTGCCGCTTTGGGTGTAGTTCTTGTTGTAATTCTTGTTGCTACAAGAAAGAAGAAAAAAGATAACGAATAATACAGAATACGGCTCATCCAACCAAACGGTCAGATGAGCCGATTTTCGTAAATTACGGAGTTTGTATGAGAAAAGCAATTCGAATCATTATTGCCGTTATTGCGTCTGTTTTAATTGCCTTTTCAGCCTACAAGTTGATTACGATTTATCTTGACTATAAAAAGGGAACAGACACCTATAACGAGGTCGCAAGCACGGTAGTAACTTTTACAAATGAAATTTCAACAGATGATACCGACCTGCCGATTACGGTTGATTTTGACGAACTAAAGAAAATCAATCCCGATGTTATCGGTTGGCTCTACTGCAAAGACACGCAGATAAATTATCCCGTTGTTCAGACGGATAATAACGAATATTATCTTCACAATATGATTAACGGTGAATATAATTTTGCCGGTACGCTGTTTGTTGACTATCGCTGTGAAAAGGACTTTGCAGGGCTTAATACAATCATTTACGGCCATAATATGAAAAACGGCTCTATGTTCGGTGATTTGCCGAAATACAAAGCACAGGACTACTATGATGCCCACCCGACTATGTTGCTCTTAACACCAGACAAAACTTACAAAGTAGAATTGCTCTCGGGGCAGGTAACAGCCTCCGACTCCGACGCTTATGATATTATAAGTAAGAGAGAAGACTTAACAAAATATCTTGAAAATGCAGTATCACAGTCTTTTTTTAAGACAGATTCAAGTGTTGACGATGCAGAAAAGATAATTACTCTTTCCACCTGTTCTTATGAATACGAGAACGCCCGCTTTGTCGTTATCGGCAAACTTGTGGAATATAATAATGAATAAATACAAAACAAAAAGCCCACCAACAAAAGTCGGTGGGTAAATTTTTGCATAAATTATAGATTATTGAATTGAGCAGTCGAGGTATTCCTCTAATTCTTCGTCGTCTCTCTTTTGTTTTTCTTTGATTACAAAGAAAGCGGCAACTCCTGCTGCGATTGTTGCAACAAAAGCAACTAAAGCGATAATCCAACCACATTTTTTACACATAATAAATTCCTCCTAACTAACCTTTACAATAAAATAATAACACAAAAGGAAAAAATGTCAACAGATAGAAAAGTAAATTTTCTATTAAATTTTACCAAAATAAAAAAAGCAGGTGAGGATTTTCCACACTCTGCTTTAAATTATTGCTGTTATGCTGATGCGTTGAGTCTTTTTGCAAGAGAAGACTTGCTTCTGGCTGCAGTATTCTTGTGCATAAGACCTTTTGCGGCAGCCTGGTCAATTTTCTTAATTGCAAGACTAACTGCCTGAGCCTTATCGTCAGCGTTAGTATCTACAGCGATGTACGCCTTTTTGATGTAAGTTTTCAAAGCAGATTTAAGTGCTTTATTCTGTGCTGTTTTAGTTGCGATAACTTTAACACGCTTTTTAGCTGATTTAATATTCGGCATTGTCCCACCTCCTTAGGAAATAGTGACGATATTTCGTCAATATATCTTATATGCACGAATAATGATACCATTATTAAGCAGAAAATGCAAGCATTTTATTAAATTTATCGGGAAAAATCTTGACTTTTTTCAAAAATCACTAAATCAACACAAGATGTTGTGGTAAATGCAGTTTCTTTTTCAAGAAAAACTGCGATAAATTCATTATCCCCGATAATTTACAGAGTATTCCTATTTAGTATCATCTTTTGTGTCGTCTTTCTCGGTGTCATCTTTCTTTTTGTATGTGAAAAACCTGAATATACATAGCACGAGGGTGACTATACCCACCGCTCTGAATATCCATGTGGCAATCGGTGACGAAAGGTCGGTGTGAAAAACATCTTTTGCAGCGTACCACAGCGCCATAAAAACGAAAAACACAGCAGGCACAAAGAGGAAGGTGTCGCCTCTTACCGCTTCAAAAGCAAGGTACAGGGCTAATATAAAGCATAGTATAGGAAATACAAGCGGCTGCATAGTTACTCCTCGGTGTCGGTATCTTTCGATTTGCGTTTAGAGTTTTTGCCCAAAAACAGCAAAACGAATACAAGATAGAGTACAAGTACAATAAGCCCGATTGCGTTTACATACTGCGGTAAAACGGAAGTCGGGTTTAACTCTTTCATCAAATAGGCAAAGAGCAAAGATGCTCCCTCAAATATAAGAAATATCGCAAACGGGCGGGAAAGCAAATTTGTCCTGTTCTTTTTTGTGAATAAAAATACCGCTCCGCCAAAGCAGAAGACAGCAGATATAATTGATAAAATCATATTAACCTCCAAAAAGTTCTGTATATATTATATAGTTATTTTTAAAAACTTGCAAGAAAAAACTCCTCTTTATATAGAGGAGTTTTCTATTTTGTATAGCGTTTTGAAATATCTTTTGCAATAGCGGTTAAGTGGTCGAGTTCATCGTTCGATAGAGATTTTGCAACAGATAATAAATTGTTCAGTTTATTAGGGTTAGTGTTATTGAAGTCAAAAAACTCGCTCGGTGTGATTTTCAAAAAATCGCAGATATACAAAAAGCCTGACAAGGATGGGGTGGCTTTTCCGGTTTCTATATTGTTAATATATCCCGGATTTTGTCCTATCGAAAGGCTCATATCTCTTGCAGAAATGTTCATGCCTTCCCGTAAATCGGATAAGCGTCGTGAAAAATCCTGTAATTCCATAACCTAACCTCCATAATTTCTATTAAGTATATATTATCCTATGCAAAGGAAATAATGTGGGATAAAAACCATTAAATTTATTGACATATAGGAT
>JAGHTC010000080.1 GCA_018065465.1 Candidatus Ruminococcus equi
GGAATAATATAATACATATATATTGCAACAAAAAACTGCTTTATTGTGCAAGTTTATCCACTTGACTTTTTTGACGAAAATTCGTATAATTTAGGTACAATATTACCCTGACACAAAGCATTGCTGACTGAAAGGATATGTCAAAACGAAACTTTTGCCGTACCCTTTTTATCGGGGTACGGTTGTTTTTTGGAGGGATATTTATGAATACAAGAGTAGCAGTAATAAGCATTATTGTCGAAGAAAAAACCTCAATTGCAAAGGTTAATGAACTTTTGCACGAATGCTCCGACTTTATTATCGGCAGGATGGGTATACCCTATAAGCAGCGCAACATCCGCATAATCAGTGTTGCTATTGATGCACCGCAGGATATTATCGCTTCTTTGTCGGGCAAGATAGGAAAATTAAACGGAGTAAGCGTAAAAACCACTTTCCAGACGGTGGACGCCGATGCATAATTTTGACCTTTTGGAGAAACTGTGCAACACCCGTTCTCTTGAACTTGAAGAATACGAAAAACTCGTTTCCGATTATGACGACAAAACAGTACAACGAGCAAAAGAATGTGCTGTCGGAATAAGAAAAGAGATTTATTCAAATAAGATTTTTGTCAGAGGGCTTATTGAAATAAGCAATTTTTGTAAGAGCAACTGTCTTTATTGCGGTATCAGGCGTGAAAACAGGAGTGTTCAAAGATACAGGCTTTCAAAAGACACAATACTTTCCTGTTGTCAAAACGGCTATAACCTCGGCTTTCGTACCTTTGTACTTCAGTCGGGCGAAGATGACTACTATACCGATGACATTATGTGTGATATTGTGTCAGAAATTAAAAGGCGTTTTCCCGATTGTGCCGTAACTTTGTCTCTCGGTGAAAAAGACTTTTTGAGTTACAAAAGGCTTTTTGAAAGCGGTGCGGACAGGTATCTGTTAAGGCACGAAACGGCGGACTATATGCACTACAAAAAACTGCACCCGAAAGAGCAGACTTTCGAAAATCGTATGACCTGTCTGTACAGCCTCAAAGAAATAGGCTACCAAACAGGCTGCGGATTTATGGTAGGCTCGCCGTATCAAACGCCGAAAACTATCGCAAGCGACTTGAAATTTATCGAAAATTTCCGGCCTGAAATGTGCGGAATAGGTCCTTTTGTTCCCGGACGCGATACACCTTTTTCGAATTTTTCAGCAGGAAAACCGGAGTTTACCTGCTACCTTTTGTCGCTGATAAGGCTGATAAAACCGAATGTGCTTTTGCCTGCAACCACCGCGCTGTCGAGCGTATCGCAAAACGGTTTGGAGCAAGGTATCCTATCGGGAGCAAATGTTATTATGCCCAACCTTACACCGAACAACGAAAGGTGGAAATACTCGATATATGACAACAAAAACGCTTCATATACCGAAACGGCAGAGAACATCTGGCAACTCAAAGAAAAAATGTATTCAATAGGATATGAAATCGTCACAGACCGTGGCGATGCTAAAACTATATAATTTATCTGACGGGAAAGTATACTGCCCCGCAAGAAAGGAAAAACTATGGCACTTTATAATCCGAAATCAATGCACGCCGATGAGTTTATCAATGACGCAGAAATCAGAGAAACTCTCGAATATGCAGAAAAAAACAAAAACAATGTTGAACTTATTGACGAGATACTCGAAAAGGCTCGTCCCATAAAAACCGCGACAGGCTGTAAATGTAACGGACTTACTCACAGAGAAGCATCCGTTTTGCTCGCCTGCGAAATTCCCGAAAAGGTGCAGAAAATTTACGAAATTGCCGAGGAAATCAAACTCGCTTTCTACGGAAACCGTATAGTAATTTTTGCTCCGCTTTATCTTTCAAACTACTGTGTAAACGGCTGTCTTTACTGCCCTTACCACTATTGCAATAAGCACATCACAAGAAAGAAACTGACACAGGAAGAAGTAAAACGAGAAGTAATTGCTTTGCAGGATATGGGACACAAACGCCTTGCTATCGAGGCAGGCGAAGACCCTGTGAATAACCCGCTTGAATACATTCTCGAATGTATCGACACTATCTATTCAATTAAGCACAAAAACGGTGCTATCCGCAGAGTAAATGTCAATATTGCCGCTACTACGGTGAAGAATTACGGTAGACTCAAAGACGCCGGAATAGGTACATACATCCTTTTCCAGGAAACATATCACAAGGAAAGTTATCTTCACCTTCATCCGACGGGACCGAAGCACGATTATGACTATCATACCGAGGCTATGGACAGAGCAATGCTCGGAGGTATTGATGATGTAGGCTTGGGAGTTTTGTTCGGACTTGAACTGTATAAGTACGAATTTGCGGGACTTATTATGCACGCAGAACATCTTGAAGCAGTCCACGGTGTCGGACCGCATACCATTTCCGTACCGAGAGTAAAGAAGGCTGACGATATCGACCCCGAAGCCTTTGACAATTCCATTTCCGATGAAATGTTTGCAAAAATCACCGCTTGTATACGCCTTGCAGTTCCCTACACGGGAATTATCATTTCAACAAGAGAGTCCGAACAGGTTCGTTCAAAACTTTTGCGCCTCGGTGTTTCTCAGGTCAGCGGTGGTTCGCGAACATCTGTCGGCGGTTACGCAGAAGAAGTCCGTCCGCACGACACAGAGCAGTTTGATGTTTCCGGCCAGAGAACGCTTGACGAGGTCGTTTGCTGGTTGATGGAAAACGGCCACATTCCGTCTTTCTGTACCGCTTGTTATCGTGAGGGCAGAACAGGTGACCGCTTTATGAGCCTTTGCAAAAACGGACAGATACTAAACTGTTGCCATCCAAACGCCTTGATGACTTTGACAGAATACCTTGTTGACTACGCAAGCGAAAAGACAAAGTCAGTCGGCTTTGATATGGTAGAGCGTGAACTTTTGCGCATACCGAAAGACAAGGTAAGAGAAATTGCAAGACAGAATATCGAGGATATCAAAAATTCAAACAAAAGAGATTTCAGATTTTAGTTTGCGGAGGTATATATGAGCCTTAACGAAACCGTTAGTGCCGAAAGACTTCATATTGCCTTTTTCGGCAAAAGAAATGCAGGAAAATCGAGTGTCGTAAACGCCGTAACATCACAAAAACTTTCGGTTGTTTCCGATGTTTTGGGTACTACTACCGACCCTGTAAAAAAGGCGATGGAACTTTTGCCCCTCGGACCTGTCGTTATTATCGATACACCCGGCTTTGACGATATGGGCGAACTCGGAATTCTTCGTGTCGAGAAAACACAGGAGATACTAAAACAAACGGATATTGCCGTTTTGGTTGTTGACGCAACAGCGGGACTTTCAAAAGAAGACAACGAGTTTTTAGTTGATGTAAAAAAACGAGAAATTCCGTATATTATCGCGTATAATAAATGCGATTTGATAACCGAAAGACAGCAAACGGAAAATTCAGTATATATCAGCGCAAAGACAAACGAAAACATAAACACCCTCAAAGAAATGCTTGCAAAGTTTGCTTCGTCTGCAAAAATTGACAAGAAAATTGTTGCCGATTTGCTTACACAAGGCGATGTTGCCGTGCTTGTCATTCCGATAGATGAGTCTGCGCCAAAAGGCAGAATAATCCTACCTCAACAGCAGGTGCTTCGTGAATTGCTCGACAACAATATGACCGCGGTATGTACAAAACCACAGACATTGAAAGATACTTTGTCATCATTATCAAAAAAGCCGAAAATCGTTATCACCGATTCCCAGGCGTTCGGCGAGGTATCAAAAATTGTGCCCGATGATATAATGCTGACATCGTTTTCAATACTTTTTGCACGCTACAAAGGCGACCTCGAAACGCTCGTCAAGGGTGCGTCAAAACTTGATAAGTTGTCAGACGACGACACTATTCTTATCAGCGAGGGCTGTACTCACCATCGCCAGTGCAACGATATCGGCTCGGTAAAAATTCCGAACTGGATTGAAAGTTACACAAAGAAGAAATTCAAATTTGAATTTTCATCGGGACAAAGTTTTGAAAAGGATTTATCAAAATATGCACTCGTTGTTCATTGCGGTGGCTGTATGCTAAACGAAAAGGAAATGAAATACCGCATAGATTCTGCAAAAGAACAGAGCGTTGATATAGTAAATTACGGCGTTTTGATTGCTCATATTCACGGAATTTTGTACCGCGCATTAGAGCCATTCCCGAATATTCAAAAGATACTGAAATAACAAAAAGAGGTTGGAAATCCAACCTCTTTTTTTTAGTTTATCAGCGCTATTGAAAGATTAAGATATCCTGCAAATGTCACCCACAAAAGGTAGGGTATTTGCAGCAGCCCTGCCCATTTTGATACCTTGCAAAATTTAATTATCATCAGCAAAATTATTATCCATAGTGCAACAAGCCAGATAAACGAGAACCAGAAAATTCTGAAATTAAAGAAGAATATACTCCACGCAAAATTGAAGATAAGATTGAGTGAATAAAGTTTTAAGGAGTCTTTCTCTGCTTTTAAATTTCGCTTGCGGTATACATAGACATTTGCCATTGATATACCCATCAGAATATAAAGGATGCACCATACTATCGGAAAAAGTATAGCAGGCGGAGAAAGCGGCGGCATATTTATATCGTCAAACATATTCATATTCTGCATTGTGACAAGGGCGGAAAGTCCGCCGACAGCAAGGGCGATTACAACAGAAATTATATACGGCTTGATTTTTTTGAACATTTTGAACACCTCGCTAATTAGTATGCACAAAAGTTATGAATAATTCACAAATTGATTTATTACGCGAATATTTGATTAGATATCGAAAATATATATAACCTGTAACTATATGTTACAAAATTATAACTTGAAGTTTCCATATCTTGTGTTATAATTTCAATATCGAAATATAAAATCAAAATGTGGGGTGTTCTGTATGAAGTGTCCGTATTGCGGTTATGAAGAAAGCAAGGTTATTGATTCTCGACCTGCCGACGAGGGCGAGCGTATTCGTCGTCGCAGAGAGTGCTTAAAATGTGCAAAGCGTTTTACAACTCACGAGGTTATCGAAACTGTGCCGATTATCGTAGTCAAAAGAGACAAATCAAGAGAAGTTTTTGACCGCAACAAACTTACCGGCGGACTTCTTCGTGCTTGTGAAAAACGCCCTGTTTCCATTGAACAGATTGAAAAAATGGTTGACACTATCGAAAGCCATTTGCAGTCATCGTTAGACCGTGAAGTAACTTCGAAAAATATCGGCGAACTTTGTATGGAACAGCTTAAAAATGTTGACGAAGTTGCCTATGTTCGCTTTGCTTCCGTCTATCGTCAGTTCAAAGATATCAATACATTTATGGAAGAATTAAACAAACTTTTGAAAGAAAAGTAAACCTCTATATAAAATGACCGAGGAGTGAGAACTCCTCGGTCATTTTTATTATCCTGATTATTCCTGACAACCGCAGTCGCCGTCGTGACAGCAGTCACCGATTTCGCCGACTATCGGTTTGGGGTCAATGCCCTTTCTTGTGTAGTAGTCGGACAAAGCCGCTTTGATAGCCTGTTCTGCAAGTACGGAACAATGAACCTTTACGGGCGGGAGTCCGTCAAGAGCCTCCATAACCGCTTTGTTTGTGAGTTTGAGTGCCTCGTCAATGGTTTTGCCTTTGATAAGTTCGGTCGCCATACTTGAAGTTGCGATAGCGGCACCGCAACCGAAAGTCTTGAACTTGCAGTCAACGATGACATTATCTTCAACTTTGATATACATTTTCATAATATCTCCGCATTTGGAGTTGCCGACCTCGCCGATACCGTCGGCGTTTTCTATTTCACCCACATTTCTCGGATTTGCAAAGTGGTCCATAACCTTTTCTGAATATGCCATAATCTCAGTTCCTTTCTTCCTTTTTGATTTTTTCCCAAAGCGGTGACATCTGTCGTAGATAGTCAACGATTTCGGGAACGGTTTTGAGTATATAGTCAATGTCTTCTTCGGTGTTGTCATCGGAGAAAGACAATCTCATACTTCCGTGAGCAATTTCGTGGGGGAGTCCGATTGACAAAAGCACATGGCTCGGGTCTAAACTTCCCGAAGTACACGCAGAGCCGGACGAAGCGCTGATACCTTTTAGGTCGAGCATAAGAAGCAGGCTTTCGCCTTCGATGCCCTCAAAGCACATATTGAGGTTTCCTGCAAGTCGTTTATCTCTGTCACCGTTTAGTCTTGAACGCTCGATTTTGAGCAAGCCGTCAATAAGGCGGTTTCTCATTTTTGTGAGCCTTTGTGTGCGTTCTTCCATAGAATTTATCGCAAGTTCGAGTGCTGTCGCAAGTCCGACAATACCCGCTACATTTTCTGTCCCTGCGCGTTTTGAACGCTCTTGTGCTCCGCCTTCAATCAGCGTTTGCGGACGAACACCTCTTCTGATATAGAGAGCACCGCAGCCTTTCGGTCCGTGGAATTTGTGTCCTGTTAAAGACAACATATCTATATTTTGTTCTTCAACATTTATAGGAACATTTCCCATAGCTTGTACGGCATCTGTGTGGAAAATAACCTTGTGCTTTCTGCAAATTTCACCGATTTCTTTTATCGGCTGAATTGTGCCGATTTCGTTATTTGCATACATAATGCTGACTATTGCGGTAGTGTCATTTATTGCATTTTCTACATCAATCGGATGAACAATTCCGTTTTCATATACATCAAGGTAGGTAACTTCAAAGCCTTCTTTTTCAAGTGCTTTGCAGGTATGAAGTATGGCGTGATGTTCAAATTTGCTTGTAATAATATGGTTTTTGCCCTGACTTTTCAAAGCGTGGCAAACACCTTTTAACGCCCAGTTGTCCGATTCGCTTCCGCCCGAGGTAAAGTAGATTTCGTTGGGACTTTTTGCGCCGATGAGTTCAGCGATTTTTGCTCTTGAACTTTCGACGGCGGATTGTGCTTCGTTTCCGATTTTATAGAGGCTTGACGGATTGCCGTAAACTGTAGTAAGATACGGCATCATCGCGTCTAAAACTCTTTTATCAAGTGCGGTGGTAGCCGCATTGTCAGCATAAACTTTTCTCATTTTTTCAGGTACTCCTATGCGTTTTGAAATTTCTGCGATTCTTTAACGGCAAGTATGTCGCAGCGTTCATTTTCCGTGTGGCCGTTATGACCTTTTACCCAAATGGGCTCTACCGTGTGATAGTCGCAAAGATTAAGAAGTTCTTCCCAAAGTTCCTCGTTGAGGGCTTTTTCTTTTTTGTTTCGCATCCAGCCGTTTTCACGCCACTTTTTCGCCCAGCCGAGTTTAAGTGCGTTGCAGACATACTGCGAATCAGAGTAAAGAGTAACCTCACAGGGTTCTTTGAGCATTTTTAAAGCAGAGATAACAGCGATAAGTTCCATACGGTTATTGGTCGTAAGTTTTTCTCCGCCCGAGATTTCTTTTTCAGTTTCTTTGTACCGTAAGATGGCACCCCAACCGCCGGGCCCCGGATTTCCCGAGCAGGCTCCGTCGGTAAAAATATCGACTTTTTTCACACGAATACTCCCATCCGTTTTTTACCACCCTATATTATACCACAAAAGTTTGAGTTTGCAACATTTGTTTAGGACTTTTTTATCGGTCAATAATATGAATTATCGGAGACAAAAGACAAAGCGTTGAAAAGTTTAGAATAATACATAAAAATCACGGTTTTTTTACATAAAATATGGTAAAAGTTATTCGCGAATATACTTGACCTTGACAGCAATATAATGTAAAATATACTATGTGTAAATATGATAGGGGAGTATTTCCCTATGGGAACCGTAATTTTTGACCTTTGGCGCAAAAGGTCTTACATAAAACAATAAGAAGAAAGGAGTTTTTGTTTGAGTAACGAAAATAAAAAGACAAAATATGTCAAAAAAGATTCAAAACGAAATACAAATAATTCGAAACAAACTAAGAATTACAATTCAAAGAAAACGGTAAAAACAACAAAAACTTACAATAAGACAAAGAAAACACCGATAAAAAAACCGCCGATTAAAATCGCATTTTTGGGCGGACTTAATGAAATAGGAAAGAATATTACTCTCTTTGAATGCGAAAACGATATTATCATACTCGATTGCGGTATGGCTTTCCCCGATGGTGATATGCTAGGCGTTGATATGGTTATCCCCGATTTTACCTATATCGAGCAAAACAAAGAGAAAATCAAAGGCGTTGTTATTACCCACGGACACGAAGACCATATCGGCGGACTGCCGTATCTTCTGTCAAAAATCAATGTGCCGATTTACGGCACCCCGCTTACTGTCGGTCTTATCGAAAATAAGTTAAAAGAACACAGCCTTGAAAATTCCGTTTCACTTAACACAGTGAAAGCGGGTGACAGCGTAAACTTAGGTTGCTTTAATGTTGAACTTATCCATGTAAACCACTCTATTCCCGATTCTGTCGGCGTTGCGATTCATTCCCCTGCGGGAACCGTCGTACACACGGGAGATTTCAAGATAGACTGTACCCCGATGTCGGGCGGTATGATAGACCTTTCCCGTTTTGCCCGCCTCGGTGATGAGGGCGTTTTGGCACTTCTTGCCGATTCCACAAACGCAGAAAGACCGGGTTACACGCCAACCGAACAAACCGTTTCGGATTCTTTTGATACCCTGTTTAGAAGAGCAAGACGAGACCGCATTATTATTGCAACCTTTGCTTCAAATATCAGCAGAGTACAGCAGATAATCAACTGCGCCGAAAAATACGGCAGAAAAGTTGCTTTTTCGGGCAGAAGTATGGTCAACTATATGAGCGTAGCCCAGGAACTCGGCTACCTCAAAGTACCCGAAAATCTGATTATTGATATAGACGAACTCAAAGAGTATCCGCCTGAAAAAATCGTTCTTGTTACCACAGGTTCACAGGGCGAGCCGATGTCGGCTTTGTCGAGAATGGCGTATTCCGACCACAGAAAAGTCGAAGTCGGCACAGGGGACTTTATCATCATTTCCGCAAACCCGATTCCGGGCAACGAGAAAACTGTCGGTAATGTAGTTGACGAGCTTCTCAAACGCGGTTGTGAGGTCGTTTATGAGTCAATGTACGAAGTGCATGTTTCGGGACACGCCTGTGTTGAGGAGCTGAAAATTATTCAGAGCCTTGTAAAGCCGAAATATTTTATCCCCGCACACGGCGAGCAGAAACATCTTCGCAAAAATATGGATATTGCTTTGTCGCTCGGTATGAGCAGAAAGAATATATTTATCGGCGATATCGGAAGTCAGGTTGAACTTTGCGATGACTATATGAAAGAAATCGAGAAAGTCCCCGCAGGCAAAGTCTTTGTTGACGGTCTCGGTGTCGGTGATGTCGGAAGCATTGTTCTTCGTGACAGAAAGCACCTCGGTCAGGACGGACTTATCATCATAGTTGCGTCCCTCGATGTTTATGACGGTCATGTTATCAGCGGTCCCGATATAGTATCTCGCGGTTTTGTCTATGTACGCGAGAGTGAAGACCTTCTTGAAGAAATCAAGGCTTTGTCACTTGAAGTCCTTGAAAACTGTGCAAGACGAAATGTTCACGAGTGGGGAACGATAAAGAACCGTATCAAAGACGAGGTTGCAAAACTGATTGTAAAAGATACAGGAAGAAGTCCTATGATACTTCCTATCCTTATGGAGGTATAAGGGCAATTTATTGGAGATTGGTATGAAAAAAAGAGTATGGACAGTAATGCCCGTATATTTGGTTTTCGTAGTGCTGTTGATTGCAATGGCTTGTATGTCATTTTCTTACAGCAAGGTACTGTTTTTTGTTGAAATAGGAGTGTCACTTGTTGCACTTTCTTTTGTGCTTGTGATGACACTGTCTTTTCGCAAATATGTAAAAAGAATAGTGAATGACTCTGTAATGTCCGACTACGAGGTTGATGAAAAATATTTCGAAAGTTTCAAAACCCCCGTCGTTGTAATAGGCGAGTCCGGTGAGATTTTACTTTTTAACAAAAAATTTGAGGACGCTTTCTTTGAAATGAAAGAACCGACAAATGAAAGTATCACATCGGTTATTCCCGATTTTGATTTGAAAAATTGCACCAGGTTACCGCAGATAGATTTTTCTTTTGACAACAGACAGTACACAGCCTATGCCCATAAAGTAAAAGACGGCACTATGCTGACTTTTATCGATAACACTTACTACAAAACTACGGTGCAAAACTACGAGGATACAAAGAAATCCGCAGCACTTGCTGTTTTTGATAACTTTGAAGATTTTGCTGCCGATAACGAGGAAGAAGCAGTCCGCGTTATGATTAAAGTCGAGAGTGTGCTTTCTCACTGGGCAACAAAGTATGATTTGATTTTCAGAAAACTGTCCGATAACCGCTATCTCATCATTTTTGATGAAAAGGTTTTAACAGGGCAGATAAACAAAAAGTTCCGTATTCTCGACAGGGTGCGCGCGGTATCATATAACGGCAAAAACGCCACGATATCTATGGGCATCGGCAGAAATTGCGACAACCTCAAAGACAGCGCAAACGATGCCAAAAAAGCACTTGATATGGCTTTGGGCAGAGGCGGCGACCAGGTTGCCGTTTTCGACCACGGTGACTACGAGTTCTACGGTGGCGTTTCCAAGGGGATAGAGAGAACAAACAAGGTCCGCGTCAGGGTTGTTGCCGAGTCGATAAAAGACGCAATCCTAAATTGTGACAGAGTTCTTATTATGGGACACCGTTTTTCCGACCTCGATTGTATCGGTTCTGCTGTAGGCCTTTATTCAACAATTACTAAACGATACAAAAAGCCTTGCTATATTGTCACCGATGTTGACAAATCTATGGCAAAGACTACTATAGAAAGACTGAAAAAAGAAAACTACGAAAACGAGGAAATGTTTATTTCGGGCGACCATGCAGAAATGTATGCCGGAGCAAAAACCCTTTTGTTCGTAGTAGATACCCATCATCCCGATTTTGTCGAGAGTAAAGAAGTCTATGAAAAATGCCAGAAGATTGTTGTTATCGACCACCACAGAAAAATGGTCAATCATATCGACAACGCGGTTATTTTCTTCCACGAGCCGACAGCGTCTTCGACCTGCGAGTTGATTACAGAACTTGTTGCGTATTTGGGTGACGATGGCCTTACTCACGATGAAGCCGAAGCAATGCTTGCGGGTATTATGCTCGATACAAAGAACTTTGTAGTAAAAACAGGCGTGCGTACTTTCGAAGCGGCGGCATATCTTAGAAAAAAAGGTGCCGATACCGTAGCGGTCAGGGATATTTTCTCAAATTCGCTTGAGGACTATAAAGAGAAGTGCAAACTTGTTGCCGATGCACAGATAGTAAGGCACTGTGCGATTACTGTAGAAAGAGAAAGCCTCAAAAATTCCCGTATTATCTGCGCCCAGGCGGCAGACGATTTGCTCACTATTCAGTCGGTGCACGCATCTTTTGTTATTTCGAAAATTGACAGATTCAGAGTCAATATTTCTGCCCGTTCATTCGGCAAGGTGAATGTTCAGGTAATTATGGAAAAATTAGGCGGAGGCGGTCACCAAACTATGGCGGCTACTCAGCTTTCTTATGTAACGCTTGATGAAGCAAAACAAAAACTTATCAATGTATTAACAGGTCAGGAGGTACTATAAAATGAAGGCAGTATTATTACAGGATGTTAAGTCACTCGGAAAAAAGGGCGAACTTGTTAACGTATCCGACGGATACGCAAGAAACTTTCTTTTCCCGAAGGGACTTGCAAAAGAGGCTAACGCCCAGGCTATGAACGAACTCAAAAACGCTATTCAGTCAAAGAAATTCAAGACTGATACAGAAATCGCAAAAGCAAAAGAAAACAAAGCGATGCTCGAAGGCGAAAAGTTTGTTATGCTTGCAAAAGCAGGAAAAGAAGGAAAACTTTTCGGCAGTATTACAGCAAAGGAAATCAGTGCCGAAATCAAAAAGCAAAAGGGTATTGATGTTGACAAACGCAAGGTTACTATTGAAAAAGAAATAAAGACCTGCGGAGAATATAAGGCTGAAATTAAACTCTATTCGGGAATTACGGCTGACATTATTATTGAAGTCAAAGGGGAATAATTGCCGTATCCGTAAAAGATAAAGGAAAATTATTATGGCTGATACAAAAATTACATCCGGCTACGACGGGCTGAAACTTCCGTATTCACCGGCTGCAGAGCAGGCGGTACTCGGAGCAGTACTGATGGATGCCGATGCTATTTCGAGAATATATGAAATACTGCCGACATCGGAGTATTTCTATGTTTCCACTCACAAGTTGATATATGAAACGATGATAAAGATGTTCACACAGGGTAAGGTTGTTGACTATGTAACGATTCTTGAAACCCTGAAAATGGACAAATCTTTTGATGAGGCAACAGGCAAAACATATCTGATAAGCCTTGCCGAGAGTTGCCCGTCTATTTCAAATATCGAAGAATATGCAAAAATTGTCAGAGAAAAGTACGAAATTCGTATGCTCATTTCTGCATCGAGAGATACTATCGAAGATGCGTCCGACGGTGAAGTTGCGCCCGAAATTCTTATCGACTCCGCCGAGCAGAGAATATACGATATTCGCAAAGGACGAAGTATTCAAGGTTTACAACGACTTTCGGAAGTCTTATTACAGACTTTTGACAGACTTGATTTGCTCAACAAGGCGGACGAATCCGTAAAGCCGATTCCCACCGGTATCGGTGACCTGGACAGAGTAATAACGGGACTCAACAGAAGCGACCTTATTCTTCTTGCCGCTCGTCCCGGTATGGGTAAAACTTCTTTTGCACTTAATATTGCAAAATATGTTTCCTGTACCGTCAAAAAAACCGTTGCTTTCTTCTCGCTTGAAATGACAAAAGAGCAACTTGCATCAAGACTTTTGGCAAGTGAGGCTCTTGTCAGCGGTACTAAACTGCGCACGGGAAAACTTAACGATGAAGAATGGCGAAGAATAAGCGAAGCGGGAGATATACTGTCGAAAGCAAATCTCTATCTTGACGACACTCCCGGTATTACGGTGTCGGAAATGAAAGCAAAGCTCAGACGCCACAAGGATGTTGACCTTGTTATTATCGACTACTTGCAGTTGATGTCAAACGGTGGCAGAAGAAGTGACAACCGAGTTCAGGAGATTTCCGAGATTACAAGAAATATGAAAATTCTTGCAAAAGAGATAAATGTTCCCGTTATCTGTCTTTCGCAGTTGAGCCGTGCAAGTGAGCAACGCTCCGACCACATTCCTCAACTTTCCGATTTGCGTGATTCGGGTTCTATCGAACAGGATGCCGATATCGTTCTTTTCCTCTACAGGGAAAACTACTACGGCAACAATGACCCTGCAGTCCAGAATGCAACGGATATCGACAAGGCTATCTGCAAGGTGGCAAAAAACCGTCACGGCGAAACAAGACAAATTGACCTGCATTGGCAGGGAGAATTTATGCGTTTTACCGGCTCGGAGGGCAGAAGTGAAGAATAAGGCAGAAAGTTTCATTCTCAATAATGCTTTGCTTACCGATTCCGATAAAGTGATTGTTGCTTTGTCGGGAGGTGCCGATTCGGTTTCTTTACTGCATTTTCTTATTTCGATAAAAGAAAAATACAATTTGACTGTTTATGCTGCTCACCTTAACCACAATCTGCGCGGTGAGGAATCACAAAGGGACGAAAATTTTGTCCGTACTTTATGCGAAAAGTATGGCGTAGAACTTTTTGTCAAAAGCGTGGATATCGGGAAAATAGCAGAAGAAAACAAAATCGGCGAGGAACTTTGCGGTAGATATGAACGCTACAAATTTTTTGATGAACTGTCAGAAAATCTCGGTGCAAAGGTCGCAACAGCACACAACGCAAGCGATAACGCCGAAACGGTTTTGTTCAATCTTTGCCGTGGCTCGTCGGTAAAAGGTGTCTGCGGTATTCCGGTAAAAAGAGGAAATATTATCCGTCCTTTGCTTTGTGTCACTCGTGAAGAAATCGAGAGTTATTGCAAAGAAAACAACCTTGAATATGTTACGGACTCAACAAATCTTTGCGACGATTACAACAGAAACAAAATCCGCCACAACGCTATGCCTGTTTTTCGTGAGATAAACGAGGATTTTGAAAACGCTGTTTTGCGGTTTTGTTCTTCTATGACGGATATCTATGAATATTTATCTGAAATTTCCAAAAAAGAATTAAAACTTGCCAAAACCGAATACGGATATTCGTGCGAAAAACTTTTATCGCTCGATGAAGCCGTGCTGAAATTTGCCTTGATGAAATTGATAAAGGAAAGCGGCGCAGACGCACAGACTATTCACATCGAACTCATCATTTCGGCGATGGAAACAGGTGGCAGCGTTAATCTTCAAAACGGATTTACCTGTGTTTGTTCGCAGAAAACCCTGCGTATTGTCAAAGAAAATAAAGAAGCGGAAGATTTTGAATGTCCGCTTAATTCTTTTGAAGAAATTAAATATTTTTCCAAAGAAGAATTAAAAAATGTTCATAATATGTTCGCAAATGATTTGATTGATTGTGATATAATCACAGATGAAACTGTCGTTCGCCACAAAAGAGCGGGTGATACATTCACCTTGCCGAACAGAAAAGTGACGAAACCTTTTCGAAAATTACTGATAGAAATGAAAATACCGAAAGAAATCCGAAATAATCTTTTAGTCGTAGCAAACGGTTCAACCGTTTTGTGGGCTGAAAGAGTCGGCGTTTCATTACAGGGAAAAATCAGCCCGAATACAAAAAGGGCTGTGAAAATATTAAAAAATAATGAGGATAAAGGGGATTTTGATTTTGCATAATGATGTAGAAAAAATATTATTATCCGAAGAAGAACTTCAAGAGGCTGTTGTGCGTATCGCAAAACAGATAGACGAAGATTATAAAGGAAAAGAAATCGTACTTGTCGGTCTTTTAAAAGGCAGCGTCGTATTTATGGCTGACTTGTTAAAGCATATCACAACACCGTGCAGGATTGATTTTATGTGTGTTTCAAGTTACGGTGCAAGTACAAAAAGTTCCGGCAGAGTAAATATCTTGAAAGACCTGTCACAACCGATAACGGATGCGGATGTAATTATTGTTGAAGATATTATCGACAGCGGTAACACTATGGCATTTATCAAGCAGTATTTTGCTGCAAAAAATGCTAATTCCGTAAAAATCTGCACAATGCTGAGTAAACCCTCACGCCGTGAAACAGAAGTCGATTTAGACTATGTCGGTTACGAAGTTCCCGATGAATTTGTCGTCGGTTACGGTCTCGATTATGCTGAGCATTATCGCAATCTTTCTTACATAGGTGTTTTAAAACCGAGTGTTTACTCATAATTTTTTAAGATAAATCAATACTAACATAAGGAGTGAAAAGTATTGGACAACAGAAATTCAAACGGTCCTAAATTTCGAGGACTTCTCTTATATCTCGGTATCCCGATTATTTTGATTTTGGCAATGACTTTCATTTTTTCTAATCAGAATGCGGATACTCATACCTACTCCGAGATAGTGTCGTACTTTGATGATATGAAAGTCAAAGAATTTACGGTAAACGGTGGTTCGGGTGCTCTCGAAATGACGCTTACCGATGATACCGTTATAAAGCACAAACTGATGGACTGGACAACGTTCTGGGCTGATATCAGAGAGGACATAACAAAATATAACGAACAGCACAAAGACGCCCCGATGAAGTATGACCTTGTTCAGGGCAGTGATAATTCGTTCTGGATTGAGATTATTCCGACTGTTATTCTCGTAGTTGTGCTTATTGTTTTCTGGATTCTCATTATGCGAAAAATGGGAGGAGGCGGACTCGGCGGAAAAGAATTGAATTTCGGTAAAGCGAAGTTCAAAAACAGCGCCGATGAAAAGAAAAAGACTACATTTGATGATGTAGCCGGTGCCGATGAAGAAAAAGAAGAACTCGAAGAAATAGTAGAGTTTTTGAAAAATCCGCAGAAGTACAATACTTTGGGTGCCCGTATACCGAAGGGAGTTTTGCTTGTAGGCCCTCCCGGAACAGGTAAAACCTTGCTTGCAAAAGCGGTTGCAGGCGAAGCGGGAGTACCCTTCTTCTCAATTTCGGGTTCCGATTTTGTCGAGATGTTTGTCGGTGTCGGTGCTTCCCGTGTTCGTGATTTGTTCGATACTGCAAAGAAAAATTCTCCCTGTATTGTTTTCATAGATGAAATTGATGCCGTAGGTCGTCAGCGTGGCACAGGCTTAGGCGGTGGCCACGATGAACGCGAACAGACACTGAACCAACTCCTTGTTGAAATGGACGGTTTCGGTGCAAACGAAGGCGTTATTATGATAGCGGCAACTAACCGCCCCGATATCTTAGACCCCGCGCTTTTGCGTCCGGGCAGATTTGACCGTCAGGTTATGGTCGGTTATCCCGACATAAACGGCAGAGAGGCTATTCTCAAAGTTCACTCTCGTGAAAAACCGTTGTCGCCCGATGTAAAATTGCGTACTATCGCAAAGACTACAGCAGGTTTCACCGGTGCAGACCTTGCAAATCTTCTAAACGAAGCGGCACTTCTTGCTGCTCGTAAGAATAAAAAAGCAATCACCATGCAGGAGATTGAAGAAGCAACAATCAAGGTTGTTGTAGGTACAGAAAAGAAATCAAAAGTAATGAGCGAAAAAGAGAAAAAACTCACCGCTTATCACGAGGCAGGTCATGCTATCGCTTTCCATGTCTGCGATACACAAGACCCCGTTCATCAGATTTCCATTATCCCGCGCGGTATGGCAGGCGGATATACAATGCCTTTGCCGACTGAAGATAAATCCTATCGTTCAAAGAGCGAAATGGAAGAAGAAATTATCGTTGACCTCGGCGGTCGTGTTGCAGAGGCCTTGGTACTCAAAGATATCTCCACAGGTGCTTCAAACGATATCGAAAAGGCTACCAAAACCGCAACAAGTATGGTTGTAAAATTCGGTATGTCCGATTTGCTCGGTCCTATCAACTACGGTTCGGATTCAAACGAAGTATTCATCGGTCGTGATATGGGACAGATGAAGAACTATTCCGACGAAACCGCTGCAAAGATTGATGAAGAAGTTCACAAGATTATTACCAAAGCATACAAAAAGACCGAGGAAATTCTTATCGCAAATATGACAAAACTTCACGAGGTAGCAGGCTACCTTATGAAGCACGAAAAAATGTCTGGCGAAGTTTTCGAACAGGTTATGAACGATACCTATGTAGAGCCTGAAGAAGAACCCGAAACCGTTGAGGAAACCGAAACAGAATAATTCTAATTTAGAAATATAAAAACTAATAATAGTGGATAGCCACACGGCTATTCACTATTTATCTATTGTTCAAGAGGTAAATTATGTCTATTGACAGAATTGTCATAAAAGGTGCAAGAAAACATAATCTCAAAAATATCGATGTCGAGATACCCAGGGACAAGTTAGTTGTCTTGACGGGGCTTTCCGGCTCAGGTAAGTCGTCGCTTGCTTTTGATACGATTTATGCCGAAGGCCAGCGCAGGTATGTCGAGTCGCTTTCGTCGTATGCACGAATGTTTTTGGGACAAATGAAAAAGCCCGAGGTTGATACCATCGAGGGCTTGTCGCCTGCTATTTCCATTGACCAGAAGACAACATCAAAAAATCCTCGTTCCACAGTCGGCACGGTAACCGAGATTTACGATTATTTTCGTCTGCTTTATGCAAGGATAGGAATACCTCATTGCCCTGTCTGCGGCAGAGAAATTTCAAAGCAAACGGTTGACCAGATTGCGGACAAGGTTTTGAGTCTTGAAAAGGGTACAAAATTTCAGGTTTTGGCACCTGTGGTAAGAGCGAAAAAAGGCGAACATAAAAATGTTTTCGATTCTGCACGAAAGTCGGGTTTTGTACGAGTTCGTGCCGACAATATTATCTATGACCTGTCCGAAAATATTGACCTCGAAAAGAACAAAAAACATTCGATTGAAATTATCGTTGACCGCCTTGTTGTGTCGGATGATATCCGTTCACGACTTTGCGACTCTATCGAAACAGCCTCAAAGCTGACAAAAGGCCTTGTGCTTATCAGCATAGTAGACGGAGAAGAAATCCTCTTTTCGCAGAACTACTCCTGTCCCGAACATCAGATAAGCATTGATGAACTTTCTCCGAGAATGTTCTCGTTTAACTCTCCGTTCGGTGCTTGCCCCGAATGTACGGGACTCGGCGTGTTTATGAAAGTTGACCCCGATTTGATTATACCCGAATACGAGAAAACGATAGCCCAAGGCGGTATAAAGGCGTCGGGCTGGGCTTTGGACGGAAACACCATTGCACATATGTATCTCGAAGGCCTTGCAAAGAAATACAAATTTGATTTTGATACACCGCTGAAAGATTTGAGCAAAGATGTAATTGACAAAATTCTTTACGGTACAAACGGCGAAAAAATTCATTTGGTACGAAAATCTTTGTTCCAATCGGGCGAAATGTACCGCGAATTTGAGGGCATAATTCCCAATCTTGAACGCAGATTTAAAGAGACTTCTTCCGCGTGGATAAAAGATGAAATCCAAAGTTTTATGATGGAAACTCCCTGTGAGCATTGTCACGGAAAACGCCTGTCCGATATTTCGCTTGCCGTTACTGTCGGCGGGATAAATATTTCACAGATGTGCGATATGTCGGTTGTGAAAATCCTTGATTTTCTCTCAACAATAAAACTGACCGAAAAAGAGCATATGATTGCCGACGCGATAATAAAAGAGATTGTTTCCCGACTGACTTTTCTAAAAAATGTCGGCTTGCCGTATCTTACTTTGTCGCGTGCATCAGCGACTCTGTCGGGCGGTGAAAACCAGCGTATTCGCCTTGCTACTCAAATAGGCTCATCGCTTATGGGCGTGCTGTATATTCTCGATGAGCCGTCTATCGGACTTCATCAAAGAGATAATGATAAGTTGCTTTCAACACTGAAGCACCTTCGCGATATCGGCAACACCGTTATAGTAGTCGAGCACGACGAAGATACGATGAAAGCCGCCGATACGATAGTCGATATCGGCCCCGGTGCGGGTATTCACGGTGGCGAGGTTGTCTGCTGCGGAACGCTTGAAGATGTCAAAAAATGCAAAAATTCAATTACAGGACAGTATCTTTCCAAAAAGCGTGCTATCCCTGTCCCGACAAAGCGCCGCAAAGGTAACGGCTGTAAACTCACGATAAAAGGTGCCGGGCAGAATAATCTGAAGAACATAAATGTTGATATTCCACTTGGAAAATTTGTCTGCGTTACAGGAGTTTCCGGCTCGGGAAAATCCTCTTTGATAAATGAAATTTTGTACAAACAACTTGCAAATAAACTCAACAAAGCAAAGACAACACCGGGCAAATTCAAAAGCATTGAGGGTATCGAAAACCTTGATAAGGTAATAAATATCGACCAAAGTCCGATTGGCAGAACACCGCGTTCTAATGCCGCAACATATACAAGCGTTTTCACCGATATCCGTGAACTTTTCGCATCAACAAAGGATGCAAAAATGCGTGGCTATTCTGCAAGCAGATTTTCGTTCAATGTCAAAGGCGGACGATGTGAAGCCTGCAAGGGCGACGGTATATTAAAAATCGAAATGCATTTTCTGCCCGATATCTATGTCCCCTGTGAACAATGCAAAGGAAGACGTTATAACCGTGAAACCCTCGAAGTAAAATACAAGGGTAAGAATATCCACGATGTTCTTGAAATGACGGCGGAAGAAGGACTTGAGTTTTTTAGCAATATGCCGAAAATCGCACGAAAATTGCAGACGCTTTGCGATGTCGGTTTGGGGTATATAAAGATAGGACAGCCTGCAACAACGCTTTCGGGCGGTGAGGCACAGCGTGTTAAACTTTCTACCGAACTTTCAAAACGCCAGACAGGAAAGACGATATACATTCTCGACGAGCCGACAACAGGACTTCATATTGCCGATGTGCATAAACTCGTTGATGTTCTGCACAAACTTGTTGACTACGGAAATACCGTAATAGTTATCGAACACAACCTTGAACTTATCAAGACCGCCGACCATATTATCGACCTCGGTCCCGAGGGTGGAGACGAAGGCGGTACGGTAGTATGTTGTGGTACTCCCGAAGAAGTCGCAAAGTGCAAAAAGTCATACACGGGAGAATATCTAAAACCTTTACTAAAATAAAATATATGAATTCTTTTAGGAAGTTGCATACCTGTATGCAACTTCTTTTTTTGTTTTGCTATAAGCGGAGGTGTAATTATGATTACAATTCAATCGGGAAAAATGAATATTCCCGAGCGAGAGCGTTATATCGGTTTCGCAGGCGATAATAATGTTTCTCAAAAACAGTTTCATATCCTTGATATATCGGATGAAACTTTCATTTACAGGCTGTACCTCACATTTGATGACGGTACTTGCAACTACTTTCTTCTTGAAAAATCGGTAGGAGAGTCCTCCACAACTCTTACTTGGAATATTTTAGAAGAACATATTTTTAAATCAGGCGTAGTAAAGGCACAGATAAAGGCGATTTCATCAGACGGTGAGATTTATCATACAGGCTCTGACTATTTTATCGTTTTGCCATCTGCCGAATATACGGAGTATTTCGCGAACAAAGAAAACTCCGAATTTCTGCGCTATGAAAGGTTTTTGAATACTATTCTCGACAACATTGAGATTACCCAGCAGTCCTTACCGTATATCGGCGACGACGGATACTGGTATATATATGATGTTGACGAGGGCAGATATATAAAAACCGATTTCACCGCTTGCTGTGATGATGAACGGCATATTATCCGTGTTGACGGCGAGATGTCCGATACAAGCGACAATCCCGTAAAAAATAAAACGGTAAAAGCGTATGTAGACTCCACACGCTCACATCTCGTCGAAGATACAAGAAAAATTGCAAATATTCCATTAAGTTCAGACATAACCGCAAGCGGATTAAGAAGTGCGTTAGGTGTGCGACCTGACTTTGACGGACACGGCGCACCGACAGAAAGCACAAATTATCAGACAAACGATACTTATTTGAACACCGATACAAGTGACCTCTATGTGTATAATGCGTCTTTCCCTGCAGGGAGCAAATGGAGAAAGATAACAGGCGTACCATACACAGCAGGAGACGGAATCAACATTGCAAATGGAGAGATTTCCGTTGAAGATGAAATCATCGAAGGTGCACAACTTGGCAGTACATCTGTTCAGTTAACAGGCGAGCAGAGTATTTACGGTCAGAAAATATTTTACTCGACTAATAATCCAAGCGAATATTGCAGTTTTGTAGATAGTGCCCCTACCAACTTGGGCGGTGGTGTTCGTTTTTCTCAAAGCGGAAGTTCGTATTATATTACCCCAAAAGGAGCATCATTACACAATGCTCAAAATGAAATAGATATTTATTTTCCACTATCAAAACCGAACGGCACATATACAGTTGCCACATTAGACGATTTGCTGACTTTCGCAAGCACAGTACCGACTGCGAGCACCAAAGGGTTTAAAGGCGAAATAAAATGGATTTATACCCTTGGCAGATTGTTTATTTGTGTCGGTAGCAACGATGAAACATATACTTGGAAAGAATTACCGACAAGTGATGCGATAACTACTCTTCTTCAAAATTATGTAAGCACAAGCAAAGTTAAATCAGCCTATTCTTCAACCGCCGGTGATGTTTACGATGCAACCTATATCAATTCTGTTGTAGGCAATGTTGAAACTGCACTTGACGAGATAAGAGGTGTTTCGGTATGAGCATTTCAGAAAAATTAGTTTTGCTAAATCAAGACATAGAAAATGCCGAAGCAAAAATCATCGAAAAAGGCGGAACTGTAACAAATAACGGCAGTTCTAACCTTGCTGATAATATTGATACCATCCCGACAGGCAGTGGCGAAAGTGCATTATATTACTCAAAGAGTCCAATACAGGTTGCTTATGATGTTATATTACCAGAAACACTTGTTTTTGACGCAGGAAATTTAAGATCTGGAACATCCTATTATTTATCCGTTCGTGGATTTTTCACCGGGGTAAATGCCGAAAAATGTGAAAATTTAAAGCACATTGTTCTAAAAGGGCAAATTGGTACAGTAGAAAGTTTTATCAATAATAATTTAAGAGAACTTATAGATATTGACTTGACGGAAACAGACACAAGTAAATTTTACAGTTATTATAACGCTTTTCAAAACGGAAATTTAAAATCAATATTCGGTGAACTTAATTTTTCGGGAGTTGGGGATAGCGTTGTTGGGATATTCAACGGTTGCTCAAATTTAGAAGATGTAAGATTTGCAGAAAACAATTTGAACAGGGCAATTTCGTTGTCATCTTCAAGCAAATTGACAACAGATAGCCTTATAAGTATAGCGAATGGTCTTGTTGCAGGCAATTATACTTTGACTTTACACGCAATAAGCAAAGCTAACTGTAATACTATTATGGGCTATGTTGATAACACCAAAGGATATGATGTATTTGTTGCTGACGAAAGCGGAACAGTTACATTGAGCGAATTTATAACAGTAACAAAGGGGTG
>JAGHTC010000059.1 GCA_018065465.1 Candidatus Ruminococcus equi
CATATATTTACAGTAAAAATTTAACTTTTTATTGCAAAGATAAAACATTTATGGTATTATGTTTCTATTGTTATTTAGGAGGGGTATTATGTCATCAAAAACCATTACCATCCTCATTGCTTTCATTGCATATATGCTTCTTATGATTCTCATAGGTGCGTTGTGCTCGAAAAATAACAACAATGAGGACTACTTTCTCGGCGGCAGAGGCTTAGGCTCTTGGACTGCTGCACTCTCTGCACAGGCTTCGGATATGTCCGGTTGGCTGCTTATGGGCTTGCCCGGTGCTATCTACGCTGCAGGTACAGGCGAAGTTTGGATTGCGATTGGTCTTCTCATCGGTACGGTGCTTAACTGGTTTATCGTTGCAAGAAGGCTGAGAAAATATACAATCGTTGCAAACAACTCGCTGACTATTCCGAGTTTCTTTGAAAATCGTTTTCACGACGGAAGCGGAATACTGAAAATAGTTTCTTCTTGTATCATCATTGTTTTCTTTGCGGTTTATACAGCATCTGCTTTCTCATCAGGTGCAAAACTTTTTGCTAATGTTTTCGGTACAGGCTCATCGGATACAAAAATGTATCTTATCGGTCTTATTATTGCGGCTACCGTTATCCTTATCTACACATTCTTGGGCGGATTTAAGGCTGTTTGCTACACCGACTTCATTCAAGGTATGCTGATGCTCGTTGCTATTTTGGCTGTTCCGATTCTTGCATATATGGGTGTTACAAACGACTTTGGTACACTTACAAACGCACTTTCCGAAAGAGGAATTGCAGACCCCGCAGGCTATTTGAGCTTTATGAAAGATGCAGAGGGCAATCCGATTTCGTTTGTATCTATTATTTCTAACCTCGGTTGGGCACTCGGTTACTTCGGTATGCCCCACATCCTCGTTAGATTTATGGCTATCAAATCCGACAAAGAAGTTAAAAAATCAAGAATTATCGCTATCGTTTGGGTTATCATCTCTCTTACAGCCGCTTCACTGCTCGGTCTTATCGCAAGAGGATATCTCCCCGAGGTTCTCGAAGACAGCGAAAATGTTTTCATAAAAACCATTCTTTCAATTTTTGACGGCAATTTCATTCTTATATTCATCGGCGGTATTTTCCTTTGCGGAATTTTGGCTGCTATTATGTCAACAGCAGATTCACAGCTCCTTGTTACCGCTTCGGCTGTATCCGAGGATATGTATAAAGGCGTAATCAAGAAAGAGGCAAGCGAAAAGAAAGCACTTATGGTTGGTAAAGTTGCTGTTGTTGCAGTTGCTGTTGTTGCTTTCCTTATCGCCCTTGACCCCAATTCAAGCATTATGAGTCTTGTATCAGACGCTTGGGCAGGCTTCGGTGCTGCTTTCGGTCCTATCATCCTTCTCTCTTTGTTCTGGAAGCGCTTTAACCTTGCAGGCGCTGTATCCGGTATGGCAGTAGGTGCTGTCACCGTCATCATTTGGGACTATCTCCCGATAATAAACGGAGATACAATCGGAAACACAACAGGTCTTTACTCCCTCGTTATCGGCTTTGCACTTGCACTTATAGTTGCTGTTATCGTTACTCTTTGTACTAAAAAGCCTTCACAGAGAATTTGTGATGAATTTGAAAAAGCAAAGACTATTGATATCTGATTTTCTATAACTGAATTTTGGTCGGTGTATTACGCACCGACCTTATTTTTTGCCTAATATTTCTTTATGCAATTAACAATTACACGATTTTTACCGAATGCTACAGGTTTGTTACAAAACACAATATGTTGTGTTTTTCTTTTAAAGAACCACAATAAATTGGATAATTCTTTTTGGATATTATTTTGCATTTTTATTGCCATATTGCACGAAAAAATATTTTTTTATCGTATATTTTAACGATTGATTTTGAACAACTTATCTTGTATACTATGTAAGCACTAATGCGCTCGACCACAAGATATTGTAGGCGGCAGAAAAATTGTAACAAACAAGTAACAATATAGGGGGAATAATAATGGTTACTAAAATCGAAAAGCGTGACGGACGCACAGCAGAATTTGACCTTGAGAAAATCACAAAAGCCATATACAAGGCAGCAGAGGCCATCGGCGGAAGCGACTACGCAGTTGCAGAAGAACTTGCAAAGAAAGTTTGCGAAACTTTGGAAGCAGAAGACAGCGACACAACTCCTACTGTTGAACACATTCAGGATACAGTAGAAAAAGTCCTTATCGAAAACGGTCACGCAAGAACAGCAAAAGAGTTCATCCTCTACCGCGCAGAGCGTACAAGAGTAAGAGAAATGAACACAAAACTTATGAAAGTTTATGAAGACCTTACTTTTAAGGACGCAAAAGACAACGATGTTAAGCGTGAAAATGCAAATATCGACGGTGACACCGCTATGGGTACTATGCTCAAATACGGCAGTGAGGGTGCAAAAGAATTCTACGAGATGTATATTCTTAACCCCAAACACGCAAAAGCTCACAGAAACGGCGATATCCACATCCACGACCTTGACTTCTACACTTTGACAACTACCTGCTGTCAGATAGACTTAATAAAACTTTTCAAAGGCGGTTTTTCAACAGGACACGGCTTCATCCGTGAGCCTAACGATATTGCAACCTACGCTGCTCTTGCTTGTATTGCAATTCAATCTAATCAGAACGACCAGCACGGCGGTCAGTCTGTACCGAACTTTGACTACTCACTCGCTCCCGGCGTTGCGAAGACATACACAAAGCGCTACAAAGCAAATACAATTCGTGCTATTGAACTTCTCTGCGATGATGAAAACGCAAAAGAAACCGTTGTAGAACTCATGGAAGAAGCAGAAAAAATCTCCGGTGCTGCACCGAAACTTTTTGCAGGCGAGAAATACGAAGAAGCAGAACTTAAACTTCTCACCGAAAAATACGGTGAAAAACTCGCAGGTAAAATCCAGCGTTTTGCAAAGAAACATGCTGAAGGCGAAACTGACAGAGCAACATTCCAGGCTATGGAAGCCCTCGTTCACAACCTCAACACCATGCACTCTCGTGCAGGCGCACAGGTTCCTTTCTCTTCTATCAACTACGGAACAGACACATCTCCCGAAGGAAGATGCGTAATCAAGAACATCCTTCTTGCTACAGAGAGCGGTTTGGGCAACGGCGAAACACCTATCTTCCCTGTTCATATCTTCAAAGTAAAAGAAGGTATCAACTACAATCCCGAAGACCCCAACTACGATTTGTTCAAACTTTCTTTCAGAGTATCTGCAAAGAGACTTTTCCCGAACTACGCTTTCATTGACGCTCCCTATAACCTCAGTTACTACAAAGAGGGACGCCCCGAAACAGAAGTTGCATACATGGGTTGCCGTACAAGAGTTATCGGTAATGTTCATGACCGCAGTCGTGAAATTACTTTCGGCAGAGGAAACCTCAGCTTCACATCTATCAACCTTCCCCGCCTTGCTATTCTTGCTAACAAAAACATCGACTTCTTCTTTGACCAGCTCGACAATATGCTCGACCTCGTTATCGACCAACTTCTTGCCCGTTTTGAAATTCAATGTCAAAAATGCGTAAAGAACTATCCGTTCCTTATGGGACAGGGTATATGGATTGACTCCGATAGCCTTTCCATCAACGACGAAGTCAGAGAAGTATTAAAGCACGGTACACTTTCCTGCGGTTTCATCGGTCTTGCCGAAACACTTGTTGCCCTTATCGGTAAACATCACGGCGAATCCGAAGAGGCTCAGCGTCTCGGTCTTGAAATCGTTACTTTCATGAGAAAGAAACTCGACAACGCTTCAAAGAAATATCAGCTCAACTTTACCTGTCTTGCAACACCTGCAGAAGGTCTTTCAGGCAGATTTGTAAGAATGGATAAAAAACGCTTCGGCATTATCCCAGGAGTTACTGACAGAGAGTACTATACAAACTCTTTCCATGTTCCGGTTTACTATCCCATCAACGCTTTTGAAAAAATCAAAATCGAAGCTCCTTACCACGCTTTGACAAACGCAGGTCATATCTCTTATATCGAACTCGACGGTGACCCGAGCGAAAACCTCGAGGCATTCGAGCAGGTTGTAAGATGTATGAAAGAATCAGGCATCGGCTACGGCTCTATCAACCATCCGGTTGACCGTGACCCCGTTTGCGGACACACAGGCATCATCGGTGATGTTTGTCCCAAGTGCGGAAGGAAAGAAGGTTCAAAGGGTGTCGGCTTTGAGAGAATCAGAAGAATTACTGGCTACCTTGTCGGTACTCTTGACCGCTTTAATGACGCAAAACGCGCCGAAGTTGAAGACAGAGTTAAGCACTCTTTGACCTGTGACTGTGAACAGGCAGAGGCTATCTGATGGCAAAGTTAAGACTTGCAGGCGTTATTCGAGAATCCATTGTTGACGGTCCCGGATTTCGTATGACTGTCTTTGTTCAGGGGTGTCCTCACCACTGCGAAGGCTGTCACAACGAACAGACTTGGGACTTTGACAAAGGATATGACTCCACTACCGAAAGGATAATGGAAGAACTCAAAAAAGACCCGCTTGTAAAGGGAATCACCCTTTCGGGCGGAGAGCCTTTTTCCCAGGCGGAAAGCCTGTCTGTCCTTGCAAAAGAAGCAAAGACAACCGGCTACAATGTATTTTGCTACACGGGATATACTTTCGAAAAACTGCTTTCGGAATTTCCTAATCATCCCGAATACGAAAAACTGCTTTCATACTGCGACTGGCTTGTTGACGGACCTTTCATTCTTTCACAGAGGAGTCTTATGCTCCATTTTCGCGGAAGCAAAAATCAGCGTATTCTCGATGTGCCTAAATCATTAGAACAAAAGAAAGCCGTATTAAGCGACTTGAATTAAAAACAGAAACCGTTAAGAATCGGGGTGTGATATGATTATCACACCCCGATTTAGTATCTGGTATCCAGTTTTTAGTTTTTAGAAATTTTTATATATTGTTTTTAGCAGAATTTTGTGATAGAATATAAAAAGAGAAAAATTGCAAGGAGAATTTATTATGATTGTTAGAGATATTATCGACATACTCGAAGGTGAAATTATCTGTGAGGGCAACCTCGACCAAGAGATACTCACAGCCTGCGGAAGTGATATGATGAGCGATGTTCTGGCTTTTGTCAAAGACCAGAGTGTACTGCTCACAGGACTTGTCAATCCGCAAGTTGTCCGCACAGCCGAAATGATGGATATGGCTTGCATCATTTTTGTCAGAGGAAAAGTTCCGGACGAGTCTATCATCACTCTTGCAAAAGCCCGTGGTATTACCCTTATGAAAACCCGTTTTCGTATGTTTACCGCCTGCGGACTGCTTTATTCAAACGGTCTTTCGGGAGGTTGTAAAGTATGAGTGCTATACATCTTCATTTTGATGTTCCCGGTGATGATTTCACCCGTGCAGGCGAAGCAAGCGGTTCTACCAAAAAACGCCTCAAAGCACTCGGCTATGACTCCGATGCAATCAGGCGAGTTGCTATCGCTATGTATGAAGCGGAAATAAATATGGTTATCCACGCTAACGGCGGTTACTGTGATGTCGATGTCTATCCCGACAGAGTTGAAATCCTTTTAGCCGATGACGGTCCCGGTATCGAGGATATTGACAAAGCAATGCAGGAAGGCTATTCCACCGCACCCGACAATGTCAGGAGTCTTGGCTTCGGTGCAGGTATGGGACTTCCCAATATCAAAAAATATTCCGATGAAATGAGAATTGACACAAAACTCGGCATCGGTACAAAACTCTATCTTACCATAAAAGTTCACTAAGCATAAACAAGGGGTATTCTTATGAGTACATATTTCCACTCTGTTACGCTTCAGCCTAACCTTTGCTGCGGTTGTACTAACTGCCTCAAAAGATGTCCGACAGAGGCTATCAGAGTTCACGAAGGCAAAGCCCATATATTAAGACAGCGTTGTATTGACTGCGGCGAATGTATCCGCAATTGTCCGCACCACGCAAAAAAGGCTTTGAGTTCCACTATGGAAGAAATTGAAAATTATAAAATAAAAGTTGCTCTGCCTGCTCCGGCACTTTTCGGACAGTTTAACAATCTTGATAATATCGACATTGTACTGTCGGGACTTATCAGCATTGGTTTTGACTATGTTTTTGAAGTATCGCGTGCAGCAGAACTTGTCAGCGACGCAACAAGAAAACTTATTTCACAGGGAAAGCTGAACCTTCCTGTTATAAGTTCAGCCTGCCCTGCGGTTGTTCGTCTTATCAAAATCCGTTTTCCCGAACTTTGCGACAATGTTATGCCGTTGCTTGCTCCCATGGAAGTTGCGGCAAGGATAGCACGAAAAGAAGTAAAGGACAAAACAGGAGCCTCAGACGAAGATATCGGAGTATTTTTCATCACTCCGTGTGCGGCAAAATATACTGAAATTTTATCTCCGTCTGTCGGTAGTAAATCCGCTTGTAACGGTGCTATTGCGATATCGCATATTTATCCCGAACTCACATCCGCTATGGAGCATCTCAAAGTAATTGAACCGCTTTCCAACTCGGGACTTATCGGTGTCGGTTGGTCAATTTCGGGCGGTGAATCCGCCGCTATGCTCGGTGAAAAATATCTTGCCGCAGACGGAATTGAAAACGTCATCAGAGTTTTGGAAGAACTTGAAGACGACCATATTCACGATGTCGATTTCATTGAACTCAACGCCTGCTCGGGCGGTTGTGTCGGCGGTGTACTCAATGTAGAAAATCCGTATGTCGCTCAGGCAAGAATACAAAATCTCAGAAAATATCTGCCTATATCTTTAAATCACCTTGATGAAAAAGATTTGCCGAATATGTTGCTTGACGGCGAACTCAAATTCGACAGCAGCATTTTCAGCCTTGATACAGATATCAACAAGGCTATCGAAAAGATGACCAAAATGGAAGAAATACTCAAAGGTCTTCCCGGTCTTGACTGCGGAAGCTGCGGTGCGCCCTCATGCAGAGCAATGGCAGAAGATATCGTTCAAAATCACGCAAAAGAGACAGACTGTATCTTCAAACTGAAAGCAAAAATTCAAAAGGTCTATGACCAGTTAAAAGACACAATATGAGCAATCAGGAATTTACCGAACTTGAAAAAAGATATCTTGAAGACAAAACGCAAATGCTATCTTTGTCTAAAACCGTTTTGCGGTATACTCTCGGTGCGGTGGCGGTTATCTTCTCGTCGTTGATTTCCCCTTCTGCCGAAAGCAACAACATTCCTTTTTCGGGATATATAAAAAACACAAAAAAACTTTCAAGATATACGAAATTCAAGAAGGCTGTTATCAGAAAGCAAGACGGCAAATCGAAAAAATCCGACAGCAAAATCCTGTCAAAGCTAAATTCTTCAAACTATGCTTTGGACGAAGAAAAAGACTCTGCTGTCGAAGATGAAAATATCAAAGAAATATACGATGAATATATGAGAACTCATCAAAACGAGGACTGAAAATGACAGTAAGCGAATTTATAGACAAACTGAATTTGAAAATACTGACAGATACGGGCGACCTTAGTAGAACTATCGACGACTGCTATATCGGAGATTTGCTTTCCTGGGTTATGGGCAGAGCACCCGAAAACTCTGCGTGGCTCACGGTTATGGGAAACATTAACTCTATTGCCGTTGCGACCTTGGCAGATGTTTCGTGTATTGTTTTGACCGAAAACGCAACTCTTGACGAAGACGCAAAAGAAAAGGCACTCGCCCACGAAATCACGGTTTTGCAAACCGAAGAAAACAGCTATAAAGTCGCAACAAAACTTTATGAATTACTGAAATAATGCTATGAAATGTTACTACGACCTGCATATTCATTCTTGTCTTTCGCCCTGCGGAAGTATGGATATGACACCGAACAACATCGTAAATATGGCGAAACTACTTGGGCTTTCGGCTATTGCGCTCACAGACCATAACACGGTGCATAACTGTGAGGCTTTAATAAAAGTCGGTCAAAGAGAGGACATTTGTGTAGTACCCGGGATGGAACTTACAACAAGCGAAGAAATACACATCGTCTGCCTATTCCCCACTCTTGAGGATGCAAAATCTTTTTGCGACTATGTAAGTGAACATCAAATAAAAATCAAAAACCGTGCAGACATCTATGGCCGTCAGGTAATAATGGACAGCGATGACAACGAAATATCAGAACTTGAAAACCTGCTTGTTATGGCAACGGATATCAGCATTATGAATGTTGCAGAACTTGCAGAAAGTTATAACGGTATCGCCTTCCCTGCTCATATAGACAGAAGCAGTATGTCAATCCTTTCGGTACTCGGTGAAATCAGCGAAAGTTACAACTTTTCTACCGTAGAACTTGCCGATATCACGCAAAAAGAAAAGTGGATTTCAGCGCACCCGATACTCAAGAATATGAACATCATAACAAACTGTGACGCTCATTATCTTGAACATATGAAAGAAGCAGAAAACTTCTTTGAACTTGATGAAATCACGCCGAAAGCAATTATAGAAAAACTGAAAAATCGCATATAAAAACAGGGATACGAAACCGTATCCCTGTAATTTTTTGCTGTTTAGTTTTAGAAGCCGAATGCAGACCATTTAACTGCATCCATTGCGGGTATATATTCAAGTGAAAGGCTTGAAGCAACATTTTTGTTTGTGCATTTTCCTTTGTAGATATTGAGTCCGTTTACAAGGCCTTGTTCCATCTTCATAGCCTTTTCAAGTCCGTTGTTAGCCATAAGCATAGCATACTTGAAAGTTGCATTTGACAAAGCGATTGTAGATGTACGCGGAACAGCGCCGGGCATATTACCTACGCAGTAATGAACGATACCTTCTTCAACAAATACGGGGTCATCGTGAGTAGTAACATGAGAAGATTCACAGCAACCGCCCTGGTCGATAGCAATATCAACAATAACGGCACCCTTCTTCATATATTTAAGGTGTTCGCGTCTGACAAGTTTCGGTGTTGAACCGCCGGGGATAAGTACCGAGCCGATAACAACATCAGCAGTTTTGAGTGCCTTTATAATATTTGCTTCTGTTGAATACAGAGTATTTACAGACATACCGAAAACATCATCAAGATATTCAAGACGGCTCAAGTCAATGTCGAGCAAAGTAACCTGTGCACCGATACCGACCGCAGCCTTTGCTGCATATGTACCTGCGATACCGCCACCGATGATTACGATTTTTCCTTTTTCAACACCGGGAACACCGCCAAGCAAAATGCCTCGGCCTTCATAACTCTTTTCGAGATATTTTGCACCTTCCTGAATAGAAAGACGACCTGCGATTTCACTCATAGGACGCAAGCAAGGTAAGTGACCATTTTTATCGGTAATTGTTTCAAAAGCGACCGCTTTGCATCCGCTTTGAAGAAGTGCATCGGCAAGGCCTTTGTTTGCTGCCAAATGGAGATATGTATAGAGGATTTGACCGTCTCTTAAGAATTTGTATTCACATTCTTCGGGTTCTTTGACCTTAACAATCATATCGGCTTTGCCGTAAACTTCGTCAGGAGTTGCACAGATAGTCGCGCCTGCGTTTATATATTCCTCATCCTTAAATCCGGCGCCCTCGCCCGCCATGGTTTCAACCAAAACGGTATGGCCTTTCTTAACTAACGCCGCTACATTGTCGGGGACAAGACCGACACGGTATTCATGATTTTTCAATTCTTTTGTTGTACCAATTATCATAATAAGTCCTCCTTTGGACATTTTTAGCATAGAATATTTTTGCCATACATAATACACAAAAATAATTACAGTTTATTATACAA
>JAGHTC010000093.1 GCA_018065465.1 Candidatus Ruminococcus equi
GTGTTTATATTATAAAAAGGCGGTATTTATTATCATGAAAAGATTATTGGCATTAGTTTTATCTGTTGTATGTATTTGTGCTTTGCTTTGCTCTTGCGGTGGCAAAGAAGTTGATTTGAATTCGATTTCAAAAAGCATAAACGAAAATTTTTCTCTGACAGGTCTTACCGTAGTAGAAGATACAGCAAAACTTAACAGATACTATCAAATAGATGAAAAAGATGTAAAACAATTTTTTGCTGAATATTCGTCAGACGCTTCTACATTCTGTGAAGTTGTTATAGTTGAAGCTACCGACAAAGACGCTGCAAACAGAATTTCAGGACTTTTGAATACTCATCTTGAATCAAGAATCAGCGAAGGTAAAAGTTATAACAAAGAAGCGGTTCCAATGCTCGAAAAGTGCAAAGTTAATGTAATAGGCAACAATTTCGTAGTTTTGGTTATCTCTGATAAAGCGGAAGAAATCAATGCAGAAATAGAAAAAGCATTATCTTGATTTTAAATAATGATTAATTTGGATGCCCACTTGTGGCATCCATTTTTTTGTGCTATAATAAACAGTAATTTTGATAAGGATGTTATGTTAAAAATGGACGAAAAGAATATAAAAGAAATACAATCACAATTTAGCAGAATGAACGATATGCAACAAAAAGCAGTTTTTTGTACCGAAGGTCCTCTGCTTATTTTAGCAGGTGCCGGTTCAGGAAAAACAACTGTTTTAGTCAATCGTATTGCGTATATATTAAAACTCGGTCTTGCTAATCCATGGCAGATTTTGGCGATAACTTTCACAAATAAAGCCGCAGGTGAATTAAAAGACAGGATAAATGCTGTTGTTGGTGTCGGTGGTAATGATGTCTGGGCGGCAACATTCCATTCTACCTGTGCAAGAATTCTCAGAAGATACGGTGAAAGAATCGGTTTTTCAAGCCATTTTACCGTTTACGATACAGATGATTCACGCAGATTGATGAAAGATATATTAAAGCAGTTAAATATTGATGAGAAGTTTTTACCTCATAAAACCGTTCTATCCGAAATCTCAAAGTATAAAGACAAAATGCAAACACCCGCAGATATGAAGAAAAAGTCTGATTTTGACAGCAGGCTTGTCTCAATAGCCCAGGCGTACGAACTCTATCAGCAACGCTTGAAAACATCAGATGCGATGGATTTTGATGACTTGTTATGCAATACAGTAAGGCTTTTTGAAGAAAATCCCGATGTACTTGAAATCTATCAAAAGCAATTCAAGTATATTATGGTTGACGAGTATCAGGACACAAACAAAGTACAATATAAATTTGTCAGTATGCTCGCAAAACCAAGAAATAATATCTGTGTTGTAGGCGATGATGACCAAAGTATTTACAAATTCAGAGGGGCAACTATAGAGAATATTCTGTCTTTTGAAAATGAGTTTAAGGGAGCAACTGTAATCAGACTTGAGCAAAATTACAGAAGTACGGGAAATATTCTTGATGCCGCAAATAATGTTATAAAAAACAATGTAGAGAGAAAAGGCAAAACGCTTTGGACAGAAAACCCTGTCGGAGAAAAGATAGAAGTACATACGGCACTTTCCGAAAGGGACGAAGCACAGTTTATTGCACAAAAAATCATTGACGGTGTTGCAGGGGGAATGAGCTTTTCCGATTTTGCAATACTCTACCGTATGAATGCACAGTCAAATACCATTGAGCAGGTTTTGTCCCGAAGCGGAATTCCTCACAGAGTAATCGGCGGACACCGCTTCTATGACCGCGAAGAAATCAAAGATATGGTTGCATATTTGCAGGTTATAAACAATCCTCACGATGATGTAAGGCTCAGAAGAATTATCAATAAACCAAAAAGGGGAATAGGCGAAACTACCGTTAACCGTGCTATGGATATCGCTTCATCTTTAGGTGAAAGCCTTTTTAATGTAATAAAGTGTGCAGATGATTACCCCGATTTAAGTAGAGCGTCAGCAAAATTACTTGATTTTTCAAAACTTATAAACGGTCTTATTGATGCACATTTGAGCAATGAATATTCTCTTGCAGAATTATACAATCTTGTTATAGAACACACAAACTATAAAGAATATCTGCAAACAGAGAAGGAAGACTATGAGCAAAGAATAGAAAATATCGACGAACTTTTGTCAAATATCGTCAAGTTTGAAGAAGATTATGAGGACGAAGAAGCGACTTTATCGAACTTTCTCGAAGAAATCTCTTTGATGACAGATATTGATAACTATGATGCCGACGCAGATACAACCGTGATGATGACTATGCACAGTGCAAAAGGACTTGAGTTTCCTGTTGTTTTCCTGCCCGGCTTAGAAGAAGGAATCTTCCCGTCAATACAGACAATAATGGATTCATCACAGCTGAGCGAAGAGAGAAGACTTGCTTATGTTGCCATAACAAGAGCAAAAGAGAAACTCTACATTATAAAAACAAGAGAAAGAATGCTTTTCGGCTCAACTACACGAAACAAAGAATCTCGTTTCGTTACCGAAATTCCATCAAAAGTTATTGAAAAAACAGGTGAAGAAAATCTCTTTTCAGCCCACAGATTTGAATATTCTACTTCTACTTCTGTTACATTTAATCCTTTTGCAAAGAAGCAGGATAGCAAACCTACATCAAAAACAGAGTACAAAGTAGGGAATATGGTATACCATAAAGTTTTCGGAAAAGGTATGATTCTTTCAGCCGAGAGTATGGGCAACGATACTATGCTCGAAATCGCTTTTGATAATGTCGGAACTAAAACTTTAATGGCAAATTTCTGCAAAATGGAAATTTTGTCGTAATTATCACAAATTCAAAGAACCTCCATAAAATGTATTGATGTGGTGTAGTGTAACATACATCAATATGTTTATGGAGGTTTTACTTATGGCAGACGAAAAAAAGTTTGACGCAACAAACGATAAAGATACAAACTGCAGTGAGGCTGTTTGTATAGACGCGCAGCGAGTATATGACAGTTGCGGCGACAAAGATTGTCTTGCGGATTTGAGAGTATATTTTACTGACAGAAATCAGGAACTTGTAGATTCTGCAGTAAATGTTAGACTTAGAGATGCAGACATACTGACGGTACTTGTTGATATCGAGCCGGTACCGTTCCACAGAGGCTTTTATTCTATCGATATGACTTATTTCTTTGAGGTATGCGTGGATGTCTTTGCTTTGCCCGGCGCACCGCCGACACTGATTGAGGGCGTATGTATCTCAAACAAAAAGGTAATTCTTTACGGAAGCGAAGGAAATGTAAAAGTATTTTCAAGTGAGTTATCTTGCGATGATTTTGATAATCAAGCAAGAATGACAAGAAATCTTCCTATCGCAACCGTTCAGGTAGCGCGTCCGGTTGCTTTGTCGGCAAGATTTTGCTCGTCATCTCAACAAAACTGTATTTTGCCGTGCAAAGTTCCGAGCAAAATAAAAGAACGCTTTGGCGGAGAATTTGAACATTCGTGCTGCAAAGATATTTATGCAACTATCGGTGTCTTCTCAATTGTACAACTTCAAAGAAATGTACAGATGCTGATTCCGTCATATGATTTCTGTATTCCCGAGAAGAAGTGTCATTCATCAAGCGACAATCCCTGTGAAATTTTTTCAAAACTTGATTTCCCGACGAATGAATTTTTCCCGCCGAATGTTGAAGATTTGACAGGCAACGAAACTTCGCCCTGCTCATTTGGTTGTACACCGTGTACAAATTATCCTGAATAAGAAAAGCCCCAACTTGTGTTGGGGCTTACTTATTACTCCGTTTCGTAACGATTTTTGAAGTTTACTTCTTTTTCACCGTATGTTTCGTTTAAAAATTCTCTCATATATTTAGATATATCGATGTTGTCAATAACTTCATTTTTTGTGATAATATCTGATTTCGAACCGAACGCAAATAACAAAACATTTGCATTTGTGTGTTCACCGCCGCTTGTTATACAATCGTTGTTGATGTCTTTTGCATCTTTGCTTTCGGGTACGATAACGCCGCCTGTTTCGTGGTCGGCTGTGACAAGGACAAGTGTGCCTTCGTTTTTGCTTGCAAAGTCAAGTGCAACATCTACAGCCCTGTCAAATGCTTTCATTTCTTCCATAGCACCGGTCATATCGAGTTTTGAAAGTTGAACATCAATTTCACTGCCTTCAATCATAAGGAAAAATCCATTATCGTTTTTGAGTATATCGAGTGCGGATTTTGCCATATTGTCAAGTGAGGGAGTATCATCGGCATAAAGAGCGTTATATGAAAACAACCCGAGCATTTTTTTATCATTTTCTTTATCAAGAGTATTTAACTCTTTATCTGTGCTGATGTATTTGTAGTTGTGCTCTTTTGCGAGCTTTTCCATTTTGCTTGTGTAGTATTCACTACCACCGCCGAGCATTACATCAATATCAGCTGTTATTTCTTGTCTGATAATTTTGCTGTATAAATCTCTGTAATCAACATGGGCTATCATACCGGCAGGTGTGGCGTGATTTATTATCTGCGTTGCTACAAGACCGGTTTTCATACCTTTTGCCTGTGCAAATTCACAGATACTCTCTACATCGTGTTTATCTCCGTCTATGCCTATGTACTGATTATATGTCTTAACACCGCAACTTATCGCAGTAGCAGCGGCAGCTGAATCGGTAGTACCCGATAACGAATCAGTAGTAACATGGGTAAAATAGGGAGTAAGGCTCATAGCGAGTTTATCCCCTTTGATGATTTCAGCATTTTTAATTGTGTTTTCGCCCATACCGTCGCCGATAAGAAGAATGATATTTTTTACAGGAACATCTTTGTTGAATGAATATTCTTTGACATTCGCCCATTCGTTTGAAATTACCGCTTCAGTAGTTGAAACGGTAGCATCATTACTTGTTGACGCTTGATTTGTACAGGATACAAGCGAAAATATCAGTAATAGTGATAATAATAGTGCAGTTATTTTTTTCATACTAAATCCTCACTTTTTTGTGCTTTGTAAAGTCCCAAGGGGTAATTTTGTCTTTCTTTACAATAAAAGCCTTTTTAGATAACAGAGCAATCGGCTCATCTGAGTAACTGTCAGAATAGAATTCATCAATTTTAGCAACACCGAAAGATTCTTTAAAGCGATTAACTTTTTCAATGCTATTGCAGTTTTTGCCGGTATATTTCCCTGTTTCAAAAGAAACTTTTGATGCGATAAGAGAAACGGAGAGTTTTTCACAAATTGGGGTAAGCAAAAATTCAGATGATGCCGAAATGATTAGGTCATCATCCTTTTTCTGTAAGAGATACCACGGCTTTATTTTCTTTTCGTTTATTGCCCAAAAGTCTTTGATGTCATCTTCTGTGCATACTGTAAGAAAACGGTACAAATTCTCTTTTAACAGTGTTTTATTGCCTTTGTTAAATACATAGTAACCAACAAATGCAACAAACAAAGAGGGAACAAATCGTAGAATCTTTTTATGTCTTTTCAAAGTGAAAAAGTAAAAATCTGTTGTGGAATCACCATCATATATGGTTTTGTCAAAATCGTAAACGTTCATATTACCTCGAAAATACCTTTTTAATGTAATTATAACAATGATTTAATAAATTACAATAGAAAATTCATATTTTGTTAATCTATATCATTAGAATATATGCTAAAATTAAAATAGTAAAAAATAGGGGATTTTCTTTTGTTTGGATATATAAATATAGACAAAAAACGATTACTTTGCGGTGAATACGAAGTATATAAAGGCATTTACTGCTCATTATGTAAACAGATGGGTAAAGAATATTCTTTTCTTTCTCGCTTTGTACTAAGTTACGATTGTACCTTTTTTGCTATGCTTGTTATGTCCCTGCAAGATGAATGTCCCTCATTTTCACAAGGAAGATGCAGGTTTAATCCCTTTAAAAAGTGCAGTTTCTGTTCGAAAGATGAAAAAGCACTTTCTCTTGCTTCTGCTGTTTGTATTTCTACAACTTATTTTAAATTGATTGATAATATTAACGATTCCCCGTTTTATAAGAGGATTTTTTACAGACTTTTGCAACCGTTCTTTTCTCACTGGCGAAAGAAATCTAAAAGAAATTATCCGTCTATTGATAAAGCAGTTGAAGATATGATGAAAAATCAAAGTGTTGCTGAAAGTAATGCAGAATGTTCCGTTGATGAAGCGTGCCACCCGACTGCTCAAATGCTTTCTAAAATATGCGAAATGATACCCGAATTTATAGAAAGTGATAAACTCTCTGATATAAATACATCAAAAAGAATATTATCAACTTTTGGTTATCATTTAGGCAGATGGATATATCTTATTGATGCGATAGACGATATAAAAGACGACATTAAGCATAAATCTTTTAACCCTTTTATTTTGAATTACGGCAGTGATTATGAGTTTTATAAAGATAAAGTCGAAGCTTTACTAAATCACGCTTTATCTGAAGTTTTGCTTTCTTATAACTTACTTGAAAAAGGAAGATTTGATTCAATAATCAATAATATAATAGCTTTTGGTATGCCGATAAAGCAAAATGAAGTATTAGGCTGTTCTGATAAAAATAATATTGAGGAGTAAATATGACTAATCCTTATGTAGTGCTCGGTGTTTCCGAGTTTGCAACAGACGAAGAAATTAAAACTAAATACAGGGAACTCGCTAAAAAGTATCATCCCGATAACTATGCCGACAGTCCTCTTGCCGATGTAGCCGAGCAAAAGATGAAGGAAATCAACGAAGCATACGATGCTATTTGTGAGATGAGACGAAACGGTGGTTCTTCAAGTACGAATTATTCCAACTATGGTTCTTCTTCATCTTATACGAGAACTGCTTATCCCGATGTACGAAGACTTATTCAAGATGGCAGACTGGATGATGCTATGCAAATACTAAACGGAGTATCTCCGACATCCCGCGATGCCGAATGGTACTTCCTTATGGGTATGATATATTCAAGAAAAGGCTTTAGTGAGCAAGCGTATTCATATTTTCAGCGTGCCTATCAGATGAATCCTCAAAACAGCGAATTCGCTGCTGCATTTAACAGTATGAATTCAAGAAGAACATACCAAAACCCGGGTTACAACACCTACGACGCCGGATGTTCTGCATGCGATATATGTACGGGTATTCTTTGTGCCGACGCATGCTGTAACTGTTGCGGTGGCAGAGGGATGTGCTGCTAAATGAAATCGTCTTATAAAGTTGCCTTAGGCGGAATTGTCGGAGCATTATGCCTTGCATTGATGTTTTTAACAGGAATAATTCCGTTTGGTACATACGCATTTCCATGCTTTGCAGGAATTATACTTGCGATATTAGTTATTGAAGTAAGCTATCCTGTTGCTTTTTCTGTTTTTTTCTGTGTTTCTGCATTATCTTTTTTAATAACACCCGACAAAGAAGCAACGCTCTATTTTGTATTGTTTTTTGGATATTATCCGATAGTGAAAAGTTTTATTGAAAGAGTAAAAAGTGTTATAGTTCAATATTTGCTCAAGTTCTTACTCTTTAATCTCGCTATGGTAGCGGTTTTTTATATCGGACTTTTTGTCTTTTCGATACCAAAAGAAAGTTTTAATATACTCGATGTATATTTACCCGGAGTTTTTCTCGCTTTCGGTAACATATTCTTTTTCTTCTATGATTTGTGCGTCACAAGACTTGTTTCACTTTACATTTTCAAGTGGCACAAAATCATAAAGAATAAAACTAAACTGTAATTTGAATTTATTTGTCGAAAGTGATATAATAATATTTCAGATTGGTGGTGACTTTATGAAAAGAAAATCTGTAAATATAACAAAAACAGTTTCTGTTATTCTCGCATTGTTATTTGTATTTTCTTCGTTTGCTGTTTCTTCTTCTGCACTTGTTCTTAGCGATGAAATGGCAGACACAGGTGCATCATTATCTACACCGAAAATTTCTAAAGTAACTCAAAGCGGTTCTTTTATCAATTTTGAGTGGAATGCCGTCAGTGGTGCTTATGCATATAGAGTTTTCTATAAAAACGGTGTTGACTGGAAAACTATTGCCGAAACCAAGAATACTTCTTTTCTTTGGAACGGCGGTACATATGGCAAGGACTATGTTTTTACAGTTCGTTGTGTAGACGAAAAAGGCAATTACACCAGTTCTTTTGACTCAAACGGATATGCTTTTTCTTATTTAACAGATACACCGAAAATTTCTTCTGTTGTAAAAAGCGGAAGCGGAGTTAAAATTTCATGGAGCTATGTTTCAGGTGCTTATGCGTATAAAGTTTTCTACAAAAACGGAGTTGATTGGAAAACTATTGCCACAACAAGCAATAATTCGTATACATGGACTTCAGTCACCGCAGAAAAAGAATACATATATACAGTTCGCTGTGTAAATTCTGACGGAGATTTTATCAGCTCATTTGATAAAAACGGTTATGCATTCACTTACTCTGATTGGGATGTGGCTATGCCGAAAATTTCTTCAATTTCAAATGAGTCTAACGCAGTTCGCATTAATTGGGGAAAAGTAACCGGAACGTATGCATACAAAGTGTTCTATAAAAACGGTGTTGATTGGAAATCTATCACTACTACAACATCTACAACTTTCCTGTGGAATGGTGCTGTATCAGGAAAGCAGTACACTTATACAGTTCGCTGTGTGGATAAAAACGGCGATTATATCAGTGCTTATGATAAATCAGGCTATGACTTTACGCTTACTTATTCATATCTTTCTACGCCGAAAATTTCATCAGTTACTGCATCCTCTTCATCTGTAAAAATTTCTTGGGCACCGATTTCAGGTGCCTATGCATATAAAGTATTCTATAAAAACGGTGTTGATTGGAAGACTATTGCTACAACAACTTCAACAAGTTATACTTGGACTTCGGTAATACCCGATAGAGAATACATATACACAGTCCGTTGCGTAAATTCAAACGATGATTTTATAAGTGATTATGACCATACAGGCTATGCTTACACTTTATCAAAGTGGAGCGTTTCTATGCCGAAAATCACATCGATTACAAAAGAATCTAACGCAGTCCGCATTAACTGGGGAAAAGTAAGCGGTACATATGGATACAAAGTTTTCTATAAAAACGGCGTTGATTGGAAAACTATCTCCACAACAACCGATAACACTTTCCTATGGAACGGGGCTGTCGCAGGAAGAGAGTACACATATACAGTTCGCTGTGTTGATAGTAACGGCGATTATATCAGCACTTTTGACAGTAACGGCTATGATTTCACCCTTACTTATTCAGGTTTGAGTACGCCGAAAATTTCATCTGTTACCGCGTCCGGTTCATCGGTAAAAATAACATGGAGTCCGATATCAGGTGCCTATGCGTATAAAGTATTCTATAAAAACGGTGTTGATTGGAAGACTATTGCAACAACAACTTCAACAAGTTATACTTGGTCTTCGCCGTTTATCGGTAGGGAATACATATATACAGTTCGCTGTGTTAATTCCGCAGGAGAATATTCCAGTTCTTTTGATTCAACAGGATATAAATTTACATTGAATTTGGCTACTCCCAAAATTACTTCAATAACACAAAATGGTGTTTCTGTGAATATTTCTTGGGGCAGCGTCAGCGGAGCATACGCTTACAGAGTTTTTTATAAAAACGGTACTGATTGGAAGGGTATAGGAGATACTACTTCTAATTCATTCAGATATGATTTTGCCTCAATAGATAAAGAGTACATTTATACTGTAAGATGTATTGATACAAGTGGTAATTTTACAAGTTCTTTCGACTCAAATGGATACGCTTTTACAACAAAATCGTACTATTCTGTAGATACTCCGAAAATAACTTCAATTACCCAAAGCGGTATAAACCTTAAAATATCCTGGAACGGTGTAAAAGGTGCAACAAAGTACCGTGTATTCTATAAAAACGGCGCTGACTGGAAAACAATTGAAACAGTCAGTTCGTCTTCAACATCATATACTTGGTCAGGAGCAAGTGCAGACAGAGCGTACACCTATACCGTTCGCTGTGTAGATTCAAACGGTGATTGGCAAAGTGCCTATGATCCGGGTGGCTATACTTTTACCGCAAAAGAGTATGTTTCTATTTTAAATTCTACTATTTCTGTATACAAGTACAGCAGTTATAAAGTTAAGACAATCACTAATTCCACCTTGATATGGAGCAGTTCCAACAGCAATGTTGCAACTGTTGTATCAGGAGTAGTATCGGGACAGGAAAGTGGCACTTGTACTATTTCGTGTAAGACAAAGAACGGTACCGATTCAGCAAAATGTACTGTAACTGTCACAGCCGGTAAAGATGTATATCTATCAGATTATTCTGCTAATATTCCTGCAGGAAAATCTTTCTACTGTAAAGGTTATACAAGCGGTATCAGCTGGTCAACCTCAGACAGTTCAATAGCAACCGTCAGCGGTGGCTTTATCAAGGCAGTAAATCCCGGCGTTTGTGTTATAACAGCATCGATTTCAGGTGGAGCGGCAACTTGTGTTGTAAACGTTTCAAATCCTGCACCGATAAGATTTGCATATACTTCGCCTAACTGTGCAGCAAAAAATGCAGATGTCACCCTGATTGCAATAACAGATAATTTGCGCAGCGATGTAAGGTTTTCCGTTAATCTCGGCAATGAAGTGAAAACTGTCTATGCATCATCACACACAAGCGACGGTTCTAACTATATTTGGAAAGGTAAGACAAGCTTTTCATCCGCAGGAACATATAATGTAACTGCATATTCAAAATATGACGGTGCTTGGTCAACCTGCAACGATGCGACTACAACAGCATTTGTAACATCTACAACAGATTATTCAACAACTGTTTGCGCTAACCGCAGAGCAAGTGATGAGATTATTGACCTTATTGCTAATTATGAAGGCTTTTTGCCCAACATCTACGATGACCCGGTAGCCCCGGGCAACTGGACTTTAGGTTACGGAAGGGTTATATATCCCGGCGAAGATTTTTATAATAATTTAACTAAAAAAGAAGCCTATGCATATCTAGTTCAAACAGTAAACAACGACGGCTATTCTTCAAATGTAAATAAGTTCTTGGTTAATAACGGAGTTAAGTTTAATCAAAGACAGTTTGACGCACTTGTTTGCTTTGCATATAACTGCGGTACAGGTCCTTTTACAAGTGACTCCGACCTTATAGGTGCTTTGCTTGATTGCTCTTCCGGTTCATCGGGTACAACAACATATTATTGCAGTGGCTCAGATGTCAATTTCAGAAGCGGTCCGGGAACTTCATACAGTATATTGGATTGCCTTTCTTATAACACACCGTTAAAAATCCTTTCAACTTCTAATTCTTCTTGGTATTATGCACAGCTTAACGATGGTACAAAAGGATATATTTCATCTACCTATGTCGGCAAGAAAACAAGTGGCGGAAGCTTAGACTTGAATTATGTCAATAAACAAAATCTGATAGATAATTTCTGTGCATATCATCATGCGGGTGATTGTTTATACGGTCTTCTTTACCGCAGAGTAGACGAGATGGAAGTGTTCTTCTACGGCGATTATGACAGGAACTATGGTACTTATAAGTATAATATCAATTATACCTGTTATAAAAATAAATCGTTCCACACATAAGGAGTTGCTAAAATGAAAATCGGATTTATCGGCGCGGGAAATATGGCAAGCGCAATTTTAGACGGCATTTTGTCTGGCAATTTTGTCGAAAAAAATAATATATATGCCTTTGATGTTTCTAAAGAAAGATGTGAAATCTTTGCCCAAAAGGGTGTGAATATATCAGACGACAGTATTGATTTGGTAAAAGCCTGCGATTATATAATACTTGCAATAAAACCGCAGAATTTCCCCGAAGTAATGACTCACATAAACGACTTCGTTACTGAAGAAAAAACGCTTATTTCCATAGCGGCAGGAATTTCAACAGACTATATTAAAAAATTCTTTGAAACAGATGTTACCGTGTTCCGTGCTATGCCGAATTTGCCAATGGTAATCGGATGCGGTGCTACTGCTTTGTGTGCAGTTGATGATATAAATGACGAAAGATTTTTGGTAGCAAAAAAGATTTTCTCACTTTCGAGTATTGTTGAAATTATTCCCGAGTCGAAAATGAACGAAATTATCGCTGTAAACGGTTCATCACCTGCGTATGTCTATCTTTTTGCAAAATCGATGCTTATGTATGCAAAAAACGCAGGTATTGATGAAAAATCCGCACTCAAACTGATTACTGCTTCTATCAAAGGCAGTGCCGAAATGATTGAGAAATCAGAAGATGACATTGACACTCTTATCAGTCGTGTTTCATCAAAAGGCGGAACAACCCTTGCGGCTCTCGACATTTTGTACAAAAATAATTTTTCCGATACTGTTGTCGAAGCAATGGAAGCCTGTACAAAACGAGCAGAGGAACTTTCAAAATAAAACATAAATAAAACAAGCCTTGCATAATTATCCTTTGGAGGAATGTTATGAAAGGCATTGTTTTTACTGTAAAACACAGGCACAGTTTTCCGAAACTTGCTCGACATAGTCGCGATATAAAAACTTTTATATCAAAAAACATCTTGAAAATTGTACTGTTATTTATTATATTTATAGGTGTTTATGTCGGAGCCGTATCATCTAAAAGTATTGAAAACGAAACAAGAAATATATTTGATTTTCTTTTTCTTACAAATTTATCAACAAGAAAAGATATGTCAGCGTTTTCTGTATTTTGTTCTTGTTTTACCGCAGATTTTATATTTCTTCTTGCGGCTTTTATACTTGCGTTCTCGGTATTCGGCGTTTTATTTGTTCCGATGACCATTGCATTTAAAGGCTTCGGTATCGGGTTGTGTGCTTCGTATGTGATAGGGCGATACGCTTTGTCGGGTATTGGATTTTTCATTATGTGTATCTTGCCCGGTGCAGTGTTGTTTCTGTTTACACTTGTATTTTTATCGGATGAATCAATCAATCTTTCGTTGCGGTATTTAAGACTTAGTTTTTTAAGTCCCGAAAGAGAGACTCATCTGAATATTTATATAAAGGATTATTTAGTCAAAAGTTTGGTTGCTTTTGTATTTACTATTGCATCCGCTTTACTTGATATGACTCTTTGGATGCTGATATCAGGCAGCTTTTCTTTTGAATAACTTTGGAGGATGTATGAACGGGGAAAGAAAGAAGTTAAGATTTGAAATATTATTTGAAAGATATTTCCTTAATTTTCCTAAAATTATACTGATTAATTTAATATTTCTAATACCGAGCGCGGTAGCACTATTCTTGGGATTTCTTATTTCTCATCTGATTTTTTCTGCTCCGGTTATACCCATTGTACTTATTGGTGTGTTTTTTGCCTATCCCTTTTTTGCTGGCGTAGTTCTTGTAACAAGAGATATTGCACGAGGTGACGATTATATCCCCGTGTGGTCTTTGTATATAGAAGCATTGAGAAATAATTTCCTTCTCTTTATGCTACACGGATTTATACTGTATCTTATATGCGCATTGAGTTATTTTGCTATAACTTTTTATGTAAGTGTATTATCAGTTTCCTGGATATTTTATGTTGCGCTTTTTATTACAATCTTAATTGCAATTTTCCTTCTGTTTTCATTCTACTACATACCGCTTATGACGGTAACTTTTGATATCAATTTGAAGTATATCTATAAAAATTCACTGCTGATGTCATTTGGCGAGATAAAGAACAACTTTTTTGCAACTATAGCACTTTTAATCAGCACAGCAATATTCTATACTATAATTGTTTTTTGCACTAATGTAACAGTGCTTCTGTTCATTATCGGTGCATTATGGGGACTTTTAGTTCCGGCTACATGCACCTATGTAGTTAATTACTATATATATGACGGTATGTTTACGATGATAAGTGGTCGTGATGAAAAACTTGAGGAAATTGACGAAAGAATAAAGAACGACGGCAAACCGATTGATAAAACCGAATATGAAGATTTCTCTGATATTGATGTCAGCAAACTTAAAGATACAGATGACTATATTTTCTATAATGGAAAAATGATTAAACAAAGCACCATACTAAAACAAATCAAAGAGAAGAATAATAAAGAATAAAAAATGCACCTCAAAGTAAAAACTTTGGGGTGCGTAGTATTTTTAGAATTATTCCATTTCCCAGTTATGCCAGACATTTTGAATATCTTCGTTATCATCGAACATATCAAGCATTTTCTGCATTTTTTCGCAGGTTTCCTGGTCGGGAAGTTTTGTATATGTACTCGGAACTTGCTCAACTTCGGCAGATGCAAATTCATAACCTTTGCTTTGCAAATCGTCTCTTATTGCAGAAAAGTCATCAGGTTCGGTGTATACTGTGAAGATATCTTCATCTGCTTCAAAATCAGAAGCACCTGCTTCGAGAGCGTCTTCCATAACAGTATCTTCGTCTTTTTCGAGTTCTTCACGCTCAATAATAAGAACGCCCTTTTTCTCAAATAAAAAGCTAACACAACCGGGAGTACCCATATTTCCGCCGAATTTATCAAAGTAGTGTCTTACTTCACCGGCAGTACGATTGCGGTTATCTGTTAAGGCTTCAACAATAACGGCAACTCCACAGGGGCCATAACCTTCATATGTAACTGCTTCAAAGTTAGCAGCGTCATTGTCATTAGCGGCTTTTTTGATAATTCTTTCAATATTATCGTTGGGAACATTTGCAGCCTTTGCTTTTGCGATACAGTCCTTAAGTTTTGAGTTTACATTAGGATCTGCGCTGCCGCCTTCTTTTATGGCAACCATAAGTTCTCTGCCGATTTTGGTAAAGACTTTTGCTCTTGCAGCATCGTTTTTACCTTTTTTCTGTTTAATTGTACTCCATTTATTATGACCTGACATAAAATCATTCCTTTTCGTTTATTCTTGTTGATTATAACATAAGAAAACAGATAATGCAAATCAAAATAATAGTTACAGTTTTGTTACAGAACTATTGTAAGATTTGAGCATAATTGATATAATACCTTATATATGTGAAAGAAGGGATAACTATGACAATGTCAATGACGGGTTTCGGCAGATGCGAAGACACCGTTATGGGGCGAGATATTATCGTTGAGATAAAGAGTGTTAACCACAGATATTTTGAATTTTCCTGCAGAACATCAAGAGGATACAGCTTCCTTGAAGAAAAACTCAAAAAATATATCAACGAAAGAGTAAACCGCGGTAAAGTTGATGTCTATGTCTCTATAACCGAGCCTGAAGATACAGAGGTAGAAGTAACCTTGAACAAGCCTCTTGCAAAAGGCTATATAAACGCAATAAATATGCTTTCCGATGAATTCGGACTGGAAAACGACCTTACTGTATCAAATATTATGAGATATTCTGATATCTTTCAAATCCACAAACCTCCGCTTAAAGAGGAAGAAGTTTTTGAATGCGTCAAAACAGTCCTCGACTGTGCTTTGGAGCAATTTCTTTCAATGCGAGAAAACGAGGGAGAAAAGCTCAAAAACGATGTAATGTCAAGAGCAGAGCATATTTTGTCTATTGTATCCAAAATCGAAAAGCGTTCTCCTGTTACCGTTAAAGAATATCAGGATAGGCTTTATCAAAAATTATCAGAAATACTTGAATCAACAAATATTGATGAGCAGAGAATTTTAACAGAGTCCGCTATCTTTGCCGACAAAGTTGCAGTAGACGAAGAAACAGTAAGGCTTAGAAGTCATTTTGACCAAATGCAAAGCTTTTTTGAAAGCTCAGAGCCAATCGGCAGAAAGCTTGATTTCATTATTCAGGAAATGAACAGAGAAGCAAATACTATCGGCTCAAAAGTAACCGATTCCGAACTTGCTCACAAAGTTGTTGAAATCAAGGCGGAAATCGAAAAGATAAGAGAACAGATACAAAATATCGAGTAACGGAGTAATTATGAAATTTGTAAATATAGGTTTTGGAAATGTGGTTTCGATTGATAAAATCGTTTCTGTCGTCAGTCCCGAATCCGCACCGATAAAAAGAATAGTCCAGATGAGCAAAGCTGACCAAACTTTGATTGATGCAACATTCGGCAGAAGGTGTAAATCTGTTATTATGACCGACAGCGGATATGTTATTATTTCCGCAGTAACTCCTGAAACCATTACACAGAGAATTGATGAGGCGTACAATGAGTAAAGGAACTTTATATGTATATTCCGGAGCGTCCGGTGTCGGCAAGGGAACGGTAATGAAAATTTTGCTTGAAAAAGACAAAAACCTTCGTCTTTCCGTATCCGCTACAACAAGACAGCCCAGAGAAGGCGAAATAGACGGAGTTCATTATTATTTTGTCAGTGATAAAGAATTCGACAAAATGATAGAAGAAGACGGTTTTTTAGAACACGCAGAATATTGTTCTCATAAATACGGAACACCGAAAAAACCTGTTTTTGATATGCTTGATAAAGGCATTGATGTTATTCTTGAAATTGATATCAAAGGCTTTTTGCAGGTAAAAGAAAAGTACCCCGAATGTGTTACCATCTTTTTGATGCCACCGTCTATGGATGAACTAAAAAGAAGGCTGAAAAAACGCGGTACTGAGTCGAATGAAGTTATTTCTCAGCGACTAAAGCAAGCTGAATTTGAACTTCCGCATCAAAAATACTTTGACTATTGTGTATTAAATGATGACAGCGACAGAGCTGCAGAAGAAATCCTGTCCATCATCTCTAATAAAAAATAATCGTAAGGAGAAAGATTATGAAAAGAGCATCTATTGATGATATGCTGAAAGGCAAAGAAAGCCGTTATGCACTTGTCATCGGTGTAGCAAAGCGTGCAAGAGAAATCGCAGATGATTTTAAAGACCAGGGAATCGTTATCGAAGACAAACCCGTTTTGCTTGCTATCGAAGATTTCAAAAATCACAAATATAATATCTTAGAAATGGACGAATAAAATGTTCTGCGTTGCACGGGTAGCCGTGGAAAATACGACATTCTCGTTTGATAAACCGTTTGATTATCGTATTCCTGAAGATTTTGCAGAATACGCACAAATTGGATGCAGAGTTTTAGTCCCATTCGGTAAATCTAACCGTAAACGCCAAGGGGTAATTATATCTTTTGATAATGTCGAATCTACTGATAAACTGAAAGATATATATGAAGTCCTTGATGCAACACCGATTTTATCTGATGAAATGGTGAAAATGTGTGAATATATGAAATCTCATTATTTTTGCACATACTTTGACGCCGTAAGGGCAATTTTGCCTGCAGGGATATCTTACAATATTTCTGACGAATATTCTGTATCTGTCGATTTATCAGACAGAATATTTGATTTGTCCGATGAATGTAAAAGAATTGTCGATTTCTTGCATACAGAACAAAAGCCTGTAAAGAAAGATAAACTTCTTATTACATTCGGGTACAAAGATTCTGCAATTCTTGATAAAATGGTTGATGACGGTATTCTGACAAAAAGTACTTCTGCTTTTCGAAAAGCCAAGGACAAAACAATTAGGATGATAAGGCTATCCGAGGATTTTGAAGACTCTTTATCAAACTGTAAATTAACGAATAAGCAAAACAGCGTTCTCGAATTACTTACTATGGTTGGGGCAGTTTCCGTCAAAGAGATTTGCTATTATACCGGAGTTTCCGTTTCGGTTGTTGATTCGCTTGTTAAGAAGAATGTCGCTGAATATTTTGACGACGAAGTTTTCAGAATACCAAAGTATAGCGAAAGCAGTAAGAAAGATTTTATTCTTACAAAAGAGCAGGACAAGGCATATAACGAACTTTTGTCTTCGTATAATGAGGATAAAGGGAATACTGCCTTACTTTACGGAATAACCGGCTCGGGAAAAACTTCTGTATTTTTCAAGCTCATTGAACATACATTATCAGAAGATAAAGGTGTTATCGTTATGGTGCCTGAGATAGCTCTGACACCGCAACTTATATCTATCTTTAAATCAAGTTTCGGTGACAATGTAGCGGTTTTCCATTCTGCTTTATCTATATGTGAAAGACTTGATGAATATAAACGCGTTAAAAAGGGACTTGCAAAAATAGCAATCGGTACTCGTTCTGCTGTTTTTGCTCCTGTAAATAATCTCGGACTCATCATTATGGATGAAGAACAAGAGCATACCTATAAATCAGAGGGAAAACCTCGTTTCCATGCGAGAGATTTAGCGCAATTTCGTTCCCTTTATAACAAATGTTTACTTGTACTTTCATCTGCAACACCGAGTATAGAAACTTACTATAATGCCCAAAACGGCAGATATAAGAAAACTGTACTATCTAAAAGGTACGGAGAGGCAACTTTGCCCGATGTACTTATTGCAGATATGAATGAAGAGTTAGTAAGCGGTAATCATACACAGTTTTCTAATGTGCTTTTAGAAAGTATAGAAGAAAATCTTGCTGATTCAAAGCAGTCTATTTTGCTGATAAATCGCAGAGGACACAACACCTTTGTTACTTGCCAAAGTTGCAAAGAACCTATAAGTTGCCCGAATTGTTCAATTTCATTGACATACCATAGCGCAAATAATCGCTTAATGTGTCATTATTGTGGATATTCAATACCGTATAACAGTGTTTGTCCGACTTGTAAGGGTAGTAAACTCCGTTTTATGGGTTATGGTACTCAAAGAGCAGAAAACGAACTTGTTGAAATTTTCCCTGAAGCAAGAATACTTCGTATGGATACTGATGCCACTATGTCAAAATCGTCCCACGAAAAGAAGTTATCCGATTTTGCAAACGGTAAATATGACATTTTAGTCGGAACACAAATGGTAGCAAAGGGACTCGATTTCCCGAATGTTACACTTGTCGGTGTACTTAACGCAGACCAAATGTTATACTCGGATGATTACAGAAGTTTCGAGAATACTTTTTCGCTTCTTACTCAGGTTGTCGGACGAAGTGGCAGGGGAAAAGATAAGGGCAGAGCAATTATCCAGACATTTACTCCCGAAAATCCTATAATTTCTCTTGCATCACAGCAAAACTATGATGAGTTTTATAAAAACGAGATATTGATAAGAAAAGCACTTTTATATCCGCCTTTTGTATCACTTTGTCTGGTTGGCTTTGTATGTGACAATTCCGAGAAGACTAAAAAAGCAGCATATAAATTTGCCGAAATGTTTACCGATATATTAAAAGAAAATCATTCGGATATACCAATAAGACTACTCGGCCCGTCTTGTGCTTCTGTTTTTAAAGTGAATAATAAATATAGATATAAACTAATAATAA
>JAGHTC010000010.1 GCA_018065465.1 Candidatus Ruminococcus equi
TCGATTTCAAGTTCAAACCATTCAACATACAATTTGAGCAAAAGGAGGTAAACAATGGCTAATAAGACTTTATTGATATCACCACAAGTAGTTGAGCAGTACGCAACATTCACAAAGGGACTTGACGCTAATTACGTTCGTCCTTTCATTGAGACGGCTCAAGATATTCGTGTACAAGAGGTACTTGGTTCAAAACTGCTACGCAGACCGCAACAAATGATTGATACCAACACTCTAAACGATGACTATCGTGAGCTGCTTGAAGAACACATTACACCAATGCTCGTGTGGGAAACGCTCGCACAGATGGTAATACCTACCACATACAAACTCCGAAACGCCGGAGTGGTACAAAACTATGGCGAACATATCCAGACCACAACTATGAGCGATGCTAACTCATTGAAGAACGACTATGAGACAAAGTCGAATTTCTATCAATCAAGATTGCTCGCTTTCTTGCACGCAAACCACAATCGCTATCCGGAGTTCTGCAAGACTGATACTTGTGCCGATATGCACTCAAAAGAAAACTATCATATTCCACTTGCATAATGAAGAAGATTAGTGTTTCAAAAGGCGGTATGATTGCGACCATAACAACATTCGTAGTGTCGCTTGGTCTTATAGTTGGTGGCTTCTTTGTTCCACCTCTTGGGGTTATCGATGGTTCTGTGCTGACGGCAGTAGGCGAACTCTTTATGTTCGGTGTGTTGTTTGAAGTACCATACTTTGCAAGGCTCAACAAATCAGTCAAGATAAGCAAGGGCGACACGACCATCGAATTGAATGACGAAAACAAACAAGTATAACAATGAGATTACAGACAATAATAGATACGATAAAATACGCTTTCACGCAACCCACAATCAATACGACTTTGTTGGAGAGTGCAAGCGTTCTCAACACCCAAACATCAACTGACTATTCGGTTGCCGTGATAGACCTACTCAACTCAACGTTTGATGAGGATAGCCTTACTGCATCATTCCGTGTATATCTGCTCGACCGCTCCAATACCAACGAGGTCTATGGCGGTGCTGTCAGCAAGTGGGATTGGGCGACCGATGCCTTTGTTACCGCATTTTCAAGGCTGGTCAATAATGATAGCCTTACTGGTGTTAGGTTCGGACAGATTAACTATGTCTTAAACGATTTCGCTGACCTCTTATGTGGTGGTATCTGTGACATAGACCTCACTATACCAATGGCAGTTGAATGTGTATAGACTTATATTTTATAACCAAATCATAAAAATAAGAATATGAGCAAACTGAATAACAAAATCTTAAAACTTGCGAGATTGCTGAAATTCTACCAAGAGACAAAACTCAATGATGGTACGACCATTTCACACGAGGGAGACCTTGAAGTTAATAGCGAGGTCTTCATTGAAGATGAGAATGGCGACATCGTTCCACTCGCAGATGGTGAGTATCTCACAGAGGATAACACAAAACTGATGGTTGAGGGCGGTAAGGTAATCGCAATCGTTGCAGAGGAAGCACCTCTCGAAAACGTAGAGGAAGCCAAAAACGAACAACCATCCAATAGTGATGCCGAACACAACAACGCAGAACACGAGGAAATGGCAGAGCAACAAGCAGAACCAGCAGAACAGCCAGCAGAACCAACCGAACCAGATGGCAGAACCGTAGGTGAGGATGGCGAACTCGCTGACCAAAATCCCGCTGAAAATTCTGAAAATGCTGAAAACGGCAATGATGAACTCGATACACTCAAAGCAGAAAACGATTCTCTCAAAGCAAAGATTGCAGAGCTTGAAGCAATCATAGCAGAGTACAAAGAGAAAGAGAAACAAAGCGTTGACAACAACGTTGAGGACACTTTCAAATCACAAGAGAACAAGAAAGTTGTTTCAAATATCCAATACGTTCGTAGCCGAATGAAATAACTTATATTTTAGAAACATAACCAAATAAAAATAGGAGATTAACAATATGGCTTATAGTCTTTCAAACTTTAACACAAACTATGTAAAAGAGAACGCAGAGCAGATTCTCACCGACACCGTGCTTGCAGCACCATCACTCGATGAGTTTACCAAAATGCCAGACGTTCACTGTACAACCAAGCTTAACATTATGGAGAACACCATCGCTTTCCAAGATGGTTCTTCTTGTGGCTTCAATGCACAAGGTTCTACCACCCTTTCACAACGCAGTCTCGTACCCGGCGTTATCAAGGTCAATATGAGTTGGTGCCACAAGGACTTGCTCACCACCGTCAAGGGTATCAAGGTCAACATTCGTGCTGGTGAAGAGGAAATGGCTGATGAGCAGTTGCTTATGAACGACATTATGGTAAAGATTGCTAACCAGTTGGAACACGACCTCTGGCAAGGCTCTATCGCTGGTGGTCAGCAGTTTGATGGTATCGGTACTATCACCGCTGGTATCACTCTCAACCGCACCTCCGACATCGTTGGTGATGTAGAGAACGTTTACAAGAACATCCCCGAAGAGCATCTTGACAACGCAGTTATCTATATGTCAAAGAGCAACTTCCGTGAGTATGTAATGGCTCTTGGAGCAAAGAACCTCTATCACTATGACCCAAAAATCGATGGTGATTGGACGGTAACAATTCCTAACACCAACACTATCGTTAAGGCTATGAGTGGTTTGAAGGGTGCTAACGACATCTACGCTTTCGACCCAAGCCAGATGGTATACGGTTACTCAACAGAGGACGACTACGCAACAGCCAAGATGTGGTACAGCGAGGACAACGATGAGTTCCGTTTCAACTGCCAGTTCGTGGCTGGTGTGCAATATGCCTTCCCAGCAAATTTTGTTAAGATGTCCTAACCAAATCGTACCTTGTACGACAAACCCCAATAACAAAAAAGGCTTGGTTCTGTCGAGCCAAGCCTTTAATTAAATAATCAAATAAAGGAGAATAATATATGGCTTATAATACTTGCCCTTGCAGCACTTTGACTGCAATACAGACATCTTGTGGAGAGACCCAAGTCGGTGGTATTCGTAGAGTTATCGTTGCTTGTGCTAATGGTATCGAGTTCGGTACTCCAACCGATGGCGAAATCAATGCAATCACACTCCCAAGCGGTGCTAAAACCTACCAAATCGCATTCCGTAAGCAGAGTTCCACTTTCAATAGTGAAATGACCATTGATGATGCTACTGGTGTTCGCTTTGCTACAACCACGGCAGAAATCGTTGTTTCTAAAATGAACAAGGCTCGCCTCCAAGCCGTTCGTGGTTTGCTTGCAAGCGAGGTTGTTGCTTTCGTAGAGGATATGAATGGTATTTGGTATGTTATGGGAGCAGAGAACGTTGTTACGGCAACCGCCGCTACTATGACAACCGGAACCGCAGCAACCGATGCTAACCAAGTAGCATTGACCCTCACCGACATTTCATCTTCACTCCCTTACACCCTTGGCTCAACAGCAGTTGCTACTATCACAGACCCCAACACGCTTGAAGCCTAACCAAGACAAAACAACAAACAACATAGCCACTCCTACAATGGGGTGGCTATTATATTTTATGTGTAATAATATTGAAGATAATCTATGGCGACAGAAAAAGTAAAAGTACTCAATATAGATACCAAATCAGCCCAAACATCGGTGGGCGACCTTCGTAAGAAGATTAAAGACCTACGTTCCGAACTCCTTAATATGGAGAAAGGTACTGACGCTTATCGTCATAAAGCACAAGAACTTGGTAATACGATGCACGAGTTGGTGGCAATCCAAGAGTCTGCCAAGTTCGCTACCCAAGACTTCGGGCAGAAGATGAGCAACGTTAGTAGCATCATCGGTGCTGCATCGGCATCTATTGCTGGACTAACGGGCGTGTTGAGTCTATTTGGTGTAGAGGGCAACAAAAGCACCGAAGAGATTACAAAGATGATAACCTCCTTTATGGCTATCGCCCAAGCTGCATCGTCCATAGACACCGCTAAAAAGGCGTTCAATGGACTTGCACAAGCCATCGGTATGTCAACTAAAGCACTTGGTGTATGGGGCATTGCCCTCGCAGCCGTTGTTGCAGCGTTTGAACTCGTGAAGAACGCCATCAATAAGAAGATTGAAGCAGAGGAGCGAGATAGGGAGGAAATGGAGAAGAACATACAAAAGGAGAAAGAGTATCAGCAGATGCTACGAGAGATTAGCCAGAACTATGTGAACTACAATCTTCGTATTGCGAGAGCACAAGGTGACAGAAAGAAAGAACTCGCATTCTTGAAACTTGCGGCAAAAGATGCAGAGGATGCCTACAACAAAGCACTGAAGCAGTATGGTAGTCCTTCTAACACCAACGTGCTGAAGTTAGAAGCGGAATGGGAAGAAGCCAAAAAAGCAGTTCGTGATTTCGGCAAGACATCTTCAAGTACAACTAAAACAGCAATAAAGGACACTACTGACTATCTCCATCTGATAGAGCGTCTCCGAATGAGTGAACTTGAACTGCTTGAAGATGACCTCAATATTGCTACAACTATGCAGTCAAAGGTGAAAGCCGGAACTCAAGAGTGGAACAAGTACCAATACGAGATAGAGAAAGCGAAAATCAAGATAGAAGAGTTCAAGGATTCTCTCAAAAACCAGACATTTGAAGCCGGTCCGATGAGCGACCCCGAAGAGTATTGGAATGAATGGTTTGAGGCTCAAAAGAAAGCATACGAGACTCAACTAAAAGCCACAGATAACATCTACAACTCTATGAGAATCGCTACACCAGAGGGCGACTTTGAGCAACAACTTGAAATAGAGAAAGCATATATCGACAGACGTAGAGAACTATACATAGCGATGTATGAACAACAGATGATGGATAAGGAAGAGTTCGATGCCAAGATGATAGAACTTGATGAAAACTCGCTCAACGTCCAAAAGACGCTTCATCAAGAATACGTCAATGGTATCGCAGACATAAGTGCATCATTGGGTGGTACATTGGGTAGTCTCGCAAGTATGTTTGAGGAAAGTAGTGCTGAATACAAATCGTTGAAGATTGCTGAAACAATAATCTCGACACTTACCAGCATTATGAAAACGTGGGAGGGTTATGCTTCAATGGGTGTGTTAGGCATCGGAGCCGCCGCAGCACAGACTGCAATGCTGGCAACTACCGGAGCGACCACAATTGCGAAGATTGCCAAGGTTGACGTAAGTGGCAAGAGCAACAATACAAGCACTATAAGCACACCTCGTTACTCTATCAACTCACAAGCAACGAATGCTATCACAACTGATTATCAAAAATCACAACT
>JAGHTC010000069.1 GCA_018065465.1 Candidatus Ruminococcus equi
ATAACAATGAATATAACACAGATAACTGATATAGTAAAGGATGCTTTCACCCATCCCACGGTTAATACCACAATAGCGGCAAGCGTACAAACGCTCAATTCAAGAACAGATATTGAGTATGGTGTATCGGTTGTTGATATAGTTGACGCACGCATCAATGACGGCTACATTTCGGTGTCCTATCGTATATATGTGCTTGATAGGATGCAGACAAACGAATCGTTCCCTATAAGGCTATGGGATTGGGGCGTGAACGTTGCTACACACGCATACAGCGTCCTTACCAATAGAGACGAGTTGAGCGATGTTGACTTTGGTGTCGTGAACTTTATCGAACAAGATTTTGGAGATGTTCTCGGTGGCGTGGTAGTAGATTTGGTGGTATCGTACCCATACGAAATCGAATGCTTATAGCGAATCTTATATTTTAGAACAAATCATAAAAATTAACAGATATGAAAATCAATTCGAAGATACTTAAATTGTCTCGTCTTCTCAAACTTGTGTCTGAGACAAAACTTCAAGATGGCACTGCTCTCACTCACGAGGGTGAATTGACTGTCGATACCGAAGTGTTCGTTGAAGATGAGAATGGTGAGGTTGTACCAGCAAGCGATGGCGAGTACATAACCGAAGACGGAAACAAGGTTATGGTTGAGGGTGGTAAGGTAATCGCTTTGGTGGCACCAGAAGCACCGCTCGAAAGTGTCGAAGACGCAAAGGGTGAACAACCAGCAGAGCAACCAGCAGAGCCTACTGAACACAATGAGGAAATGTCAGCAGAGCAACCAGCAGAACCTACTGAACCAGCAGAGCAACCAGCAGAGCAATCAGCAGAGCCTACTGAGCCAGCAGAGCCAGCAGAGCCTACTGAGCAAACAGAACAGATGGAAGATGAGCGTGATGCTCGTATTGCAGAACTCACTTCAGAACTCGAAGCGGCTAACGCTCGCATTGCAGAGCTTGAAGCACTCGTAAATGAGTACAAAGAGAAAGAATCTCAAAGTGTCGACAACAACGTTGACGATGCTTTCAAATCACAAGAAAACAAGCGAGTTGTTTCAAATATCGAATACGTTCGTAGCCGAATGAAATAACTTATATTTTAGAAACAATAATAACCAAATAAAAATAGGAGATTAACAATATGGCATACAATTTGTCAAACTTTAACACAAACTATGTAAAAGAGAACGCAGAGCAGATTCTCCCCGACACCGTGCTTGCAGCACCATCACTCGATGAGTTCACCAAAATGCCAGACGTTCACTGCGAAACCAAACTTAACATTATGGATAACAGCGTTGTTTTCCAAGATGGTTCTGCTTGTGGCTTCAATGCACAAGGTTCTACCACCCTTTCACAACGCAGCCTTGTTCCCGGCACCATCAAGGTTAATATGAACTGGTGTCACAAAGACCTTTTGAAAACCGTTAAGGGTATCAAGGTGAACATCCGTGCTGGTGAAGAGGAAATGGCTGACGAGCAGTTGCTTATGAACGACATAATGGTAAAGATTGCCAACCAGTTGGAACACGACATCTGGCAAGGCTCTATCGCTGGCGGTCAGCAGTTTGATGGTATCGGTACTATCACCGCTGGTATCACTCTCTCTCGTACCTCTGACATCGTTGCAGACGTTGAGAACGTTTACAAGAGCATCCCAGAAGAGCAGCTCGACAACGCAGTTATCTATATGTCAAAGAACAACTTCCGTGCGTATGTTTTGGCTCTTGGTGCAAAGAACCTCTATCACTATGACCCAAAAATCGATGGTGATTGGACGGTAACAATCCCTAACACCAACACTATCGTTAAGGGTATCAGCGGTTTGAAGGGTGCTAACGACATCTACGCTTTCAACCCAGAGCATATGGTGTATGGCTTCTCAACTGAAGATGACTACGCAACCGCAAAGATGTGGTACAGCGAGGACAACGATGAGTTCCGTTTCAACTGCCAATTCGTTGCTGGTGTTCAGTACGCCTTCCCAGCAAATATGGTTAAGATGTCCTAACCTAATCGTACCTTGTACGACAAACCCCAATAACAAAAAGGCTTGGTTCATAACGAGCCAAGCCTTTAATTAATTAATAATCAAATAAATAGGAGAATAATATATGGCTTATAATAACTGCCCTTGCAGTGCATTGACTGCAATACAGACATCTTGTGGAGAGACCCAAGTCGGTGGTATTCGTAGAGTTATCGTTGCTTGTGCAAAAGATGTAACATTTGGAGCACAAGTAGATGGCGAAATCGATTCAATCACACTTGAAAGCGGTGTAAAGACCTACCAAATCTCATTCCGTAAGCAGAGTTCCACTTTCAATAGTGAAATGACCATTGACGATGCTACTGGTGTTCGCTTTGCTACCACCACGGCAGAAATCGTTGTTTCTAAAATGAACAAGTCTCGCCTTCACGCAGTTCGTGGTCTTCTCAACAGCGAAATAGTTGCTTTCGTAGAGGATATGAATGGTGTTTGGTATGTTATGGGAGCAGAGAACGTTGTTACGGCAACTGCTGCTACTATGACAACCGGAACCGCTGCAACCGATGCTAACCAAGTAGCATTGACGCTTACCGACATTTCCTCTACCCTACCTTACACACTTGGTCAAACTGCTATCGCTACCATCACAGACCCAGCAACTCTTGAAGTCTAACCAAGACAAAACAACAAACAACATAGATAGCCACTCCTACAATGGAGTGGCTATTATATTTTATTGGTAATAATATTGAAGATAATCTATGGCTACAGAGAAAGTAAAAGTACTCAATATAGATACCAAGTCAGCCCAAACATCGGTGGGCGACCTTCGTAAGAAGATTAAAGACCTACGTTCCGAACTCCTTAATATGGAGAAAGGCACTGACGCTTATCGTCAGAAAGCACAAGAACTTGGTAATACGATGCACGAGTTGGTGGCAATTCAAGAGTCTGCCAAATTTGCTACACAAGATTTCGGGCAGAAGATGAGCAACGTTAGTAGCATCATTGGTGCTGCATCGGCAAGTATCGCTGGACTAACGGGCGTGTTATCGCTATTTGGTGTAGAGGGCAACAAAAGCACTGAAGAGATTACAAAGATGATAACGAGCTTTATGGCTATCGCCCAAGCCGCATCATCTGTTGATGTTGCAAAGAAGGCTTTTGTAGGACTCTCGAATGCGATTGGAATGTCAACTAAAGCCCTTGGTGTATGGGGCATTGCCCTCGCCGCAGTTGTTGCGGCATTTGAACTCGTTAAGAACGCAATCAATAAGAAAGTTGAAGCAGAGGAACGAGATAGGGAGGAAATGGAGAAGAACATACAAAAGGAGAAAGAGTATCAGCAGATGCTACAAGAGATTGCCCAGAACTATGTGAACTACAATCTTCGTATTGCAAGAGCAACTGGTGACAGAAAGCAAGAACTCGCATTCTTGAAACTTGCTGCAAAAGATGCAGAGGATGCCTACAACAGAGCATTGAAGCAGTATGGTAATCTTGCTGACACAAGAGTGTTGAAGGCAAAGGCTGAATGGGAAGAAGCCAAGAAAGCGGTTCGTGACTTTGGCAAGACTGCATCAACGTCAGTCAAGGCTACTGCAAAAGATACTACCGATTATCTCCATTTGATAGAGCGACTCCGAATGAGCGAACTTGAACTACTCGAAGATGACCTCAATATTGCTGAAACTATGCAGTCAAAGGTAAAAGCCGGAACTCAAGAGTGGAACAAATATCAATATGAAATAGAGAAAGCGAAAATCAAGATAGAAGAGTTCAAAGAATCGCTTAAAAACCAAACATTTGAAGCCGGTCCGATGAGCGACCCCGAAGAGTATTGGGAGGAGTGGTTTGAGGCTCAAAAGAAAGCATACGAGACTCAACTAAAAGCCACAGAGAACATCTACAACTCTATGAGAATCGCTACACCAGAGGGTGACTTTGAGCAACAACTTTACATAGAGAAAGCATATATCGACAGACGTAGAGAACTATACCAAGCGATGTATGAACAACAGATGCTTGATAAGGAAGAGTTCGATGCCAAGATGATTGAACTTGATGAAAGTTCACTAAACGTTCAACAGACACTATACCAAGAATACGTCAATGGAATCGCAGACATAAGCAGTTCGCTCACCGGAACACTATCAAGCCTTTCAAGTATGTTTGAACAAAGTAGTGCTGAATACAAGAGTCTCAAGATTGCTGAAACAATAATCTCGACACTTACCAGCATTATGAAAACGTGGGAAGGCTACGCTTCGATGGGTGTGTTAGGCATCGGAGCCGCCGCAGCACAGACTGCAATGCTGGCAACTACCGGAGCGACCACAATTGCAAAAATAGCAAGGGTTGATGTTAGTGGCAAGAGCAACAATACAAGCACTATAAGCACACCTCGTTACTCTATCAACTCACAAGCAACGAATGCTATCACAACTGATTATCAAAAATCACAACT
>JAGHTC010000075.1 GCA_018065465.1 Candidatus Ruminococcus equi
ATATAGTGTACTGAAAATTGACAGAATAATTATGATAAAATTTTTCATATTGTATTGTAAAGAAAAGCGTTTTTTCAAAAAGTAAAATAATTGCAAATAAGAATTAAATTTTTGCAATATTTCTTGACTTTTTCTATGTCGTATATTAAAATGAACATGGATGCATAAGGCATTCGGAGTAACTGCATCAACCGGACGCAGTATTCCTATTCTTTTATGGACTCTATCTAGAGCCGTTATATTATAGATATTTTTACAAAGGTTTTTCGGTATATCCCTTACCGAACGGCTGACTATTGCCAACTGTTTATACCACTTTTCAACTAATACTGATACATGTCTTCTGACATTTGGTGATACAAATTGAATATCTTTGTAACGGCACCCGTAAGTTGAGTTTGATTCGCTAATTTTATTAGGAAAATCAAATCAAGGAGGTGTCAAATCAAATGGGCTTATGGTTATCAATTCTGCTCATCGCAGTAGCGCTTATCATCGGCTTGGTAGTCGGTGGAGTAGTAGGCAACGCTTATCGTAAAAAAGTTGCCGAGGCTGAAATAGGCAGTGCAGAGCAGGAGGCTAAACGCATTTTAAGCGATGCTATCAAAAATGCAGAAGCCAAGAAAAAAGAAGCCATCCTTGAAGGAAAAGACGAAGTTCATCGTCTGCGTAATGAAAGTGAAAAAGAGCTTTCCGAACGCCGCAAGGAGGTTCAGCGTCAGGAACGACGCATCCAGCAAAAAGAAGAAACCCTTGACCGCAAGATAGATAATATCGAGCAAAAGGAAGAAAAAGTACAAAAGAAAATGAAAGAAGCCGAGGCACGACTCGCCGAGGTGGAAACAATCAAGAAGAGTCAATTTGAAATGCTCGAAAGGATTTCGGGCTACACAGTAGAGCAGGCAAAGGCGTATTTGCTCGAACAGTTAGAACAGGAGCTTTCTCACGAAAAGTCTTTGAAGATTATGGAGTACGAACAGCAACTCAAAGACGAATCCGACAAGAAAGCACGAAACATCATTTCGCTTGCTATCCAGCGTCTTGCAGCAGACCAGGTTGCCGAGGCTACCGTATCTGTTGTACCGTTGCCTAACGATGAAATGAAAGGCAGAATTATCGGTCGTGAAGGCCGTAACATTCGTGCTATCGAAACACTCACCGGTGTTGACCTTATTATTGACGACACACCCGAGGCTATCACATTATCCTCATTCGAGCCTGTCAGAAGAGAAATCGCAAGACTTTCTCTCGAAAAGCTTATTTCCGATGGGCGTATACATCCCGCAAGGGTTGAAGAAATGGTAGAAAAATCTCGTCGTGAGGTTGAGGCTACCATTAAACAAGAGGGCGAAAGAACCGTCCTCGAAGCAGGAGTTAACGGTATTCACCCCGAACTTATCAAGTTGCTCGGACGACTTAAATACCGTACCTCTTACGGACAAAATGTTTTGAAACATTCTCTGGAAGTTTGCTATCTTTCCGGGATGATTGCATCGGAATTAGGTATTGACCCGACTGTTGCAAAGCGTGCAGGACTTCTGCACGATATCGGAAAGGCTCTCGACCACGAAATCGAGGGCAGCCATATCGAAATCGGCGTTGATGTAGCAAGAAAGTATAAGGAAAGCGATGCTGTTATCCACGCTATCCACGCTCACCACGGCGATGTAGAGGCAAAAACTATCGTTGCCTGTATCGTTCAGGCGGCAGATGCTATCTCGGCAGCCCGTCCCGGCGCCCGCAGAGAAAACCTCGAAAACTACATCAAGCGTCTGCAAAAACTTGAAGAAGTCGCTTCATCATTCCCCGGAGTTGAAACATCATTTGCTATCCAGGCAGGCCGTGAGGTTCGTATTATGGTCAAGCCTGAAGCAGTCAAAGATGACTCTATGGCTTCTCTTGCAAGAGATATCTGCAAGAAGATTGAAGAAGACCTCGAATATCCCGGACAGATAAAAGTAAATATCATCCGCGAAAGCAGAGCAGTTGACTTCGCAAAATAAAATAAAGATTTTCAAATATCTTTCTTAAAACTAAAAACTAAATACTAACAAAAGCCTGTGACGAAATTAACAATTCGCTACAGGCTTTTTTGTATATAAATATACTTGTAAACATATATCACTTATGGTATTATAAAAAAATAATTGTCAGGGTTGTATGCTTTGCCATATGACTTTGACTATGCTTTTTATTTAGGAGGTCAGTTTATGAAAAAGAGAATTTTATCCGCAGTTTTATGTATCGTTATGGTGCTGACTGCTTTCAGCATTGTTCCGTTTTCTGTTTCGGCTGTTGATACTGCAAATGGTGTTGACACAGGTGCCGAACAAATTATCAAGTTTGACCCAAGTGGTACAGGCTGGTCAAATTATAAATATATTTTCTGCCATATTTGGGTTTATGGCGGTGACCCGCTTACAGCTTGGCAGGCTAAGGCTTCAAAGATGACAAAGGTTTCCGACACTGAGTGGACATATGATGTTTCTAAATCAGGTTCTTCTATTTCTACAGACGGAACACCCTATGCTGTTATCTTCTCTAACGAGAACGGTATGCAGACATATGACCTTCTTTTCGACTCTTCTGTTTTAGGCGATACAGCTTACTGTAATGCTGACGAAGAAATCAAGAACCCGGCTGACTCTTCAAAGACATGTAAGCCCGCATATTGGAAAGGTCAAGACCCTGCAAAATACGGTCCTGTAAAGACTATCACTTTTATCGGTAATATCGTTGGTTCTTGTATTCCTTCAACAACAACACCTTATAAGATGTTTGTTGATTTCTTGAAGAACAATCTCTCATATGCACAGTTGTATTCCGATAAAGACGACCAAGCTATCCTTGATGACGTAGCAGGAGGTCTTGGACTATACAGACGAGATGTCGAGAATGCAATTATTGATGCCGGTGTATTGGTCAATTGGTCACGCAATAAATCTTCTCTGCTAAATATTAACGAAAATGGTTATATATCTGAGATAAACCTCTTGGTTTCTTCACTCCCGTGGGAAAGTTATAATAGTATTTTTGGTGAAATAGTAAGCAGCAACGGCGTTGTCTCATCGGGTGCATATATTTCTAAGACTAAAGAAATTGTATCATTTGAAAATAACAAGTTTTCGCTTATATATACATTTGACCTTTCTAATGTAGATATGATTAACGAGAGCGATTTTAAAATCAGATTTTTTACAGATAAGAGCCAGTATACTCCGTGGATTGAAATTAACAATACATCATTTGGTGATTTTATATACTACGAAAGCGGCGAGTATAAATTGGGCGCATTTAATAATCCAAACAAACTGAATTTTGAAAACACAAGAACTGGGATAAAAATATCATGGAGCGCTGCAAGAAATGCAAGCAAATATAGGTTGTTGCGCTATGCAAATAACAATAATTGGGAAACAGTTTGCGAAACATCTGCTCTTTCTTTTGAAGATAAAAATGTAAATGACGGTGAAAAATATACCTATATGGTTTGTGGACTTGACAGTGCCGGAAATATTCTTGATGATGAAAATTTATATGACGACGAAACTGAATATTTTCAACCGCCTGTAATCGAATCGCTGACAAACACCAAAGATGGTATAAAAATAAGCTGGAACCCAACAAAAGGATATGAAAGTTATCGTGTCTATTGCAAAGTAAACGGTGCCGCAGATTGGACTCGTGTCGGCGATACAGAAGAGACAAGCTTTGTATATACGGATGTAAAAAAAGGTGATAAATACACATTCACGATAAGACATATATCAAAAGATAAAAGTGTATTTTTGAGTTCCTTCGACCAAACAGGAAAGTCGATTGTTTACGATGAACCACATATAATTATAATATTAGGCGATGCTGATAAAGACGGCACTTTGTCGGTAATAGATGCTACCTGTATTCAAAAATATTTGGCAGACCTGATTACCGAAAGCGATATCGACCTTTCTGTTTGCGATACTGACCACGACAGCACTATTTCTGTATTGGATGCAACAAGAATACAAAAATTCCTTGCGGGATTGATTGAAGAAATGTAATGTAGATATAAGCAAAAATGCTGTGGCGATTTGCCACAGCATTTTTAGTGTTAAGTGTTTAGTTTTTAGAAATCCAAAAATCGCTCTGAGATTTTCCCTTAATTGTCAATTATCAATTATCAATTATTCATTATTAAAGTTCCACTTTGGAATGTACTTTTCGTCTGCGGAAGAGAGTTCCTGTGCGAAGCCGTCAAGTCCGAGTGAAAACAGGTGATTTAGCACCTTTTCGTATTCTCGCTTTGTGATTTTTCTGCCTAATTTTTCGTTTCCTGTTGCTTCGCCACAGGGGATATATTGCCCCATAAGACTGACTTTTATGCTGTCATTAAAATTCTTTTTTAGAATATTAAGAACATCGATACTGTTTCTTGTGTGATTGGGAAGAACGAGGTGACGAACGATAACGCCCTTTTGTATCATACCGCTTTCGTCAAGTTGCACCTTTCCTACTTGGCGTACCATTTCTTTTATCGCTTCTATTGCGGTTTCCTTGTAGTTATTGCATTTCGAAAGTTCCTGTGACAAAGCATTGTCGGCGTATTTGAAATCGGGCAAATATACATCAACAAGCCCCTCAAATCGTTTGAGCGTATCAACACTTTCGTACCCCGATGAATTGTAGATAACGGGGATGTTCGGCTTGTAGATGTTAAGGCTTTTTATAACCGCATCGGCAAAGTGAGAAGCACTCACAAGCTCAATGCTGTGAACACCGCTTTCTTCAAATTTTTTATAGTAATCTGCAAGTTCTTCGGGAGTGATATATTCGCCCTTGTTTTTTTGCGAAATATCGTAATTTTGGCAGTAAATACAGCAAAGACTGCACCCGCTGAAAAACACAGCCCCTGTGCCTTTTTCACCGCTTATGCACGGCTCTTCAAAGTAGTGCGGTGCAATCCGTGCAACTTTGGGTAATGTGCCTTCTTTGCAAATTCCGTTACCCTGTTTTTCTTCTCTTTTTGCCCCGCATTTTTGCGGACAAAGTTCACATATCATAGTATCACCGCCTTTATTTTAGCACGGGAAATCCACTTTCGCAATATAAAAACACACCGCAACTTCATACAAGGTTGCGGTGTGTTTATCTTTGTTTCTGAAATCGCTTGACAAGTGACCGCTTGGTCACTATAATAAAGGTGTCCGAATGGTCACCAAAACAAAGGGGAGGATGCAATGGAAAATACAAAGGAAAAAATACTTGACGCGGCACTTATAAGCTTTGCCGAAAACGGATACAAGGGTACAAATCTTCGTGACCTTGCAGGAAGTTTGGGGCTGAGCAAGTCCGCTTTGTATAAGCACTATAAAAGCAAAGAGGATATCTACAATGCCGTTCTCGACAGAATGGAAGCCTACTATATTGCTAACTTTGACTCTGCCGATAATGCACCCTTTACGCCGAAATCTACTGATGAACTGCTTTCGATGACTATGGAAATGCTTGACTTCACTATGCACGATAAAAAGATAATACTAACAAGACAACTTTTGCTTACCGAACAATTTCGTGACCAAAGGACACGCAGGCTTGCAACACTTCATTTTTTAACAGGAACAAGAGATAATTTCGCAAAGATTTTCGCAGAAATGATAAAACTCGGTATCCTCAAAGATGAAGACCCCGATATGCTCTCTTTTGCCTATACTTCTCCGATAACGACACTGCTTCACTACTGTGACCGTGAGCCGAAAAAAGAGGAAGAAATAATAGGGCAAATAGAAGAATTTATCAGACATTTTATTAAAACATACTCAAACAAGTAAAAGCGCAAATGAAGTTTATACGGAGGTAGATGAGGATGATTGAAACAAAGCGATTAAAAATATATCCTGCTTCCAAAGAACAGATGGAAAACTTGATATCAAAACAAACTTCTCTTGAATTGAAAACAGCATACAAAGAAATGTTTTGCGGCGCTGTTTCACATCCCGATATGTGGGATTGGTATGCCCTTTGGATGATTGAAATAAAGAAAGGCACACATATAGGAGAACTGTGCTTTAAAGGCGTTGACGAATTCGGTGCTACCGAAATCGGCTATGGCATTTTAGAAAACTATCAGGGACACGGATATGCGACTGAGGCAGTACAAGGAGTAGTTGATTGGGCATTAAATCAAAATGAAATTAACTTCATAACCGCCGAGGTAGAAAGAGAAAATATTGCATCCGTAAAAGTCCTTGAAAAATCCGGGTTTGAATTAACCGACAAAGTCGGAGAAGAAGGTCCGATATACAAAAAGGCAAAGAAGATACATTAACTGAAGTCGTAGAGAAAATCTTCTACCGCTTCATTTAGATGTTTCGGCGAAAGTTCAAGTTCGTTGAAAGTCGAAACAAGTTGTTCGACCTTTTCTTTGTTTACCGATATATCCGATATTGTTCTTGTGTGCAGACCGTTTTCAAATACAATAATGCCGTATGTTACATAAAAACCGCAAAGCCTGTTGTATTTGCTTTCTTCAAAAAGTTTGTATTCTGTCATAGTGCCCACCTTTGTGAAAGAAATTCACTAATTTTGGGGACATAATATCACATTACATTTTGATAATCAAGTGTTTCTACAAAAGTGTAATTAACATTACAAAAACCAATGCTTTTTGACATTTTTCGCAAATTGAAAAAGTTTACTTGAAAAGAAAAAATTCTTGTGTTATATTCAATATTAGATTATGAGGTGATATCCTTGATATATGTAAAAGATTTGAAAAAAGAATTTAAAAAAACAATAAAAGAACCCGGGCTCAAAGGCTCAATAAAAGCTCTCTTTAAACCCGACAAAGAGATAATCAAAGCGGTTGACGGAATTTCATTTTCTGTCGAAAAAGGCGAGATGCTCGGCTTTATCGGGCCTAACGGTGCAGGAAAATCAACCGTTATAAAAATGCTTACGGGAATACTCACACCGACCTCGGGCATTTGCCGAATTAACGGACAAATTCCGCAGGAAAACCGCAAAAAATATGTCAAAGAAATCGGTGTCGTTTTCGGACAGAGAACTCAACTTTGGTGGGACTTGGCACTAAGAGAAACCTACGCCGTATTAAAAGAAATATATGAAGTCCCCGACGATATGTACAAAAAGCGTATGACTTTTTTAAACGAGGTGCTCGAACTCGACTCGTTTATCACAAGCCCCGTGCGTACCTTGTCGCTCGGTCAGCGTATGCGCGCCGATATTGCGGCATCGCTTCTGCATTCACCGAAAGTTTTGTTCCTCGACGAGCCGACTATCGGTCTTGATGTTGTCGTAAAAGATAACATCCGAAACGCAATAAAGAAGATAAACGAAGAAGACGGCACAACCGTAATTTTAACCACCCACGACTTGTCGGATATCGAACTTCTCTGCGAAAGAATAGTAATGATAGACAAGGGCAAGAAAGTCTTTGACGGCGAAATCTCAGAGTTAAAACACAATTTCGGACAGATGAGAACTTTACGATTTGAACTTCAAAAAGCTGCGGATATCGACTTGCTCGACTATCAAAAGAAGTTTTCCGCAACTCAAGACGATATCGAAATTGAGTCTGACGGAGCGCTTATTTCGGTACGATTTAACAGCGATGCCGTATCCGTTGAAGATATGCTCTCATATACCTTGTCGCAAGTCCATGTAAAGGATATCAATGTGACCGATGCCGATATCGAAGATATCATAAGGCGCATTTATCGGCGTGAGGTGAGCGTATGAGTATGATTAAAAGCTTTTTCAGAAAATACAAGCCGTTTACAAGCGCCGGTTTTCAGGATATCGTTGCATACAGGGCGAATTTTATCTGTTTTCTTATCGGCGAAATTATGAAATGTTTTATTATGTTTTTCGTATGGAAAGCAGTTTTCAACAGTTCGGAAAGTGAAACATTTATGGGCTTTTCGATGGGGGATATGGTAGTCTATATTTTCATAACTTTTCTTACAGGCTACCTTGCATATTCAGACGGAGCATATGCAATCGGAGAAGAAATTGTCGACGGCTCTATTGCTATGCGAATGATAAAGCCCTGCTCGTTTGATATGTGCTTTCTGTTCCAGGAAATGGGCTCAAATATTTTCAAAATCTGCGTTATTTTTGTACCGATAGTATTGGGCGTTGAGATATATCGCTTTGCACTTTACGGTGCAATACAGATTACTTTATCGGCATTTTTGCTTTATCTTTTGAGCCTGATTTTTGCTTATCTTACATCATTTTATATAAATGTATGCTATGGCTTTCTTGCATTCTTTTTGAAGAATTTGTGGGGAACGGGACTTATAAAACAGGTCATTATCGACTTTCTTTCGGGTGCTACGATTCCGCTTGCGTTTATGCCTCCCGTTTTGAGAAATATTTTGAATTTTCTGCCGTTTTCTTCGCTTTCCTATACACCCGTAATGATATATATGGGAATGTACACAGGAACAGAATTGCTCTATCGAATGGGTATGCAGGTGTTTTGGCTTGTTGTGATTTTCCTTGTGTCAAAACTTATTTGGAAAAGTGCGGTAACACGCCTTTGTGTTCACGGAGGTTGATGTTATGAAAAGAGTATTAAAACTACATTCGATTTTTATTGCACAGTACCTTAAAAGACTGATGGAATACAAGGTCGATTTCCTTATCGGTGCAACAGGTATTCTCTTAAGTCAATTTTTCCAGATAGTTTTTATCGGCATAATTTTCAGCCAGATTCCCGCTTTACAAGGTTGGTCGTATTATGAAATACTTTTCATCTACGGCTTTTCGCTTATACCGAAAGGTATTGACCACCTTTTCTTTGATAACCTTTGGATGGTTGGGTATCAGATAGTACGAAAAGGCGATTTTGACAAATATCTGACACGACCGATAAACAGCCTTTTCTATGTAATAGTCGAGAAATTCTGCGTTGATGCACTCGGCGAACTTGTTATGGGTATTGCTTTGCTTTGTGTCAGCATACCGCACCTTTCTATGCCGTTTTACTGGTACACAATCCCGCTCGTTTTGGTTGCACTTGTGTTCTCGACTATGATATATACTGCGCTGAAAACCGTTACCGCGGCTATATCTTTCTGGACAAAAGCAAGCGGACATATTACCCATATGCTGTATATGACGAATGATTTTTCAAAGTACCCCGTAACCATATACAACAACTTTGTCCGCACATTCATAACCTACATAATTCCGTTTGCATTTACGGCATACTACCCTGCGTGCTTTTTCCTCACCGGGGAAAATCCGCTTTTTAATATCGGCGGTACCGTAATAGCGGGAGTTGTGCTTTTGGCTATAGCCCTGTTTGTATGGAACAAGGGCGTCAGCGCCTACGAATCCGCAGGAAGTTAGGAGGAGTATTGTGAACAATCCGTTTATTTCATATAGTGATGAGTTTTCCTGTGAATATCTTTCATATGTTTGCTCGCTCAATAGGGGTGTTATGGCAGAACTCCCCGTAAAGGGCGTTGATGATTCTATCAAAGGCAAAAAGTTTTCGGAGATTTTTTCCACGAAAATCATTATCGAAGATATCAAAAAAACTGCGAAAAAATACGGTGTTGATTTGTCACAATATGAAGACCACCAACTGCCGAAAATTATCGACAGGGGACTTGTCTGCGACGACATAAAACTCAAAGGACTTTCTAACAAAATTGCAGTTAAATACGGCAACAGGCTGGGACTTATTTTGCTCTCCCTTCGGCTCGGACAAAAAGAAAATCGCAAAGCAAGGACTGACTGGGATAATAGCCACTGGGAATATTGGGCAAACCTCAATACGGTTATTCTTGTCGGTGGGCTTGCAAGTTCGATGTTCGGCAGAAAACTCAAAGAGCAAATTCAGGGAATCTTTGACCGAAAGGGAGCAAAACCATATAATATCGTCCTTTTTGAAAACGGAACATATATTGGTTTGTTAGGCTGTGCAAATGCATTGATGAAAGATAACGAAACATCTCTTGTCTTTGATTTTGGTCACACGATGACAAAACGAGGAATTGTAACCAAGTCGGCAGAGCAGATTTCGCAGTTCACTACATTCGAAAGCACACCTACGCTTTATATGCAAGACAAATTTGATACAGACGAAAAAAAGACGAAGATGGCACTTTCTTTACACAAAAACATAGTAAAAATCATAGCAAACACCTACAAAGAAGCGTCAAAAACGAATGAGCCGTCAGATAAAATTTATGTAAGTATTGCAAACTATGTAGCGGGAAATGTACTGAATGATTATCGCGGAGGATATGCAAAACTTTGTGTACTCGGTAGGGATTACACAAAAATTCTCACCGAAGATATTTCGGGCGAACTGCATAAAAAAGTGAGTGTAAAACTTGTGCACGACGGAACTGCAACAGCACTTTATTTTTCTGATATAGAAAATTCCGTGTGCTTGTCGCTCGGTACATCTTTCGGCGTCGGCTTTCCTGATATAAAAATTTAATAAAAAAATAGCCGTTTCTTATGAAATGGCTGTTTTTTATTGGGCAAGAAATAATTTATTAACATTTTTTGTGTTATATCAACAAATTATTGAAAAAAAGATTGTGCATTTCGTAGTTCAAAATTTACATTTTTTTCATTTAATTTTTTTGTATATTATGTT
>JAGHTC010000088.1 GCA_018065465.1 Candidatus Ruminococcus equi
CATAGCCTTGAAATTACGCCGACCGCACCATAACACGAGTTATCTTTCTATTTAAGAATAATATATATCACAAACGCGAGATAAATGGGAGAAAAATTCAGATTCACGACACAACATTATCCAATGAAAGAAAGGGCCTCGGCTTCAAGGCTAATCTTGAAATTTGCAGGCTTTTGCAGAAAATCGGAGTTGATACCATTGAACTTGATGAAATCAATGATGTAAATACCGAAGTGTTGTTTATCAAAACTGTTTCTTCTTTTGTCAAAGATTGTGTTATTTCGGTAAAGGCAAGAAGTGTAAAAAGCATCGAAAATGCTGCTTTGGCTCTACAGAATACCGAGCATCCGAGAATAAGAGTAGAACTTCCCGTTTCTGCTGTAAATATGGAATATTTCTGCCAGAAAAAACCGGCAAAAATGCTTACATTTATCGAAGAATGTGTGGGCCTTGCGAAATCTCATTGTGATGATGTTGAACTTTGTGCAACAGATGCAACAAGAGCCGAAAAAGACTTTCTCATAACTGCAGTAAATACCGCAGTAAAAGCAGGCGCAACATCCATTACACTTTGTGACAGTGCGTGCGAGGTTTTCCCCGATGACTTTGCCGATTTTATTGCAGAAATTTCTGAAAAAACAGGCGTTTCTTTCGGCATAAAATGCTATAACAAAAAAGAACTTGCACTTGCAAGTGCAATCTTGTCTATGAAAAAAGGCGTTAGTGTTATCAAGACCGATTTCGAGGGTATTGTAACTCCGTTTATTCCTTTTGCAGATACAATAAAAGACTGCGGAAATAAATATTCTGTCTCTTCCGACATCAACTACACCCAGATGTATCAAATATCAAAGCAGATAAAGAAGTTGATAGAAAACACCTATACTGACAGAAAAATGGTAATGGGCGCATCTAATTTTGAAGAAGAAACTGTCTTGCTTGATAAAGACTCAGTAAAAGAAGATGTAATAAGAGAAGTAAAGAAACTGGGATATAATCTTTCCAAAGCCGACGAAGAACTTGTATATGAAGAGTTCTTGCGTGTTGCAAATAATAAGCAAGTCAGTACTCAGGACCTCGATGCAATTATTGCTTCATCATCGTTACAAGTCCCGCCGACCTATAAACTCGACAGCTACCTTGTTACTTCATCAAGCACAATGAAGAGTAATGCCCACATTATTTTGACAAAAGACGGCGAAATCATTGAAGGCTTGTCAAATGGTAACGGTCCTGTCGATGCCGCTTTCATAACACTTGAGAGCATTATCGGCACTCGATATGAACTTGATGACTTCCAGATAGGAGCGGTTACAAGGGGCAAAGAAGCTATGGGCTCCGCTATGATAAAACTGCGTTACGCGGGAAAAGTATATTGCGGTAACGGTATTTCAACAGATATCATCTGTGCAGCAATTCGTGCGTATCTCAGTGCAGTAAATAAAATCGTTTACGAGGAGAAATAATTGTGAAATTTTCTTTTTCAACAAAAGGCTGGCATGATAATTCTTTTGAAGAATTTTGTGATTTAGCCGTAGAGTTGGGATTCTCGGGTATCGAGCCTCACAACATATATAATGAACTTATGTCAGCAAAAGACGGTGCATTCACAGACTATTCTGTTGCACAAACGGGGAGAATGCTTTTTGAAAAAGGACTTTCTCTGCCTTGTATTGATGCAATTTGCAATATTTCCGATGAAAGCGTCAATGACGAAAGTATCAAAGAAATCGAAAGATGCATCGAACTTGCGTCTAATCTTTCTATCCCGAATGTCCGTCTGCGTGCAGAGTTTTGTGAAGATATAGAAAAGGCAATCGAAAATGTAAAGGATATAATCACAAAAACTTTGCCGATAGCTCAAAGCGAAAGAATAACTATCCTTTTGGAAACAGAAGGAATTTTTGCCGATACTCTCCGTTTGAGAGATGTACTTGAGTTTTTTGCATCCGATTATCTTGCCGCTTTGTGGAATCTTTCTGCAACTTATTTTTGGGAAAAAGAATCCCCCGCAACGGGTATAAAAAACTTGGGTGCCTATGTTCGCCATGTGCATATTACCGATGCAAAAATGGTTGACGGAAAACTTGAACACTGCCTTGTCGGTGAGGGTGATTTGCCGATAAAAGAAATGATGCTCGCTTTGCGCAGTGTCAACTACGACGGCTTTATTTCGCTTGTCTGGAATCCTTTGTGGAATGAACTGATAAACGATATAGAAATAATCTTTTCACATTTTATCGGATATATGAAGCAGTTTGCCGATACATCAAAAAAAGAAGCAACATTGTATTTTAATAAAGCGCAAACAGGTAAATATGTTTGGAAAAAAGACTTGCTTATCGAAGCAACTTTTTCCGATGTCCTTGACAGAATGTGCGAAGAATTTCCCGACCAACTGGCGTTCAAATATACAACACTTGACTATACAAGAACATACACCCAGTTTAGAAAAGATGTAAACAACTTTGCCCGTGCGTTGGTTGCCCTCGGAGTAAAAGCAGGCAGTCATGTTGCCGTATGGGCGTCGAATGTTCCGCAGTGGTATATTGCTTTTTGGGCAACCGTAAAGTTAGGCGCGGTGCTGGTTACCGTAAATACAGCGTACAAAATCCACGAAGTAGAGTATCTGTTAAAACAGTCCGATACCCATACTTTGATTATGACAAAGGGCGCAAAGAATACATCTTATGGTGATATTATCGCGCAACTTTGTCCCGAACTTGAAGAAACACCCGAGGGTGGACAACTCCACGCAAAACGCTTACCGTTTTTACGCAATGTTATCACGGTAGGATATAGACAAAAAGGTTGTCTTTTGTGGGAAGATGCCTTGGATTATTCGAGTCGTGTTCCGCTTGATACCGTCTTGCGAATGGCTAAAGAAGTTGACAAAGACGATGTCTGCAATATGCAGTACACATCGGGTACAACAGGCTTCCCGAAAGGCGTTATGCTCACGCATTATAACATCGTAAACAACGGTAAATGTATCGGCGACAGAATGGATTTGTCCACAGCCGACAGAATGATGGTACAAGTTCCGATGTTCCATTGTTTCGGTATGGTGCTTGCTATGACGGCTACTATGACACACGGCGGAACTTTGCTTCCCTTACCGTATTTCTCGCCAAAGCCTGCGCTTAGTTGTATCAACAACGAACATATAACCGCGTTCCACGGCGTGCCGACAATGTTTATCGCTATGCTTGAACATGACGATTTCGAGAAAACCGATTTTTCATATATGAGAACGGGAATTATGGCAGGCTCGCCCTGTCCGATTTCTGCGATGAATGATGTTGTCAACAAAATGAATATGAAGGAGATAACCATTGTTTACGGTCAGACCGAAGCATCACCCGGCTGTACTATGAGTTCAACGGACGATTCTATCGAAGTTCGCGTTTCAACTGTCGGCAGAGCCTTGCCCGAGGTTGAGTGCAAGATAGTAAACCCCGAAACAGGCGAAGAGTGTGAGATAGAAGAAACAGGCGAATTTCTTGCCCGCGGTTATAACATTATGAAAGGCTACTACAAAATGCCCGAAGAAACCGCTTCCGCCATTGACAAAGACGGCTGGCTTCATACAGGAGATTTAGCCTGCAAAACTAATGAAGGCAACTACCGCATAACAGGAAGACTCAAAGATATGATTATCCGCGGCGGAGAAAATATCTATCCCAAGGAACTCGAAGAATTTATCTATACAAATCCGAAGATTTCCGATGTCCAGGTTATCGGCGTACCCGATGAGCAATACGGCGAAGAAATTATGGCTTGTGTCATTTTAAAAGACGGTGAAACAATGACAGAAGATGAGTTAAAATCCTTTATGGCAGAAAGTCTTGCCCGCCACAAGGTACCTCGTTATGTTGATTTCGTTTCTGAATTTCCGATGAATGCCGCAGGCAAAATTTTAAAATACAAAATGCGTGAAGATGCAGTAAAGAAATTCGGTCTTAAATCAAAAGATTGATAAAAAATAACCTCTCCCAATTTTGGGAGAGGTAAATTTTTGCTTATTTTCTGCTGTACGGTGTATCTTCAAGCGGTAGTTTCGTTCTGAATTTCTTGTCTTTGTTGTAGTATGCAAGTGCAACCGCAGGAGCAGTCGGAATAGAACAAAGTTCGCCGATTCCTTTTGCACCGAGAGCAAGCGTTTTGTCGGGTTTTGAAATGATAATAGGCTCAACATCGGGTGTCTTGTCTGCCTTGAAAAGTCCGAGCATACCGAATTTATATTTCGGCTTGCCGTTTATAAGCGGAAAGTCTTCTGTAAGAGAGTAACCAAGGCTCATAACAACTCCGCCCTCGATTTGTCCCTGTATGGATATCGGGTTTACAGGCGTTCCGACATCCTGTGCGGCAACAACCTTTTTGATAGTGCCGTCGTCGTTGAGTATTACTACATGAGTGGCATAGCCGTAGGCAATATGGCTGACGGGGTTAGGTTTGTCCGAGCCGATTTTATCGGTAACACCGAGGTATTCGCCAAAGTACTTTTTGCCCTCTAAATCAGCAAGGGTAAATCCCTTGTCAAGGTCTGCTTTCAGCGCTTTTGCCGCCCTTACTACCGCTTCGCCTGTGAAAAGTGTCTGCCTTGATGCTGTGGTGTTTCCCGAATCGGGAGAGTCCAAAGTATCAGGCTTGCAGTATTTGATGCTTTCAAGCGGAAGTTCCAGTACCTGTGCCGCCATTTGTGTTTGCACAGTGCCCATACCCTGACCGATACAAGCGGCACTTGAATGAATAAGTACTGTAGAATTTTTAATTTCAATCATACATCTGCCCGTATCGGGAATGCCGACACCCAAGCCCGAATTTTTCAACGCACAGGCGATACCGCAGTTCGGATTTTCTTTTACAATATCTTTTACCGCGTCGAGAGTTTCAACAAAAGCGGTTGAATTGTCGCAAATCTGACCGTTTGGCAGAACATCACCCGGTTTTACTGCGTTAAGATATCTGAATTCAAACGGTGTAATACCGACAAGTTCTGCAAGCTGATTGATATTTTGCTCTGTTGCAAAGCAACTTTGCGGAACACCGAATCCGCGAAAAGCACCAGCAGGCGGATTGTTTGTATATATCGCTTTTCCGAGAATATCTATAACCTGGTAGTTATACGGACCTGCGGCGTGAGTACACGCTCTTTGTAATACAGGACCGCCCAGAGAAGCATAAGCACCCGTGTCGGAAATGATAACCGCTTTCATCGCGGTGAGATGTCCGTTTTCGTCACAAGCAGTTGTGAAATCCATTTCCATTGCGTGGCGTTTTGGATGAACAAGAATACTTTCGTCACGAGAGAGTTTGAACTTAACAGGCCTTTGTGAAAAATATGCAAGCAGTGCCGCGTGGTGCTGAACACTCATATCTTCTTTTCCGCCGAAACCACCGCCGACAAAAGCGGCAGTAACTCTGACTTTGTCTTTGTCTATGCCGAGTGCTTCGCTGCATTCACGCTGTGTCTGGTAAATTCCCTGGTCGGCGCTGATGATATGCACACCGTCGTTTTCGGGGAATGCAACCGCACATTCGGGCTCCATAAAAGCGTGCTCGGTAAACGGTACGCTGTAGTGATTTGTAACCTTGTATTTGCTTTTTGCGATAACTTCGTCAGCATTTCCGCGTACAAGATGTTCAACGGAGAGAACATTTCCGTCTTTATGTACATTCGGTGCGTCGTCTTTTAGTGCATCAGCGGGCGAAAGTACAGGCGGGAGTTCTTCGTATTCTATATCGACAAGAGATTTTGCTTTCTCGAGAATCTCTCTGCTTTTAGCGGCAATAAGAACAATAGCGTCACCGAGATAATGGGTGATTTTTCCTTCACCGATAAGCACATCCCAGTCTTTTTTGATATGACCGACTTTCCTGTTTCCCTTGAGGTCTTTTTCGGTAATAACGGCAAAAACTCCGTCTAGTGCTTTTGCTTTATCCGTGTTTACAGAAATGACTTTTGCTCTCGGATATTTACTTCTTACAGCACCGCCGTAGAGCATACCGTCCATATAGATATCGTCTGTGTAGATAGCTTCGCCGAGTGTCTTTTCTTTTGCGTCGACTCTGTGCATACTCTCGCCGAGCAGTCCCGTAAATTCGGTATGGGGAACAGGGGTATCGTTTCTGAAAATTTCTGCACAAAGCATAATGGCATCTATGATTTTTTTGTATCCTGTGCAACGGCAGATATTATTTTTTATAGCCTGTTTTACATCGTCACGGGTGGGACTTTGATTTTGGTCTAATAGTGCTTTTGCGCTCATAACCATACCCGGAATACAAAATCCGCATTGTACAGCACCGCAGTGCGAAAAAGCGTAGGCGTAAACGTGCTTTTCGCGTTCTGACAGACCTTCACAGGTAATAATAGTTTTACCGTCAAGTTTCTCGATAGACGGAATACAAGCCTTTTGAGCCTTAGAATCAATAATAACCGTACAAGTACCGCAAGCACCTTGAGCACAACCGTCTTTGACGGATGTGAGTTTTAAATCATCACGAAGAAATCTTATGAGTTTTGTGTTTTCGGTAACCGTGTAGGTTTTTCCGTTTATATTAAGTCGTGCCATAATAATTCTCCTTACTTTATTTTCAATAAATCGTTTTTTGTGTCTATGTCAATAAGTTCAGTTTCATCTGTCTTTATGAGTACAAGTTCATTTTCGTTTCGTCTTATAACTTCGCTTCCGCCGACATCACCCGAAAGTTCGTACAGTTCATCGTAAAATTTCTTTGGAAATATGCAGGGGTTTCCTCGTCTTGTGTCGGACTTAAGCGCGAAAATAAATTCAGGCTTTTTCATATATTCATCAACAAGTTTAGCAACCGTTTCTTTTTTGAGATACGGCTGGTCGCTGACAAGAAACATAACTGCATCATTGTCGTCGCATTTAGAAAGTCCGAGTTTTATTGTGTGGCTCAAGCCTTTTTCGGGCTCAATATTGAGTACACTTTGAAAACCCATTTTTTCGGCATTTTGCAAAATATCTTCCTGTCCCGATACAACAATAACTTTGTTAAATTTCTCTTTTGGAATTATACTTAACGAATGTTCAATAAGAGTCTGACCGTTTATATTTTCTTTTAGTTTGTTTTCGCCGAATCTTTTTGATACACCCGCCGCCATAAGAACGCAGGAAATTGATTTTTTCATAAATACACATCCTATTTTTTAAATTCTATCAAAATCCATATAC
>JAGHTC010000064.1 GCA_018065465.1 Candidatus Ruminococcus equi
GATAATATATCTTGGAATATTATCGTATTATTATGATTACGGAGGAGATTATTATGATTAAAAAAGTATTAAGCCTCGCTATCTGCGTTGTTATGGTACTCGCTATGGCTACTGTAGCAGTTTCTGCTGCACAGGTTGAAATCGCAAACGATAACGCTGATGCACAGGCAGAAGTTGCTGCAAACAACGAAACAGAAGCAGGCACAGGCGCAGGACAGGTCATCAACTTTGACCCCAGTGGTGCAGGCTGGAACAATTATAGCAATATTTTCTGCTACATTTGGGTTTACGGCGGAGAGTCGTTCACACCTTGGCAGGCTAAGGCTTCAAAGATGACAAAGGTTTCTGACACAGAGTGGACATACGATGTTTCAAAGTCAGGTTCTTCTATCGCTACAGACGGAACTCCCTATGCTGTTATCTTCTCAAATGAGAACGGTATGCAGACATATGACCTTCTTTTCGATTCATCTGTTTTAGGCGATACCGCTTACTGTAATGCTGACGAAGAAATCGAGAACCCGGCTGACTCTTCAAAAACAGCAAAACCCACATATTGGAAAGGTCAAGACCCTGCAAAATACGGTCCTATAAAGACTATCACTTCTATCGGTAACATCGTTGGTTCTTGTATTCCTTCAACAACAACACCTTACAAGATGTTCGTTGATTTCTTGAAGAACCAGCTTACAAATGCTCAGACATATTCAGGTAAAGACGACCAGGCTATCCTTGACGACGCTGCAAAGAACCTCGGACTTTACAAAGAAGATGTTACAAAGGCTATCGAAGAAGCAGGCGTATCTGTTAACTGGGACGCTGCTAAATCTTCACTTCCCGATGGCTCTAACCCCGAAGCTAGCGAAAGCGGCAAAGGCGGCGGCGGCACCGGAACAGGTGGCGGTGACAACGGCGGTAGCAACGGCGGCGGCACTAACGGTGGCGGCTCCGGTTCTTCCAAATCCGGTTCAGGCTCAGGCTCAACAACAGGCCAGGATACAACATTACTCTTCGTAATGCTTGGCGTACTCGTTGCAGCAGCAGGCGTTATCTTCTTCGTAAGAAAGAGAGAAAAAGCATAATATAATTTGCTGATAGATAAGGCTCCGACTTTTGTCGGAGCCTATATTTTTGCTATTAAGTATAATAAAAAACGGGCGGTATCTCCGCCCGTTTTCTTTATGAAAAAGATTTTTCTAAGTATTCTGCAAGTTTGTTATCAAGCATGGTTTCAATATCGTCGGGAGAATCGGGAAAGACGATAATAGCCTGACTTTTGTATCTTACAAGATATCCTGTCTGTCCGCTTTCCGACTGCAGTTTTCGTACATTTTGCAGAGAAATTCCCGCATTTGAGAACACTCTTGAAAGCACGGTTGATATGTTTTCATCACTGTTGTGGTCAAGTCCGCCGACAATAATACAAATGTGGCAAAGCGTCAGCGACTTGCAGAGAATTTCGCCCAAATCCAAGGGAGTTGTGCAACTCAGCACCCTGTTTTCTTCGAATCCTATGGGTTTTAGATATTGCTCTATTCGTTTTTCACAGTTGCTTGTTTTTCTCGACATATAGAAAATCAAGTCATATTTCATATGTATCTGCCTTTCGGTTTATTTTGCCTTTGCAGAGAAATCGGGCATAATATCCATACTGTAGTGAACTGATTGAAGGTCAAATCCCTCGACTTTCCAGCCTGAGAAGGTGTAGGTGTAGTAGTCGTCATCGGGCATAGTCGGATTTAATTCGGGATAGGCAACGCTGTCGCCCTCTTTGACGGTGAAACTTTCAAACAGCGAGCCGTCATAGTTCATATAGTTGACTGTATAGTATTTTATGACTTTCGGTTCGGTTTCGCGTTGAGTCTTTTTCGATTCTTTTTCTGTCGGCGGTTCTGTCGGGTTTTCGGCAACAGTTCCTGTCAGCGTTTCGTCGCCTTTGAGGTTTCCTTTGCCGTCATACCAGCTGACTTGACCAGCGGCGCTTGCTTTCTTGAAACTTGAAACAGCAGGTCTTGTACCGCCTCTGTATGAGTAATATACATCGGGGAATACTACATTGCTGTTGATTGTTGCGAGGTCGGTATCAACCTTTTCGCTTTCGCCCTCGCGGACTTTTCTTGCAACTACAACAGTTCTGAAGTTCGAATATTCATAGGAGCAGGTAGAAAGTGTAAGCAGTTGGTCGTTTTCGTTTACCATAACGGGAATATCAAACAGCGAGCGTACTCTCAAATTATATACAAAGTTCATAAACTCGGCGTCGGATGTAAAACTGCCCTGCATATAGTTGAAAAATTCGCCGTGAGCGTAAAGGGTGTTTGTCTTGAATACGGAAATAATTTTCCATTTTGCGTCGCCGTCGGGGGTGTTGAACTCGATAACGGGATGTTCTTTGTAGTAGTCAAGGTTACCGGAAAGACCGCCGTAATTTAGCAGTTCGTGGAACATACTGCCGTCGTTCATATTGTGACCGTGGATGATAACATTCTTTGAATGTACCGAATCGGTTGAGCGGTAGTCAAGGAAAACACTGCCGTAGGAAGACCAGTCTTTTTTGTATGTGTGGTTAAGGTAATACTGGCTGTACTGGTCGTCGCCGATATGTTCAAGTACCGGATAATCTATCTTTGTGTCGGGGAGTGTTACCCACGCGACAATTTCATCATTGATGTTTTTGAGTGCCGCCCAGTCCTGTGCGGGCAAATTATCGTCATCGGAATCTTTTGACTGCCTGTATGCAATTTCCTGAATTTCTGCATTGACCTGCCTATTAACAAGCGGCGCGATAATAAAGAAATTGATAAGATAGCCGAGCGCACCGATAAGGGCAAGTATCGCAACCAATACGACATATTTACGAACTTTGACACCCTTTGAGTCCGACTTTTTCGGGATGAAACTCTTGAAAAAGCCTTCTTTTTCTTTTTTGACGGGTGCTTTTTCATCTTCTTTGATATGAACAATACCGTCTTCACATTCGGCATCAACAGCCGTAAATGTACTTTCAGCTATATCTACCGCCGATATTATGAGTTCGCATATATCCTTTCCCGTAAGTTCGGCACCGGGCAGTACGAGGAACTTTTTGTCGTATATTTTGAAACAATATCCTCTGTAACCGTTGCCCAAATCTCCGATTGAAGATATCTTGATTTTTGCCTCGCCGCCGTCTTCTTTATCCTGTGCAATTTCCGCTTCTTTTTTGCTGATAAAGTCAAAGAAAAGTTCCTTGAAGGATGTGCTGTCCTTTGTCTTTGTTGTGTTGGCAAAAATGTAGTATGTCGGGGCATCCGCCTGTGATAAAGAATCGAAAAGAGCATTTGTGATGTTTTTTGTGTTCGGGGTTATGTCCGTTTGAAAGACAACATTGATTCCCTTTTCATAAAGGCTTGATGCTATGTCGGGAAATTGCTCTGTAAAGTTATCAAAGTCAGATGTTCCTCTTGCTGAGAATAACTCGCAATTATACATAATATTACCTCTTTTCTATAAGGCTTCTATGTAGGTGATTTCAACATTTTCTACGGCTTCGTCGATAAGCGAATCTAAATTTGCTTTTTCTTCTGCCTCTTTAACATATTTCAGTATCGGACGGGTACGAGGATGCTTTGGAGTAAAGACGGTACAGCAGTCTTCGTACGGCTCGATAGAAGTTTCAAAAGTGCCGATTTTTCTTGAAATGTTGATAATTTCCTGCTTGTCCATACCGATAAGGGGACGGAAAGTCAGCATATGACTTTTTTCATCCGTGCAGGCTATTGCGTGCAAAGTCTGGGACGCAACCTGACCTAGACTTTCGCCTGTGATAAGGGCGTATGACTCGGTATTTTGTGCAATCCTTTGCGATATTTCAACCATAATCCTACGCATAATTATCGTGAAAAGTTCTTCGGGGCATTTATCCTTTATGGTTTCCTGCAATTTGGTGAAAGGAACGGTGTACATCTTTATACTGCCCGAATATCGGCTGACGATTTTTAGAAGTTTTTCAACCTTGAGTTTTGCTCGCTCGCTTGTATACGGCGGGCTTGCAAAGTGAACGGCGTTGAGAGTCAGTCCTCTTTTTGCCATCATATACGCAGCAACGGGGGAGTCGATACCACCGCTTATCAGCACGGTTGCTTTGCCGGCTGTACCCGTTGGCATACCGCCCTGACCTTTCAGCGTTTTGCACCTTACATAAGCCGAAAAATCTCGTATCTCAACAGTAACCGTGACATCGGGCTTTTTGACATCAACTTTAAGATGTGGATTTGCTTCAATCAATTTTCCGCCGATTTCCATACAAATTTCGGGAGATTTCAGCGGGAATTTTTTGTCCGAACGCTTTGCTTCAACCTTGAAAGTCTTTGCGGTACTTAACTCGTCTTTTGTATATTCAATCGCTTTTTGAGTTATATCTTCCATTGTCTTTTCGCAGACACAAGCAGGCGAGAAGGTGACAATGCCGAAAACATCGGCTACTCTTTCACATACATCATCAAGGTCGATATCGTCCGACAAAGGCTCGATATATATAGTTGATTGAGCACTTCTCACCGAAAAACTGCCAAGCGGTTTTATCCTGTATTTTATATTTTTGATAAGAGTATCTTCAAATGTGTGGCGGTTAAGCCCCTTCAGGGCGATTTCGCCGAGTTTTATCAAAATGATTTCTTTCATACTATTTCCTCGATAAAGTTTTTATTCCCTCGTTTAGGTATTGTACCAAAATATCTATGTCATCTTTTGTATTATATTTTGAAAAACTTATTCTCAAAGCCGAGTCGATAAGGTCATTATTCAATCCCAAAGCGGACAAAACATAACTTTTCTTACCCTTTGAACAGGCGGAACCTGACGATACATACACACCGTACTGCGAAAGAAAGTGGAGCATAGTTTCACTTTTAATCCCTACTGCCGAAATGTTCAAAAGATAGGGCAGAGCATTGTCAGGAGAATTTATTGTTACCCCGTCAATATTTTGGAGTTTTTCTCTTAAGTAGGAGTTTAGTTCGCTTACATACTCAAAATTATTTTTTATGTCAAATTCTTCTACTGCCGTGCCGAAAGCACAGATACAGGGCGAATTTTCAGTACCGGGGCGAATTTTCTTTTGCTGTTCTCCACCAAAAATAAGGGGAGAGAATTTTGTGCCTTTTTTAATATACAAAGCGCCGACACCTTTCGGTGCGTGGACTTTGTGCCCCGACACAGACATAAAATCAACACCCCATTTTTGAGGCTTTAAAGTGATTTTGCCATATGCCTGAACAGCGTCGCAGTGGAAATATGCATCCGATTTTGACTTAACGATTTTTGCGATTTTGTCAATCGGGTTGACTGAGCCTATCTCGTTATTTACTGCCATAATCGACACAAGTATAGTTTTGTCGTCAACGGCATTACTAAGCGCATCAAGAGATACCGTGCCGTCGGGATTTACGGGAAGATATACAACATCAAAACCGCTTTCTTCAAGTTCTTTTGCGCTTTCGATAACGGACGAATGTTCAATAGATGAAACGATAATTTTGTTTCCGTCTTTTCTGCGTTTTTTTGCAGTCGAAAACAAAACGGTGTTGTTTGACTCCGTAGAACCGCTGGTAAAGAAAATTTCATCATCCGACACGGAAAGTGAATTTGCAATTACCTCTCGTGCGTGAGAAACCTCTTTTTCAACATCAAGACCGAAATTGTAGAGTGAAGCAGGATTTGCATATTTTGTTGTCATAATTTCAAGTGCTTTTTCGGCAGACTTTTTTGAGACCTGCGTAGTAGCACTGTTGTCAAGATAATGAATATTCATAATACTTAAAACAAAACCCTATACTCCATATTAATAC
>JAGHTC010000017.1 GCA_018065465.1 Candidatus Ruminococcus equi
TTGAGTTTTTGGGAAAACTCGGCAATTTCCTGTTTTACCAATTCATTTCCTGTAGTAATAATCTCAGCACCTATTTTCTTATCGAAGTCATTTTCAAATAACACTTCCTTTTTCCTTCTTATCAAAGAATTAACCACAATATCTTCAATTCGAATTATATACCAAATGGAATATGCTACAGTCTTAGAGTGATAACCATCCGCATTAATAAACGGAATTGAACAATAATCTTCTGGAGACAATACATGCTTCCATGATAACATTTCCTGCATCAGTATTTCTCGTAATTCTACAAACTCATTTATTCCATCTTGGAATGTTGCTTTTTTTAATTTACTCTGGGCTAATTTATTTTTATCAGACCATTCTCGATTCATCCATCAATACCGTCCTGTTTTTTAGTTTATAAAATCGGAATATTATCTCTTTATCATAAATTAAGATATTTAATCGGATTCTATGCTGACCGATTCAACTTCAGTTTGCAACTAAGTTTGTATGTCCGCAAAACTATTACTTAACTTTAGAGAGCAATACCACGCTCTCAATATGGCTCGGTTCTCCAATGAACAACCTATTCAACACCCACTGTACAAGGGAATGGTGGAACACCTATTTTCGCCTTAAAATGGGTATGTCGAACCGATACAAGTATTGAGTTCGCTTATAGATTGTATGAGCAAACAAATTCGATCTTACTTATTCTGGCAATAAAAGCCATAACTATCCTTATCATATTTTCTTGTGCCTATTACAAGCTCATCCCACTCTTGCAGTTCATTCAAAAAATCATATGATTTTACCGCCAACGCAGCTCTGATTTCTTTATATTCCTCACTGCTCATCTTACTCCAAACAGTTTTTTTATCATCCAGAATATTCTCAAGAATATATGAATCTAAAGGTACATGGAATTCTGAAACATGTTCATCCGATATGTATTTATACTGATTCTCAAATTTTCCTAACAGTTTAAGTACATACACATACTTAACTGTCATATTAAGCCATTTTTGAGCCTGTCCATAAGACAACACATTTTCAGGATATTGCGAAATAATGTTATTACATGTATCGTCATGCCAAATGTCATAAGGCTTATCGATTACATCTATAGCTTCCTTAATTACATTACTTGCATTCCATCTACAGCTCCATTTTTCATTTACATCTTCAAATGTTGCCATAGTATGTGAAGCCATATCAACATACGCACGATTGATGATACTGTCTATATCATTTCCACGACTTCCAAAATAACAAAAAGTCAAAAAATCAATTGCTTTTTCTTTCATAATAATATCTCCAATCTACAATAATTATTTTGATAATATTCTATCAATAGCAATGTCCAAAAAATAGGACATCATGATTAATTGTGTACTTTACTTAACAACACTACGCTCTCCACATGGTGTGTTCGGGGGAACATATCAACGGGGGTTAATTCTTCTGCGGAATAATTATTTTCTGCAAACAAGGCTAAATCCCGAGCGAGGGTTGCGGGGTCGCAGGAAACATAGACAACTCTTTTCGGGGACATCTGCGAAATTGTTTTTATCAGTTCTTCTGTCAATCCTTTTCGTGGAGGGTCAACTACTACCACATCGGGGATAATACCGTCTTTCTTTAATTTTTCTGCCGAAGATGATGCATCGGCACAGAAAAACTCTGCGTTTTTGATATTATTCGCCCTTGCGTTTTCTTTTGCGTTTTCAACTGCTTGTTCTATTATCTCGACACCGTAAAGTTTCTTACAATCGTTTGCCATAGAAAGCCCTATCGTACCCGTACCGCAGTACAAATCAAAAAGTACATCGTCTTTCGAAAGGTTTGCATAGTCCTTTGCAACCTTGTACAATTTTTCTGCCATATCGTGGTTGACCTGATAAAACGAAAGCGGTGAAATCTTGAAATCGAGGTCACAAAGTTTATCGGTAACATAATCATCGCCGTAAAGGGTGATATTCTTTTTGCCTAAAATTACATTGGTTTTCTCACGATTTACATTTACTACTATGCTCTTTATCTGTGGATATTTTTCTATCAAAGAATTAACGATAATATCACTGTGGGGAAAATCCTTGCCGTTTACGACAAAACAAACCATCACAGTATCGTAGGCTTTTGCATATCTTAAATAGAGGTGGCGGATATAACCCTTCCCCGTTTCTTCATTATAAACAAGAGATTTGTATTTACATAAAAATTCGTAAACGGTATTGGTTATATCGGAAAAAATTTTCGGTGAAAGTTTGCAGTCAAGACAGGGTACAATATGGTGGCTGTGGCGTGAATAAAAGCCCATAACAACATTACCCGCTTTGTCAAGTCCTACGGGAATTTGTGCTTTGTTCCTGTAAAAATCAACGCTGTCGGCAGGAATGATATTGTGGATTTTCGATACATCCTGCTTTGCAATACGCCCTATTGCATCTTTTACTTTATCATATTTTACTTTCAATTCGGCATCGTAACTAATATGGCGATAGATACAACCACCGCATTTTGTCGACACGGGGCAATCGGAAATAATACGGTCATCAGACGGTGTTAGAACTTCTTCGACCTTTGCAAAAGCGACATTTTTCTTTACTTTCAGAATTTTTGCCGTGATTTCATCACCGACAGCGGTATCGGGTACAAAAACAACAATATTCTCATCAGTTCTGCCGACACCTTTGCCGTCACTCGTCATTGATTCTATTTTCAAGTTTATTATTTCGTTTTTAAAAAGTGCCATAACTACCTCATTATGATTTATACTATAATTATACACGGCAAAAGCACCTTATTTTTCTATAATCTCATTATAATTTCGTAATTTTCGGTGACAGTATTGAAACAGTTGTTTATTTTTGGTATAATAAGTGATAACATTACAGTTACAATAAATTTTTAATCTTATTTGAGGGTATATATGAATTACGACCATTTGATTGACGGTATTAAAAGAATACATTTTATCGGAATCGGCGGTTCGGGGATGTGTCCCCTTGCCGAAATACTTCACAGCGAGGGTTTTGAACTTTCGGGTTCTGACTGTGCTGAGGGCGACACCTTACAGCGAATTAAAGACTACGGTATTCCCGTATATATGGGACACAGGGCTGAAAACATCGAGGGCGCCCAACTCGTTGTCTATACAGCGGCAGTAAAAAAAGACAATCCCGAACTTGTTGCCGCGAAAGAACAGGGTATTCCCTGTATTGAACGCAGTATTATGCTCGGAATTGTCACAAGAAGATATAACAGAAGTATTGCCGTTTCGGGTACTCACGGAAAAACAACAACAACCGCTATGCTTTCACAGGTGCTTATTGCTTCGGGGTTTGACCCTTCGGCTATTATCGGCGGCAAACTGCCGTTTATCGGCGGTAACGGATATGTCGGTCAAAGTGACATAATTGTATGTGAAGCGTGTGAATATGTTGATACTTTCCTTGAACTTACTCCATACATTTCGATTATTCTCAATGTTGATGCCGACCACCTTGACTACTTCGGCACACTCGACAACATCAAAAAATCGTTCAACAAATTTGCGAAGCAAACGACAGGCTTACTCGTTATTAACGGCGATGATAAAAATGTTCTCGACTCTGTAAAAGATGTTGAACTTCAAAAAATCTCGTTCGGTTTTGACAGCAAAAACGACTACTACGCAGAAAATCTTCGTGTTACAAAAGGTGCATACGAGAAATTCGACTTTATGCACAAGGGCGAAAAACTCTGCGAAATCGAACTCATCGTACCCGGTAAGCACAATATATACAACGCTTTGGCATGTGCTTCTACAGCACACTACCTCGGTGCATCACCGAAAGAAATTTCTGAAAATCTTCACAAGTTCTCCGGTGTTCACAGAAGATTTGAAATACTCGGTCATCCGCAGGGTATCACAGTTGCAGACGACTTTGCTCACCATCCGACTGAACTCACAGCAACGCTCACAGCCGCAAAAAGTATGGGCTTTAAAAAAGTTTGGGCTGTCTTTCAGCCTCACACATATTCGCGAACTGCTATGCTGCTTGATGACTTTGCAAAGGCACTCTCTATTCCCGATGTTGCGATTATCTCGGAAATTCTCGCAGTAAGAGAAACAAATACCTACGATATATACAACACCGATTTGGGCAAAAAAGTTGAAAATTCGGTTTGTATTGACACTTTTGAAGATATCACAAAGTATATTTGTGAAAATGCGAAAGAAGGCGACCTCGTTCTTACTATGGGCGGAGGAAATGTCTATGTGTGTGCTAACATGATACTCAAAGCGCTTTCAAAAGAAGAATAAAACTTACAAAAAATCACAACGCCACCAACTATCGGCATAAACTGCAATTGAAGTAACACTCAAAAGCATTACCAAAACAAGAACTGTGCTTATTACTTTTTTCATTTTAATCTCTCCTTTTTCATAATTTTTTGTTCCGTATGTATAACACTCGAAAGCACCAAAAAGTTGCACTGTTTTTATTCTTTGTATACTTATCCAAAACGGCGTTTTCTTTTTCGGCTATAATAAATAAAAACAGAGCATAGATTTTGTCTATGCTCTGACTTTTTATATGCTTAATTTATTATCCGAAAGGAGAAAATCCTTCGCTTTGTCTGCTGTTGCTATTACTGTTTTCGCTCTTTGCATCGGGGACTTTTTCTTCAAGTTTTACTTTTATTGTGCCCTTTTGACCGGAACGCTCAACTTCAAGCGAAACCTCGTCACCGACGGAAAGTTTCTTTATTATGCCTTGAATATCGGATGATGACTTGATTTCGGTACCGTTGACGGAAATAACTCTGTCGCCTACTTTGAGCCCTGCTTTTTCGGCATTGGAACCTGAATTTATTGAATATACATAACAGCCTTCTTCGGCATTACCGAAATAGTACATTGCATACATACTATTTGTTAAATCGACAAAGGTTACGCCCAAAGCAGGTCTGCCTGTAACATAGCCGTGTTCTTTCAAATCGGAAAGGATATCAAGAACATCATTTATCGGAATTGCAAAGCCGAGACCTTCGACTGTTTCGCCTGATGATTTTGCTACAACTATACCGATAAGTTCGCCTTGTCCGTTGAAAAGTCCGCCACCGGAGTTACCGGGGTTTATTGCTGTATCTGTTTGCAAAAGATTCATTGCCTTGTCTTCAATTACGACTGTTCTGTCGAGTGCGCTGACGATACCGTCTGTAACAGTTCCGCCTAGTTGTCCTAATGGGTTACCGATTGCTACTGCCTTGTCGCCTACCGTGAGTTTGGAAGAATCTCCGAAAACGGCAACTTTGAGGTCTTTTGCGTCAATCTTTAACAAAGCTATATCAACTTCGCTGTCTTTGCCGATAAGTTTCGCATCATAGGTATCACCGCTTCTGAGCGTTACTGTGATTTTTGTCGCATTGTCGATAACATGGTTATTTGTGATAATATAGCCGTCTTGTGAAATGATTACGCCTGAGCCGGCACCTTGTGAAATTTGTTGACCGTAGAAACTGTTTGTAGTCATAAGCTCGGTTGTGATTTCGACAACGGCGTCGGCAACATCTTCCGTAATTTGTGAAGTTGATTTATCAACTAGATTTTCTGTTGCACTTGCCGTATCGGCTGTTATTTGGTGAACTACCATAGTGCCGTCTGCGTTATTTGTATTATTATTGTTTATAGCATTGGCAAGCATTGTACCGCCGAAACCGAATGCTCCCGAAAGCAGTACACAAATTGCAATAACTGCTGCAATAGCCTTCTTCGGCATTTTTGCTTTGTTTTCTTTCTGCTCTTGATTTTGCTTGCTGTAGGGATTATTTGGCGGTTGTTGGGTAGTTGAAGTTGAATTATTTGCACCTACATAGGAATGATGATAATATCCGCTTTGCATATCCGTGCTTTGCGGCGGAGTATATTGAGGGGCTTGGGGCGGGTTAGGTTGTTGCGGTTGAACGTTTTGCGGTGGTGTGTAAGCAGGTTGCTGTGACACAGGTTGCTCGGTGTATGGTTTGCTTTGATACGGGGTATACGGATTTGTAAACGATGTGCCGTATTGTGTTTGCTCACTGCTTTGTATTTGTTCTGTATTTGGTGTATTGTTCACCGATGGAGTATTATCAAAATTTATGCTCTCATCGGTGCCTTTTTCTTTTTCATTGAATAAATCATTATAATCTGTCATAATAGTTACCTCCTGTTAGGTTTTCCTCAATATTTTTGAGTACACCAAGATAATAAAACCTCAAAGTGAAAAATATATGATGTGTAAGTTAAAAATATTTGAAGTAAAAATTAACAAATTTTTAATGCTGAATTTGTTATATTACACAAAGCAATGTAT
>JAGHTC010000058.1 GCA_018065465.1 Candidatus Ruminococcus equi
AAATAATATATAAAAACAAGTTTTTTCAGAAATAAACAAAAATGGTGCAAAACAATGTTTGCACCAAAAATATCAATGTCCCAAAAGTCTGTCAAGCGTAGCGGTCATTTTGCTGTTATTTTCTGTAAATCTCAAACTTGACAGTGTAGAAAATAATTCTATTTTAGAACATTCCACATAGAAGCAGGAATGGTTGAGAGCAAAAGAACCGATAGCACGAAGAATGCTGTCGTAATATATCAAATTGTTACTTTCGTTTTCTAAATTAAGGCAAAGGGATAGAATTTCGATAATATAGCCGTTTTGCTTTATTACCGCGTAGCCGATTTCTTTTTCGTCTTCGGCGCAGATAAAAGCGGTAATATTTTCGCTATTCTCGATATTTTCTTTTGATAATATATCTTGTCTTTCAGCGGGTAAGATTGTCAGCATAGTTATTCTCCGAAAAAGTTTTGTGAGGGGTTAGGGTCAGCAGATAATTTCTTTACTTCGTCTGCTGTTAAGTCGCGATAATCTCCGACTTTCAGCCCGCCTAATTTTACAGAGCCTACTGCGGTACGCTTCAACCTTGCGACTTCAAGTGATACGCTTTCGCACATTTTGCGGATTTGGCGGTTTCTGCCCTCTCTTATTACTATTTCGAGAACGGCTCTGCCCTCTTCTTTTTTCACTACTCTGACTTGGGCGGGGGCGGTTTTTCTGCCGTCGATTACAACGCCTTTTGACAATTTATTTATCTGTTCATCGGTGATTGTCGGTCTTACTGTAACGCGATAGACTTTGTTGACATGCTTTTTCGGATGCATAATGTGGTTTGCGAATTCACCGTCATTTGTCATAAGGAGCATGCCCTCGGAGTCTTTGTCAAGTCGTCCGACAGGGTAAATTCTTTCTTCAATATCTTTGACTAAATCGGCAACGCATTTTCTGCCCCTGTCGTCACTCATTGTTGTGAGATATCCGCGAGGTTTGTTCAGCATTATGTACCGATACGGAGTTTTTGCATTTGCAGTTACGCGCTTTGAGCCGACATATACTTTGTCGTTATACGGGTCGACTTTGTCGCCGATTTTTGCAACTTTACCGTTGACACGTACTCTGCCCTGCTCTATCAGTTCTTCACTTTTTCTGCGGGAAGCAACACCGCAATCCGCAAGCATTTTCTGCAATCTTACTAATTTTCTTTCCAATGTAAAAATTCCTTTATTTTGTCTATTATATTCTTTGGCTTTACTAAGGGCTTTATTTCTTCACTTGATATTATCGGAATTTCGGCAATAATATTTTCGTTGTTTTCAAAAACAATTTTTCCTATTTCATCGCCAATATTTATCGGTGCATATAAAAAAGAAGGGATATATACTTTTTTGACTATACCTACTGCGTCATTTTTTGAAAGCACAATATTATTTTCAAAATCAATTTTGGGAATAACGCTGTCTTTTTCCCCACCGAATACGGGTACGCTCGGTAAATTTTCGATATCTACTGAAAGCGAAGTATAGTTTTCATATCCGTAATCAAAAAGCGATATTTGGTCGTCCCAATCGTCGTGGTCGTTGAGCGTTACGCATACAAAAGTCAAATTGTCTTTTTCGCAGGCAGACACAAGGCAACGCCCTGCTGTCATTGTGTATCCTGTTTTTCCTCCGATACAGCAATCATACATAGACAAAAGTTTGTTGTGATTTTGATATGTAACGGATTTATCAGGGGGATAAATGAAATCGACTTTCATACTTTTTGATTTTGTTATTTCTCGAAAAGAATTATTTTTTAACGCGTAAGTCATAAGCAAAGCCATATCGTAGGCACTTGAATAATGGTCTTTGTCATCAAGACCGCTCGGCGTTACGAAGTGGGTATTCTTCATACCTATTTCTTTTGCTTTTTCGTTCATTATATCGGCAAAGCCATTGATACTGCCGCCGATTGTGATAGCGGCAGCATTGGCGGCATCGTTGCCCGATTGCATCATCATACCGATGCAAAGGTCGTAGAGGGTAACACATTCGCCGACTTCTAAATACATCGAACTGCCTTCTGCTATCATTTCTTCGGTAAACTTTACTTTCTTTGTCTTTACATCTTCCCTTTCCAAAGCGATTACGGTAGTCATCAACTTTGTTGTTGACGCCATGGGCAAAGGAAGGTCTTCATTATCTGAAAGTATAATTTTCTCGTTATTTGTGCAATAAAGAATGTAAGCCTGTGCAGAAACAGAAACACTTTCTGCACAGACTGATACACAAAACGCTGAAATTATAACAGAACTTACCAAAAGAAAAGTAATTACTCTTTTCAAGATACCACCCCAATACAGAGTATTAGGGCAAAATGATATTTATTACTTAAACATCAAAATCGGGGATGTCGTTTTCGAGGTCGGTTTTTCCGTTTTTCTTATCTTTTTTGAAGAAAGACGCAACTTTGTCGATAACATCGGGAACAGCATCAACTATTCTGTCTGTTGCAGTTTCGTGTGCCTCAACGGGAATGAGTCTTACATTTCCGCCTGAAATTGACAGGAAGGCAATCGGGTTAATTGTAACGCCTGCACCGGTACCGCCTCCGAAACACTCACGGTTGTCCTTTTTTGTCGGCAAATCGGAACCGCCGGAAGCAAAGCCGTAACTTACCTTTGAAATCGGAATTACGGTTGTGCCGTCGGGAGTTGTAATCGGGTCACCGATGATTGTGTTTACATCTACCAATTCTTTGATTTTTCTCAAAGTGGTATCCATAAGTCCGTTAATGGGATGGTCACTCATATTTATCTCTCCTTAAATTGTATTATTTGTACTATATTTTATAATTTGGCTCTTGCAATAAGAATTTTTACTCCTGCAATAAGCAAATGATAAACTAAAAATATCGGTCTTGCATAAGCATATGAAGAAACTTTGACTTTGCTTTTTGCATCGTCATCAAAATCAGGCATAACGCTGATTTTATAATCTTTTGTATCCGTAACCGAAAGAATGATATTCAAACTCGGGTAAATTACCGCACAAAGTTTTCCGTATTTCAGGGCTGTATCAGAGGCATCGCTGCCGACAATTACTATATCTACATCAAATCTTTTGATAACAATATGCTTGAAAACATTTTTCAACAGTCCGCTTGCTATACGCGCAAGGGATGTAAATATCGATACAATACCCGAAATGCCTTTTTTATCTTTCAGTTTTGAAAGGTAAGACTGTTTCTTCTTTTTTTCTTTTTTCTTTTCCTGTTGTTGCGGTTCTTTCTTTGGCTTTTTTTCCGCTTTTTTTGCTTTAGGTTTTTCTTCGGGAGCAACTATGGTTTTCTTTATAAAAAGATACTTTACGGTTAATTTTAGTTTGTCCGAATATTCGAAAAAAATCTGTATTTTTACTAAAAGCAAAAGGAAAATAAACAGCAAAACCGCAAGGACAATATACAAAGCAATCAAAGAATCACCCTACTCTTCTACTGCTAATTCTACTATTTCTTCAACAGATGCGGTTATTGTTTCGTCTTTGTTTTCATCTTCAGATGAGAAAATGGAAAGTTGGTTATCAACCTCAGTGTCTTCTATTGATTCGCCGTTTTCGGTTGTCGGTAAATCGGGTAACTCATCTATTGATGAAATTGAAAAACACCTTAAAAAGTTTTCGGTTGTGCCATATAAAAGCGGTCTGCCCGGAAGTTCAAGACGACCTTTTTCTTCGATAAGGTCTTTTGCTGTCAAACTTCCGATAACGCCTGAGCAGTCAACACCTCTGACTTGCTCAACAAAAGATTTCGTTACAGGCTGGTTATAGGCTATAACTGCCAAAACTTCGAGGGCTGCCTGCGAAAGCGGGATGTTCCTACGTAAGTCCATAGCCTTTCTGATATATTCGGCATATTCTTTTTTACTTACAAGCTGATAACTCTTATCAAGTTTGATTACTGTTATTCCGCTGTCGCGGTTTTGGTATTCCTTGATAAGTTCATCTGCCATACGCTTAACAAATGATTCTGTTACTTCAAGAGTCTGTGCAAGGCGGGAAATCTCGACCGATGCACCTGATGCAAAAAGTATGGCTTCGATTGCATTTTGATATTCTTTTTCGGTCATTTGCTCTCACCCTCCAACATATAGACATTAGCATTTTCGCCGTCGCCGTCGATACGGACACGCTTACCTTTGACAAGTTCCAAAACAGCAAGAAAAGTTGCGACAAGCTCGCTTTTTCCGTTTGACGCTTCAAAAAGTTCTTTATACTTCACTCTTTTTCCGTGCCAAAGGCGACGCATAACATGGATAATCCTTGAACTTACGGAAACGATTTTTTTCTGTACTATTCCTTCAAAAGCACTCTTTGGCGGGGGAAGTTTTCGTTTTCCTCTGCCTACTGCGCTGATGTAGGCTTTTACAATATCAATCGGCGGATGAACATGGTTATAGGTTAAGTCAAATTCCACCGGTGACGGTTCTTTTGTGAATGTGTCAAAGTCGTATAACGGCTTTAACATAAGGGCAGTTTCTCTGCACTGCTGATATTCAAGAAGTTGTCCTGTGAGTTCTTTTTTGAGTTCTTCTGCCTCTTCCTCGTATTTCGGAAGCAGGAAAACAGACTTGATATATACAAGTCGAGAAGCCATTTCGAGAAACTCGGACGCTATATCCATATCCGATTCTTTCATTTTGTTAATTTGCTCCATATACTGTTCGAGCAAATCGGAAATACAGATATCGTAGATATCAATTTTATTCTTTGTAATTAGTGTTAATAATAAATCAAGCGGTCCTTCAAAGACATCGAATTTGTAAGTAAATTTGTTGCTGTCGATATCTTCCTGCAGCAATTCGTCATCGGGCAGTAAGGACACGGTATTCAGTTTTTGGTCCATAACTGTCCCTCCGAAAAATCATACAAAACCAAAAGGTAACGCTGTAAGCCAGTAAATAAAGTTCAAAAGTCCGTTTGAAAGGAAATTAAGCGGAACATCGAGAAGTCCTGTCCATAATAGGATAAATATAAGAATGAAAAAATACTGGTTATATCTGTAAATAGTTTCAACTACCGATTCGGGCAAAAATGCAAAAAGGATTTTCGAGCCGTCGAGAGGCGGTAGCGGGATAAGGTTGAATATAGCGAGTGTAACATTGACCTGAATATAATACTCAAAGAAAACAATAAGATATGAGCCAAAATCGGTAGAAAAGAAACTTTCGGGGCAGAATTTTAAAACTGCCATAAAGATAAATCCGCCGAATATACCTGCAACAATATTTGCAACAGGTCCCATCAAAGCACAAATAGCCATATAAAGACGGGGTTTCTTGAAATTTCGAGTATCAATCGGGACGGGCTTTGCCCAACCAAAGTTAAAAAGCAAAAGACACAAAGCACCAAACGGGTCAACATGGGACATTGGATTTAATGTCAATCGTCCACGGTACATAATATTTTTGTCGCCTAATAGATAAGCAGTTATTGCGTGAGCCCATTCGTGAAAAGGCAACACAAGGAAAATCACAATTAGAATTGCGATAATCTGAACGATAGCACCTTGGAATGAAAGTGTACCGCGAAGTAAACTAAACAGCATATTATCCTCCAAATTTGTGCATTATTCTAAAAAAGAATAAAATGCCACATATAACAATACATTCTGTATTATACAACAGATTAACGAAAAATACAAGTATTTGAAAAAATTGAAAAAAGGTATTGCATTTTATATATTTTTCTGTTATTATGTATGAGTTATCGAATGTGATTTATTATCTATGAAGGAGGTGTTCAAGCATGGCAAAATGTGATTTTTGCGGCAAAGATGTTAAATTCGGCATCAAAGTCAGCCACTCACACAGACGCTCTAACAGAACTTTCAAGCCGAACGTTCAAAGAGTTAAGGCTATTGTTGACGGTTCGCCCAAACGAGTACACGCTTGCACCCGTTGCTTACGTTCAGGTAAGGTAACTCGTGCAGTCTGATTTGTGCAAATTAAGCCTCGGAACCTAACTTGTTCCGAGGCTATTTTGTTTTTTATGCTAAATTTTACAAAAGAATTTCGGCAGGGTATCTCTACCCTGCCGATTTTTTATTTAAGCATATTTTCGATTATTGACTTGACGCTTGAAATTGCTAAATCTGCTTTTGATGTATCTTTTCCGCCTGCCATTGCGATATCGGGTTTTCCGCCACCGTTACCGCCTGTAAGAATGGCAACTTCTTTTACTATATTGCCTGCTTTGAGCCCTTTTGCTATGGCGTTCTTTGAACACGCTGTGCAGAATGTCAACTTCTCGCCTATCTTCGAGCCGATAACAACTACGCTGTCTTCGTATTTCTCTGTTATCTGCTGACAAATACTGCGGAGCATATCGGCTGATGTATCTTTCATAATTTGTGATACAACTTTTATGCCGTCGATTTCCTCGGCGTCTGCTACTATTGAAGAAATTTTGCTTTGGGCAAGTTCTTGTTTGAGTGTTTCGATTTCTCTTTGCTTTTCTTTCAATTCATTTGATACTTTTTCTGCACCTTTTACAAGTTCTTTGTAGTTATTCAAATGCAAAACTTCGCTTGCATTCTTTACATCACTTTCAAGAGTAACAAGGTAATTTAATAGTCCTAAACCTGTTACAGCCTCAATTCTTCTGACACCTGCGGCAACAGAGCCTTCTTGCTTGATTTTGAACAGTCCCAAATTAGCGGTATTTGTTACATGAGTACCTCCGCAGAATTCACGAGAGAAATCGCCTGCTGTGACTACTCTTACCACATTGCCGTATTTTTCACCGAACAAAGCGGTAGCACCGAGTTTCTTTGCTTCTTCTATCGGCATTTCAACACAGGTTACGGGGATAGATTCCATAATCTTTTCGTTTACAATAAACTCGACTTCTTTTATCTCTTTATCCGTCATAGCAGAAAAATGAGTAAAGTCAAAACGCATATACTCGGGGCAAACGAATGAACCTGCCTGCTGTACATGAGAGCCTAATACTTCTCTCAATGCAGACTGGAGTAAATGAGCAGCAGTATGATTACGCATAGTATTATTTCTCAAAATAAAGTCGATTTCAGACAAAACTGTATCGCCTACGGAAATAGTACCTGTCGAAACACAGCATATATGCATAAATACTTTGTTGTGGTCTTTTTTGACTTCGTCAACATCAATTGTGCAGTTGCCTGCTTTGAATGTACCTGTGTCGCTGACCTGACCGCCGGACTCGGCATAAAATGGTGTTTTGTCAACAACTATGATGACTTTATCGCCCTCGTAGGCTGTATCTACGCGCTCGCCGTTTTTGATAATTGCAAGAATCTTTGAATCACAGGAATATTCATCGTAGCCGACAAAGGCGGTGCTTTCCATATCCGACAAATCGACAGAATCGGAAAGCCAAGCGTCGGCACCTGCGTTTTTGCGTGCATCACGCGACCTGCGTTTTTGCTCCTGCAAAAGTTTTTGGAAAGTATCCAAATCAACTGTAATTCCTTTTTCTGCGAGGATTTCCTTTGTCAAATCAATCGGGAAACCGAATGTATCATTGAGTTTGAAAGCGTCTTCGCCGGAAAGCATCTTGATGCTTTTGTCGTCTATTATACTTTGCAAAAGATTAAGTCCCTGGTCAATTGTCTTTGCAAAGTTTTCTTCTTCGACTTTGATAAGTTTAGTGATATACTCTTTCTTTTCGACAAGTTCGGGATAAGCGGTAGCATTCTCTTTGATTACGGTATCGCATACTTTGTAAAGGAAAGGCTCTTTGTAGCCTAAAATTCTGCCGTGACGGGCGGCACGCCTTAGGAGTCTTCTCAAGACATAGCCTCTGCCCTCATTTGACGGCATAACTCCGTCTGCAATCATAAATGTAGTTGAACGGATATGGTCGGTAATAACACGCAGGGAAATATCGGATTTATCATCATTACCATAAGATACGCCGACAATTTCGCTGACATGCTTCATAATATTTGCTACTGTATCAACGAGGAAAAGGTTATCAACGCCCTGCATTACGCAAGCAAGTCGTTCGAGTCCCATACCTGTGTCGATATTTTTCTGTGCCAAATCTGTATAGTTGCCCTGTCCGTCGTTATTAAACTGTGAGAAAACAAGGTTCCACACTTCAACAAAGCGGTCACAATCGCAACCTACGGCACAATCGGGCTTTCCGCAGCCTTTTTCTTCACCACGGTCAAAGTAAATCTCGGAACAAGGGCCACAAGGACCTGAGCCATGCTCCCAAAAGTTGTCTTCTTTTCCAAGACGGACAATATGAGAAGGCTCTACGCCAACTTGTTTTGTCCATATTTCAAATGCTTCGTCATCGTTTTCATAGATAGAAACATAGAGTTTTTCTTTCGGCATTTCCAATACTTCTGTGAAAAACTCCCACGCCCAGGCGGTAGCCTCTTTCTTGAAATAATCACCGAAAGAGAAGTTGCCGAGCATTTCGAAAAATGTGCCGTGGCGTGCTGTAATTCCGACACGCTCGATATCGGGTGTACGGATACACTTTTGGCAAGTTGTTACTCGGTTTCTCGGCGGCTGAACTTCACCTGTGAAAAACTTCTTCATCGGTGCCATTCCGCTGTTGATAAGCAAAAGTGAATTATCATCTTTCGGTATCAACGGGAAACTTTCGAGCCTGATATGTCCTTTACTCTCGAAAAAGCTCAAAAACTTTTCACGAAGTTCGTTAAGTCCTGTCCATTCCATATATTTATATCTCCTTTAAAATAAATTGCATAATAAAAGCCTGCCCCAAATGGGACAGGCTAACCTGCGGTACCACCCAAATTGACGACAAAAGCCGTCCACTCGTTCTCCTTTAACGCAGGAATACGCCTTGCTTTCACAAGGAAACTCAGGGGTAGCATATCGAAACTGCGATAAGTGCTTTCACCGTCCGCACTCTCTCTGAAAACGCAAAAATCGACTCGTCCCGTCAACGTTCACTTTACTATTATATTGTTATGTAGGGGTGTTGTCAACAATTTTCTTTCTTATTACCGAGCCTGCCGGTATCTCGGTGTCTACTTTCATCAAAAGCCTTTGCATCGGATGAGGTGCGCTTTCGACTTCGTTTCCTTCTTCATCGGTAAGGGACAACGCGGTTACGGTAAAGGGGATTCCCGACGGTGGCAAAACATCAAGTGTATCACCGACATAAAACTTGTTTCGCTGTGTGATAAGTGCGATATCTCTCCTGTTTTCTTCGCAAACCGCTACAGCGTTATACTTTCTGATGTATCCGCCGTTTTGGGTTTCCTGTCCCGGTTCTGTGCCGAAATAAAAGCCGGTTGAATATGCTCTGTGGCTGATTTTTTCGAGTTCTTCTTTTATCCACGGGGAAAGTTTATAGTCATCTTTATTTTCAAAATACTCGTCTACCGCTTTACGATATGCGTTAGTTGTCACGGCGGTGTAGTAGGCTGATTTTGCTCTGCCTTCTATTTTGAAAGAAGAAATTCCTGCTCTACAGAGTTTGTCGATATGTTCTATCATACACATATCTTTTGAGTTATAAAGATATGTACCGTTTTCGCTTTCTTCAACGGGGAAAAACTGGCCTTCCCTGTTTTCTTCGAAAAGATGATATTTCCAACGGCAAGGCTGGGCACAATCGCCACGGTTGGCATCTCGTCCGGTAAGATAACTTGAAATAAGGCATCTGCCGGAAAAAGAAACGCACATAGCACCGTGAACAAAACATTCTATCTCTAAATCACTCGGAATCTTTGCACGGATTTCGGCTATTTCATCAAGAGAAAGTTCTCGTGCTAAAACAACACGCTTTGCACCTAAATTGTACCATACATTTGCACTCTCAAAATTCACTACTCCGCCCTGGGTTGAAATATGCCTTTCAACATTCGGAGTGTATTTTTTTGCGAGTTCAAATACTCCGATATCGGCAATAATAAAGGCATCAACGCCACATTCTTCTGACATTGATAAAAAGTCGGGAATATCACCGATATCTTTATTTCGTGGCAAAGTGTTGCAGGTTAAATATACTTTTTTGCCTTTTTCGTGTGCTATATCACAGGCAGATTTTAATTCTTCTGTGGAAAAATTCTTCGGTGCTGTACGCATACCGAATGTTTTTCCCGCAAGATAAACCGCATCTGCACCGAAATTCAGTGCAGAATGCAAACATTCCATATCACCGCACGGTGACAAAATCTCGGGCTTAATCATTTCCTGAAATCTGCAAATTGTAGAGGTGGTCGCTCATATTGGTTGCATAGTACGGAGTACCGCCGTCTTCGGCAGATGCGTGACAGAAATACAGATACTCTGTATCATACGGGGAAACAGCCGCTTTGAGTGCCTCTAAACTCGGGTTACAGATAGGTCCTGCGGGCAAACCGCTGAACGAATAAGTATCATATGAAGATGTAAACGAATCTTTTATAGAATCGGGAACATCACTCTTTTTACGATATGGATAGAATACGGTTGAGTCACAATCCAGTTTTGATACACCGGCGTCAGCGCCGTAAGAAAGACGGTTATGCAAAATCGAACTGATGGTATACATATCTTCTTTATTTGCTGCCTCTGCCTGAATAATTGAAGCTATGGTTACAATCTCGTCTAATGAATAATCGGTATCATTTATTTCGTCTATCAAAAGAGTTTTCTTCGAATTGCCGAAATATCTTTCTTTTGTGTGATTTACTTTATTGTCAAAGTTGCTGAGCATTTTGTAGACAGCTTCTTCGGGGTCTTCTGCAAGATAGAAATTATAGGTATCCGGGAAAAGATATCCCTCTAATTTGTAGTAACGGTCAGACGCGTTATCAATATCCTTTATAAACGGAAAATCTTCGTCTAACTTATCGCTGTTACAAATATCAAGGAATTTCTGAACATCGGTGATAACTCCTTCTTCGTGCAACTTGTTGGCAATTTCCAAAACATTCATACCTTCTGTAAGCTGTACGGTTACGATATCGGAACGGTTATTATTACTCTGCAAAAAGTTAATGATTGCTTCGTAGTCTTTGTCTGTTTCTATCTCAAACTCGCCTTTACGAAAATCACTTTCGTCTGAGGTGATATTTGCATAGACTGCAAAATAGTCGGCTCTGTTAATAACTCCGTTTTCGGCAAGGATAGTTGCAATCTGGCTTATTGTCGGGTTTTCGGGAATGCTTATCTTGACTTTTGTCGGGTTTTTGTCTCTGCCGATAGCCAACATATCATTGACGCCGACCATAATAACGGAAGCAAGAATAATTGCAACAAAAAGAATCATACTCAGCCAAACCCATTTGAAAAGTTTTTTGTTGCGTTTAGCCTTGGATTTTTCTATCTTTTTATCTTCTTTTTTCTGTTGCTTCAAAGCCTTCTTTGAATCGCGTTCAATACGCTTTTTGGTATCGGAATCGGAAAATGAATTTATCTCGTTTGTCCTTTTCTTTTTGCGCAACGGTGTACTGTCGGTACTGTATGATGTTTTTGAACCTTCATTGGAACTGCTCGGTTCAAAATTCGCATAATCATAGTCTCTCTCCATTACGCTTTTATCAAAGTTTTTTTCAAACTCGTCCATTTTCTTGCGTCTTGTATTTTCTATTGAATCTTCGGAATAATTATTTTCTTTTTTATCGCTTATATCACTCATAATTATCCTCCTTTGATAGAATGGTGTCTTCACATATATATTTAGTAAAAGAATCGGTTACGATTGCATCTACTTTAATATCGTTTTCATAGGTATCTATCGCAACTTCGATGCTGTCGCTGTACGTTAAAGCGATTTTTTTGCCTTCGAATTTTGCAAAAAATCTGTCGTAACAGCCTTTTCCAAAGCCGAGCCTGTAGCCGTTTAGGTCACAGCAAAGCGATGGCGTTACACAAACAAAATCATCAAAATCAGTTATCTTTTCGAGACCGTCTTTCGGTTCGCAAACAGAAAACTTGCCGATAACCAAATCGTCTTTTGAATTTATCTTATAAAAACTCAAGGTATAATCATCATTGACTTTCGGCACTGCGACTGTCTTTTTGTTGGCAAAAGCGGCATTGATAATTCCGCTTGTATCAATTTCAAAGTCGCGTGCGATATAGACCAGAATACCTTTGCATTTTCTGTATTCATCGGTGAGAAGAAATCGACTTTGAATTTCCAAATCTTTCTCTTTTTTTATATTTGGCTCTAAAGAACTTCGTTTTTCTTTATAAAATTTTCTTAAATCTGCCTTGTTCTTTTTACCCTTATTACTCATAATAAATCAAACCTGCATGGAATCAAAGACTTTTTTTGCAACACCTTCGGATTCTGCTTTACAAATGATTGCGTTAGCAAAATCAAAAGCACAGCCGGGGCCTTTTGCTGTTATAAAGTTACCGTCAACAACACATTTTTGAGCAGTCGGTTTTGCGCCGATTAGTTCTTTTTCAAAACCGGGGTAACAGGTTACTTCTTTGTTTTTTAGCACGCCCATCCTGCCGAGCATTGAGGGTGCTGCACAAATAGCGCAGACTAAAAGCAAATTGTCTATGCAATAATTTATTGCTTTCTTTACAAGTTCAGGCTTATCGAGATTTGTAACTCCGGGCATACCGCCGGGCAAAATCACGCCTTTCATATCATCAAAAGATACTAAGTCTTCTAAGAGCATATCTGCCTTTACGGTAATATTGTGATTACCTGTGACATATTCGCCGTTTACTCCGACAGTTTTAACACCTATTCCTGCCCTACGCAAAATATCTACTGTAGCGAGTGCTTCGATTTCTTCAAAACCTTCTGCTAAAAAACAATAAAACATAATAACCTCTTAAATATCAAACATGCTGTTTAAAACATCAAAAATCTTTTTGCTGATACAGTCTATCGAAAGAATGCCGTTTTCGTCACAACAATCGATAACTTTCCAATCGAGTTTTTCTGCGGCAAGCAAAGCGGATTTGCGACAAGTCAAAAGAAAGTCAACATCCTTCTCGTGAATATCTTTTTTATTTTCGTCGCCGTTATACCTGTTGCTCATCAATTTTTGGGAAATATCGGGATTTACATCCAAATAAATTACCATATCGGGTTTTGGGATACCGAGTTTGTTGTACTCGAAATCATACAACCAGTCGATGTAGTCCTTTTTGCTTTGTTCTTCTATCTTTGCCATTTGGTAGATTATATTAGAAGTTGTATACCTGTCTGCAACAATAAAATCCTGATTTTCATAATCAGACTTCCACGACTGCAAGTAAGACGCAACTCTGTCAACGGCATAAAAAGATGAAGCGATATAAGGGTTTACATCTTCGGCATTATCTCCGAAATCACCGTTTAGATACATTTTTACAAGTGACGACGAAGGACTTTCATATACGGGGAAAGTCAGTTTTGTGACCTTTTTGCCCATATCAATCAGTTTTTGACATAAAATTTCGGTTTGAGTTGCTTTTCCGCAACCGTCAAGACCTTCGATAACAATAAACTTACTTGCCATATTTTTCCCTGACTTCTTTCGCTTTTTTGCAGGACATTTTGCCCTCGGGACAAGCACCTCTCAAACAGGCGGGACCTGAATTTTTGAACAATATCGGTGCGACTTCTTTGCAGAGCATCAACATTTGATGTGCAACTTCTCTTATCTCCCACTGGGCGCGATTACAACAGCGAAGCTCAAAAAAGTTATTAAGTGAGCGAACATTAAATGTGCAGATAACTTTTGTTGTACAGGCGTTCGGCAGAATAAATCTTGCGTCTTCATTCGCCTTTTTGATAAATTCGGAACACTTTGCTTTATCAATATTTTTGAACTGTTCGATAATCTCGGTGTCGGTGCCTTTTAATTCTTCAGAAGAATATTCATTGATATAACCGACTACAAGACTGTCGCGGATTTCGGTATACGCCTTTGACTCCTGCTTTATAACTTCGTTGTAGAGTTTTAAGGCTTTTTCGTTCTTTTCAATCTGTGGCGGAGTGACATATTCGAACTTGTTGCCGTCAACATATCTTTGGGATTGCTGGGAATATGACGCTATTCTATGGCGTACAAGCTGATGCGAACAAGCGCGGGAAATTCCTTCTATTCCGAAAGTAAAGGTAGCGTGTTCAACAGGGCTTGCGTGACCTATCTCGGTAAGCATATTGAGAAAACTCTCGGTTTTCTCTTCATCAAGACCGTTTTTTATATTTTCAATATCGGTTGCACTGTAACATAACTTTGCCGCCATGGCAACGGTTTGCTCGGGCATAGGTGTGTGTGCAAGTAAGGTAACTTTTACTGCCATAGGTATTCCCCTTTACAAAAAATTATACTTCTCATATTAACCAATGTATTATAACACAATCTGTTACGATATTCAATAGAAAAAGTATATATTTTACACCATATATTGATATATGGGTGTATTTGGTTCATTATTATTCTAAAATAGAAATATCCGCAGTGAAAACTGCGGATTTTATCAATACATTAAACCTGCAAAAAGTGCTGCAAGTGATGCTGCAACCGATACAACGATAAGCGGTAAATCAAAATACGAGAGAAGCAATGCAACCGCTGTACCGATACTCGCTGCAATCGGCTTGCCCGTTGAATAAAATATGGCGGGAAATGTCATCGCTGTTAAAACAGCATAAGGAAGATAATACAAAACGCTTTTTATAAATCTTGATTTTATCTGTTTTCTGAAAAAGGTAAACGGCAACATTCGTATAAGATAAGTTACAAGTGCCATAACACCGATATATACTGCTATACTCATACTTCTTCCTCCTCGCTGATAGGAAATACCAAAGCACATATTACAGAGGAAATCAAAGCACAGATAATTACGGAAAATCCTGCTGATATGAATGTGCATACATAGGTGACAAACAACGACAAAGCAAGTGCAAAAAGTACAACAAATAACACACGGTAATTTTTCTTTGCAGGCGGGACAATGATAGCAATAAACATAGCATAAAGCATAAGTCCTAAAGCATCGGTAACCTGAGAAGGCAAAAATTCGCCTGCAACTGCGCCAAGGAGCGTTCCCGATACCCAACCGACAAAAGATATGGTAATTAGTCCGTACATATATCTTGCATTGATTTTTCCTTTTTGTGCTGACGCAACGGCAAAAATCTCGTCGGTTATTCCGAACGATACGATAAGTCGCTGGGGAGTTTTGAAACTGCTGTCAAGTTTTTGTGACAAAGAAAAGCCCATAAGAGAATATCTTATATTAATGACAAGTTGACAAAATATCAGTTCGATTAATGTTCCGCCCGCTACAATTACAGACAATCCCGCTACCTGACCTGCGGAAGTCAGATTTGTAGCAGATATCATCACAGCCGACAAAACGGAAAGACCTGATTTCATCACGAGAATTCCGAATCCGAATGATACAGACAAATAGCCGAGCATTATCGGTATTCCGTCAACTATTCCACGAGAAAAATTTTTCATAATATTACCTCACCTATTGAATGTATCACAAAATAAAAAAATAATCAAATTTTGCTCAATTTTAGCGAAAAATATATTGAATAGCAAAATTTATTATGATATAGTGATGATGGGTGATAATATGGATAGATATAATCTTGATAATTTTCTTGAAAAAAAAGAAGAAGACCCACAGGTCGATAGTATTTTGGATGAAATAAAAAATGGAAATGACGGCAACAGTACCGAAGAAATCTCATCAAGCGAAGAAAATTTTGATGTTTCGGAAAACGATGCTCAAAAAAAAGACAATAGTTTTAATCTAACAGATGACTTTTTTGATGAAACTGAAGAAAAAAGCAAAAAAGCAAAAATAAAGCCTTCTAAGAATAAAAACGGCAACAATGGTAATAAACGAAAAGCAATAATCATAATAAGCCTTGTTATCATTTTGATTATCGTAGGTATTATTGCAATCTGTTTCGGATTTAAAAATAACGGTAACAGCGGTAACTCAACCTCAAACAACGCCGAACAAGGCACACAAGTGCAAAGCGATACTGTACTTGCCGGCGCTAAAATCGATGCCGCACAATACAACTACGACAAAGCAATAGAAGCGGTCAAGGCTATTGACGGATATGATAACAACAAAGAACTTACAGAACTTGTTGCCACTTGGGAAAACGAAAAAGCAAACCTTGTTGAATTCCCATGCGATAAGGTTACTCATGTATTTGTTCACTCTTTGATTTATGATACATCTCTTGCTTTTGACGGAGATTTCTCTCAAGACGGATATAACCTTGTTATGACTACCGTTTCAGAATTCAATAAAATGATGCAGACAATGTACGAAAGAGGATATGTCCTTGTCAGTATGAAAGATATCTGTACATTTGACAGCGAGGGCAACCGCGTTGACCAAACTATTATGCTGCCGAAAGACAAAAAGGCTTTTGTACTTTCGCAGGATGACTTGTGCTACTATCACACACAAGACGGCGACGGTATTGCCGACAAGCTTATTATTGATGAAAACGGCGATGTAAAATGCCACTACACAGACGACAAAGGAAATGAAAGTATCGGCGACTTTGATATGGTTCCGATTATCGACACTTTTGTTAAAGAACATCCCGACTTTTCTTACCACGGAAGAAAAGGTATAATCGCCCTTACAGGATACAACGGTGTTTTGGGATATCGTACAGATGAAGTTTACAAAACCCGTCCGGCAGATGAACTTGACCCCGACCAAGAACAATTTTTGAACAGAACTCCCGACTTTGACTTTGACAAAGAAGTCAAAGAAGCAACTAAGGTCGCAGACAGAATGAAAGAAACAGGCTGGGAATTTGCTTCGCACTCTTGGGGGCATGTAAATATGACGAACACCGATTTGGACCGTATCAAAGTAGATACCGAGAAATTCCTTACAAGAGTTACTCCGATAATCGGTCAGACAGACTGCCTTATCTATGCAAACGGCGGAGATATCGCCGGTGTTGAAGAATACGACTCAAACAACGAAAAATACACATATCTGCTCTCAAAAGGATTCCATGTCTTCTGCCCTGTTGACTCAACTATTTACTGGCAACAAAAGGGAGATAAATACTTCCGTATGAGCAGGAGAAATCTTGACGGATACAGGATGTACCACTCACCCGAACTGCTCGAAGACCTTTTCAATGTTGAGGAAGTTTTTGACAAGACAAGGCCCGTTCCCGTTCCCGATATGAGCCACTACGGATAACTTTATAAATATATTGTATAATTCTTTTATGTCATTGACAAAGAAAGCGATATATGGTATATTAGCGTGTAGATAAAATAATCTTTAAGTCGATACCGTGATATCGGCAAGATTTATATTACACTTTTCGGAGAATTTTGTTTTCCGTGTTTTGTTGCGATTAAGTCTTGCCGTTTCGGCAAGACTTTTTTTGGAGGATAAAATGGCTAAAAACGGAAATTTGGTTATTTTCAGAAATGATAACTGCAAAGATTTTGCACCCGCTGTTGCTACGGGTGACTTTGAGCCATTAAATAATTATTTCGTTTTTCCCGGCTTTTGCGATGTGCATGTGCATTTTCGTGAGCCGGGTTTTTCTTATAAAGAAACAATCCTTTCGGGTTCAAAAGCAGCCGCAAGAGGTGGATATACTTCTGTATGCACTATGCCGAACTTAAATCCCGTTCCCGATTCACTCGAAAACTTAAACGTACAAAGACAGATTATTGAAAAAGACGCTGTGATTGATGTTTACCCCTACGGTGCTATTACTGTCGGACAAAAGGGCGAAGAACTTTCCGATATGGAAAGTATGGCACAATATGTTATTGCTTTTTCCGATGACGGCAGGGGTGTTCAATCAGAAAAAATGATGCTAAATGCTATGGAAAGAGCAAAGAAACTCGGCAAAATAATCGTTGCCCATTGTGAAGATAACAGTCTGCTTTTCGGCGGTTATATTCATGACGGAATATACGCAAAAGAGCATAATCACAAAGGTATTTGTTCAGAAAGTGAATATGCACCTATAAAGCGTGATTTACTCCTTTGTGAAAAAACGGGCTGTGCATATCATGTGTGCCACATTTCGTGCAAGGAAAGTGTTGAATTGATAAGAAAAGCAAAATCTCTCGGAGTAAATGTTACCTGCGAAACCGCACCGCACTACCTTGTGCTTACTGAAAATGACCTTAAAGAAGACGGTAAGTTCAAGATGAACCCGCCTTTGCGTTCAATCGAAGACAGGAATGCACTGATAGAAGGCATTAAAGACGGCACAATTGATATGATAGCAACCGACCACGCACCGCACAGTGCTGATGAAAAATCAAAAGGGTTAGCAAATTCTGCTTTCGGCATTGTCGGTATTGAAACAGCCTTCCCCCTGCTTTATACAAAACTTGTAAAAACCAACATCATCAGCCTTGAAAAGTTGATAGATTTGATTGCAATAAATCCGAGAAAGCGTTTTAACATTCCGTTTAATGATTCATACACCGTATGGAATCTTGATGAAGAATTTACGGTTAATCCCGAAGAATTTTTATCAAAAGGAAAGGCAACTCCGTTTGAGGGTGAAAAACTTTTCGGACGATGTGTTAAAACCGTATTAGACGGTAAAGAAGTATATTCTATGTTAGGAGATAGATAAAATGGCAAAAAAAAAAAGATATCAAAAAAGTGCTGATTATCGGCTCTGGTCCTATCGTTATCGGTCAGGCGGCTGAATTTGACTACGCAGGCACACAGGCTTGTCTTGCACTAAAAGAAGAGGGATACGAAGTTATTCTTTGCAACTCCAATCCCGCTACGATAATGACAGATACTTCAATCGCCGATAAGGTTTATATGGAGCCTCTTACTCTTGAATATATTGCAAAAATTCTACGATATGAGCGTCCCGACGCTATCGTCCCCGGAATAGGCGGTCAAACAGGACTTAACCTTGCTATGCAACTTGAGAAAAAGGGCATTTTAAAAGAATGTGAAGTTGAACTTCTCGGCACTTCAAGCGAGAGCATAAAGAGAGCAGAAGACAGAGAACTTTTCAAAGAAATGTGTCAATCTATCGGCGAGCCTGTTATCCCGTCACAAATCACATATAATCTTGAAGAAGCAAAGATTGCGGCAAAAGAAATCGGATATCCTGTTGTTTTGCGTCCTGCTTTTACCTTAGGCGGTACAGGCGGCGGCTTTGCTTACAATGAAGAAGAACTTGTTGAAATCGGAATAAACGCTTTCAAACTTTCTCCTGTTAATCAGGTGCTTATTGAAAAAAGCGTTCGCGGTTACAAGGAAATCGAATTTGAAGTTATGCGTGACGCAAATGATAACGCAATTACTATCTGCGGTATGGAAAATGTTGACCCTGTCGGCGTTCATACAGGCGATAGTATTGTTGTTGCTCCTATACTTTCACTCTCAGACAAAGACCTCAAAATGCTAAACGACAGTGCAATTAAAATTATTCGTGAACTGAAAATCGAGGGCGGATGTAATGTACAGTTTGCTCTCAATCCTAACACAAGCGAATACTACCTTATCGAAGTAAATCCCCGAGTTTCGCGTTCGTCGGCACTTGCATCAAAAGCAAGCGGATACCCGATAGCAAGAGTAACGGCAAAAGTTGCTGTCGGCATGCTTCTATCTGAAATTGCGGTTGCAGGCGGTACTGCCGATAACGAGCCAAAACTTGACTACATTGTTGCAAAATTCCCCCGCTTCCCATTTGATAAATTTACTACCGCTTTGAACACACTCGGAACACAGATGAAGGCAACTGGCGAAGTTATGGGTATCGGCTCAAATCTTGAAGAATGTATGCTCAAATCCGTTCGTTCGTTGGAAACAGGTGTTTGTCACTTTTATCTTGAAAAATTCGACAGTTTTTCGGACGACGAACTCTATAAATATCTCGAAGAATTCAAGGCTGACAATGTCTATGCTGTATTTGAACTTTTGCGCAGAAATGCAGATATAAAGAAAATTCACGAAGTCACAATGATTACCGAATTATTCCTTGAGTCTTTCAAAAAAATCGTTGATATGGAAAACACTTTGAAAAGCAATATCAACAATATTGAAGTTTTGAAAAGTGCAAAAGTTATGGGATTTTCGGATGAATATATCTCGACTCTTTGGAATGTTCCCGAAATTGATGTTTATAATATGAGAAAAGAAAACAGTATTGTTCCTGTATTTCGTATGGTTGACACCCTGCATACAGGTAAATATATTGCATATCTCTACTCATCTTACAGCGGTAAGAATGATTCACGATTAACAGACAAAAAGAAAATTGTTGTACTCGGTGCAGGTCCTATCCGTATCGGTCAAGGTGTTGAATTTGACTATTCAACCGTTCACGCTGTACAGACTATACGCAGAGCGGGATATGAAGCTATTATCATCAACAACAACCCCGAAACGGTATCTACCGACTACACAACTGCCGACAAACTTTACTTTGAGCCGCTTACTCCCGAAGATGTTATGGCGATTATCGACTTTGAAAACCCAATCGGCGTAATTGCATCACTGGGCGGACAGACGGCAATAAACCTTGCAAAACCGCTTTATGACCGCGGTGTAAAAATCATCGGTACCGACTGTGATGCTATTGAGCGCGCAGAAAACCGCGACAGTTTTGAAAAGATACTTGATGAACTTAATATTCCACAACCGAAAGGTCAGGCTGTTACTAACATTGAAGACGGTATCAAAGCCGCAAAAGAAATCGGCTATCCTGTTTTGGTTCGTCCGTCATTTGTTTTGGGCGGTCGTGCTATGCAGATTGTTGCAAACGAAGAACAACTCCGTCACTACCTCAAAACCGCTGTTGAAATCGACACGGACAAGCCTGTTTTAGTTGATAAATATATCCAAGGAAAAGAAGTCGAAGTTGACGCAATCTGCGACTCGGTTGATGTTTTTGTACCCGGCATTATGGAACTTGTTGAAAGAACGGGTATCCACTCGGGCGACTCGATAAGCGTTTATCCGACTTACAGTATCAGCGATAAAGTTAAGGGAATCATCCTGCAATATGCAAAGAAACTGGGACTTGGAATCGGTATTGTCGGACTTTACAACATTCAGTTTATTGTAGACAAAAATGACGATGTATATATTATCGAAGTAAACCCGCGTTCATCAAGAACTGTTCCTTTCCTCTCGAAATCGACAGGATATTCTCTTGCAGATATCGCAACAGATGTTATCCTCGGAAAGACTTTGAAAGAACAGGGAATTTTCACACTTTATCCGCAGGAAAAAGAAAGATACTATGTAAAAGTACCGGTATTTTCTTTCAATAAAATCAAAGGCCTTGATGCCTACCTTTCACCGGAAATGAAGTCAACAGGTGAAGCAATCGGTTACGATAACAAACTAAACCGTGCGCTATTTAAAGCACTTCAGGCTTCGGGAACAAAAGTGAAAAAATACGGAACAGTACTTGCTACAATAGCAGATAAAGACAAAGAAGAAGCCTTACCGCTTATCAAAAGATTTTATAACCTCGGATTTAATATTCAGGCAACTACGGGTACAGCAAAGTTTCTTATTGACAACGGAGTAAAAACTCATGTGCTTTGCAAAATCAGCGATGAAAGCGAAGAAATTCCGAATGCCATTCGTCAGGGACATATCGCCTATCTTATCAACACAAGAGATTTTGCTTCAACTTCACAAGCAAGCGACGGTATGAAAATCCGCGGACTTGCTACCGAAAACAACACCACTATTTTTACCTCTCTTGATACGGTAAAAGTTCTTCTTGATGTTTTGGAAGAAACAACTCTCACTATCTCAACAATAGATGCGTAAGGAGTAAATATGAAAGACTCTGTATTTGAAATTTATGAAAACTTTCCCTTAACCGACGATGTTTTTCAAATGAAGTTAACAGGTGATGTGTCGGATATCACAACACCGGGACAGTTTATCAATATCAAAATTGATTCGCTTTATCTTCGCAGACCTATCTCGGTTTGTGGCAAGGACGAAAACTCGGTTACGATTATCTACAAGGTTGTCGGCAAGGGTACGGAAATTCTATCTAAAATGCAAAAGGGAGAAAAATTATCTGTACTTACGGGACTTGGAAACGGATACGACACCTCACTTTCGGGGGAAACTCCCCTGCTTATCGGCGGCGGTGTCGGAGTGCCTCCGCTCTATCTTCTTGCAAAAGAACTTATAAAACAGAATAAGAAAGTCAGCGTTATACTCGGCTTTAATAAAAAATCGGAAGTTTTCTATGAAAATGAATTCAAGAAACTCGGGTGCGATGTATCTGTTACCACGGTTGACGGCAGTTACGGAATAAAAGGTTTTGTCACAAACGCGATAAAGAATGGATACTCCTACTTTTACACCTGCGGTCCTGAGCCGATGCTCAAAGCAGTTTACAAAAGCACAGACACATCGGGACAATTCAGTTTTGAAGAAAGAATGGGATGCGGTTTCGGTGCTTGTATGGGATGTTCGTGCAAAACGATTACAGGATACAAGCGAATTTGCAAAGACGGCCCTGTGCTTAAAAAGGAGGAAATACTATGGGAAGATTAGAAGTTGACCTTTGCGGTATTACTCTTTCAAATCCTGTAATACCCGCGTCGGGTACATTCGGATTCGGCTACGAATTTGCCGAAATTTTTGACATAAACAAACTCGGAACTTTCTCTTTCAAAGGAACTACAAAAGAATCTCGTTTCGGCAATCCCACTCCGAGAATTGCAGAATGCACTGCGGGTATGATAAATTCTGTCGGACTTCAAAATCCGGGTGTTGAAAAAGTTATCAGCGAAGAACTGCCGAAGCTGAAAAAATGTTTTAATAAACCCGTCATGGCGAATGTCAGCGGTTTTTCTGTTGATGACTACGCCTACACCTGCGAAAAGCTTGACAAAGAAGAACAGGTCGGATGGCTTGAAGTCAACATCAGTTGCCCGAATGTTCATAACGGCGGTATGTCGTTTGGCACAAATCCAAATTCGGCAAGCGAAGTTGTCAAAGCGGTTAAAAAAGTTACCACAAAACCCGTTATCGTAAAACTTTCGCCGAATGTTACGGATATCGTATCAATTGCAAAAGCGTGTGAAGATGCAGGTGCTGACGGTATCAGCCTTATAAATACTTTGCTCGGTATGAGAATTGACCTAAAGACAAAGAAACCTGTTATTGCAAATACAATGGGCGGTTTTTCGGGGCCTGCTATCTTCCCTGTTGCACTTAGAATGGTTTACCAGGTTGCAAAGGCTGTTAATATTCCCGTTGTCGGAATGGGCGGTGTATCAAGTGCGGAAGATGTTATCGAAATGATGCTTGCGGGTGCTACCGCTGTTGAAGTCGGGGCTGCTAATCTTATTAACCCTACCGCTTCACTTGAAATAATAAATAATCTTGAATCAACAATGGACAAGTACAACATAAATAATTTAAAAGATATTATAGGAGGAGTTTAATATGGGCAAAGATGTTATAGTCGCTTGCGATTTTGCAAGTGCTAAACAAACTTTTGATTTTCTTGACAAGTTTTCGGGAAGAAAGCCTTTCGTCAAAATCGGTATGGAACTTTTCTATGCAGAAGGTCCAAGCATTGTAAAAGAAATCAAAAAGAGAGGTCACAAGATTTTCCTCGACCTCAAACTTCACGACATTCCGAATACAGTAAAAAAATCTATGGCGGTATTATCTAACCTCGATGTAGATATATGTAACCTTCACGCAGGCGGAACAATCAATATGATGAAAGCAGCCCTTGAAGGATTGACAAGAGAAGACGGCACACGCCCGCTACTTATCGCCGTTACTCAACTTACTTCCACCGACCAGGAGTCTATGGAAAAAGATTTGCTCATCAAAGAGCCTATCGACAAGGTTGTTATGCACTACGCAAAAAACGCAAAGGACGCAGGACTCGACGGCGTTGTATGTTCGCCGCTTGAAGCACAGAAGGTGCATGATATCTGCGGAAAAGATTTTCTCACCGTTACCCCCGGTGTTCGCTTTGCAGACGGTGATATCGGCGACCAAAAGCGCGTTATGACACCAGCACAGGCAAAAGAAATCGGCTCTGACTATATCGTAGTCGGCAGACCGATTACAGCAGCAGAAAACCCTGTTGCGGCTTATGAACGCTGTATCAAAGAATTTTTAGATTAAGGAGATAGATACTATGGATTACAAAAAACTTATTGCAAAAGATTTGCTGAAAATCAAGGCTGTATTTTTCAGCCCCGACAAGCCTTTTACTTGGGCAAGCGGAATTAAAAGCCCTGTTTACTGTGATAATCGTCTTACACTTACCGCGCCGGATGTAAGAACTGATGTCGAAAACGGACTTGCACAACTTATTAAAGAAAATTATTCCGATGCAGAAGTGCTTATGGGTACTTCAACCGCAGGTATTGCCCACGCCGCAATCACAGGTCACATTATGGGACTTCCGATGGGATATGTTCGCTCGGGTGCAAAAGACCACGGCAGACAAAACCAAATCGAGGGTAAACTCGAAAAAGGTCAAAAGGTTGTCGTTGTTGAAGACCTTATTTCTACAGGCGGCTCTGTTCTTGAAGTTGTAAATGTTCTTCGCAAAGCAGGTGCAGAGGTGCTCGGCATTGTTTCAATATTCACCTACGGTATGCAAAAAGGTCTTGACAGAATGGCTGATGCAAATGTCAAGAACATCTCTCTTACCGACTTTGATACAATCGCGGTTGTTGCCGCAGAAGAAGGATATATCAAACAAGAAGACATCAAGAGACTTATCGCATTTAGGAACAATCCTTCTGACGAATCTTGGATAGGAGCATAATATGAAAAGTGTCATAGATATTGTCGACCTGTCACCGGAAGACATCGACGAACTTATACAAACCTCGCTTGATATAATTGATAATCCGCAAAAGTACGCTCATATCTGCGACGGCAAAAAACTTGCTACACTCTTTTTTGAACCGTCAACAAGAACGAGAATGAGTTTTGAGGCGGCTATGTACGAACTCGGCGGTCATGTTATTTCAATGTCGAGTGCGGCATCTTCTTCTGCAGCAAAGGGCGAAAGTGTTGCAGATACAGCGAAAGTTGTGTCTTGTTATGCCGATATCATCGCCATGCGCCATCCTAAAGAAGGTGCGGCTTTGGTAGCGGCTAACAACGCTGATGTTCCGCTTATCAACGCGGGCGACGGCGGACACTGTCACCCGACACAGACAACAGCGGACTTGCTTACAATCTACCGTGAGAAAGGTCGTTTTGATAACCTTACTATCGGTCTTTGCGGTGACCTTAAATTCGGCAGAACTGTTCATTCGCTCATCAACGCTCTTGCAAGATATAAGAATATAAATTTCGTTCTTATTTCTCCAATAGAATTAAAACTTCCGAGTTATGTCAAAAAAGATGTTTTGAGAAAGAACAATATTCCCTATGAACAGACAACCGACCTTGAAGGCTCAATCGGAAAACTTGACATTTTATATATGACAAGAGTACAGCGTGAGCGTTTCTTCAACGAAGAAGATTATTTAAGGCTCAAAGACAGTTATATACTTACTAAAGAAAAACTCAAAAATGCAAAATCCGACCTTTCGATTTTGCACCCCTTGCCCAGAGTTAACGAAATCAGCGTTGAGATTGACTCTGACCCGCGTGCGTGCTACTTCAAGCAGGCACTTAACGGAAAATATATGCGTATGGCACTGATACTCAAATTATTAGAGGAGGCAGGCACAATATGAATATAGACTCAATCCAAAACGGTATTGTTATTGACCATATTACCGCAGGCTACGGTATGAAACTTTATGAGCTTCTGCACCTCGATAATGTTGATGCTTCGGTTGCTATCATCAAAAATGCAACAAGCAAAAAGATAGGTAAAAAAGATATCATCAAAATTGATGCAGATATTTCCATAGACCTTGATGTTATCGGCTATGTTGACCCGCAGGCTACTGTAAACATTATCAAAGACGGCGTGAAAGTCAACAAATATTCAATTGAGATGCCAAGGCAGTTGACAGATGTAATTAAGTGCAAAAACCCGCGTTGCATCACTCAAACTGAGCAGGAACTCAAACATATCTTCCACCTTACTGATGAAAAGAAAGGGATTTATCGCTGTATTTACTGCGAAACACAGGCTGATAAAAACGGATAAAATTAACGCCGAAAACCTTTTGGGTTTTCGGCGTTTTACAATGAATTTGAAATTTTATTCTTGTTTTCCAAACAGTATTTCAATATAGTTTCGTCCACCGTATAAAACACGAACAATATATACTGTATCGTTTTCTACACGATAAAATGATAAATAGTTCTCACAAACAAGATAGCGATAATTAGTCTCAATATTTATAACAGAAGAAATAGGATTTCCTATATTTGGAAAATCAGAAAGAGTTTTAATTCTTTCAATAATTTTTCGTATAGTATTATCGGCAGCAAGCGGATTTTCAAGTTCTTGTGAAATATATTCACTGATTTCTCGCAAATCGCGCAAAGATTCCGGTGAAAACTTAATCTCTGCCATTTATACACCAAGCTTTCCGACAGCATCATCAAAAGAAATCCAACCGTCTTTTTGGGCAGATTCCTCACCCTTTGACAATTCACTAAACAGGCGTAAAGTAGCTTTTGCTTTGTCAAATTCATCAATATCAATGATAACATATTTTCCTCTGCCGTTTTTTGTTAAATAGACAGGTTCACCCTCAGCGATTTCACGGAGAACCTCGTTGTAATTTCGCAAGTCGGAAACAGGCTTTATATTCGGCATAACAGCACCTCCTAAATATCGTTGTTATTATTATAACATAATTATTCGTAAAATTCAACTTAAAATTCTGAAATTCTTAAATAGCAAAGATAAAAAAGATATAATCGAGCTTTATATCTTGGTGGAGACTATTGGAATCGAACCAAATAAAAAGAACATATTATTTTGCCATATCTTCCAACGTTTTTCCTGTTATGCGGTAAGTTGTCCAATCGGTCATCGGGACTGCACCCATAGATTTATAAAATTCTATGCTCGGGGTGTTCCAGTCAAGGCACCACCATTCAAGCCGTCCGCAACCACGTTCTACGGCTATTTGAGCAAGTTTAGTGAGTAAGGCTTTTCCATAGCCTTTTCCCCTGTATTCAGGCAAAACAAACAGGTCTTCGAGATAAATTCCCGCTCTGCCTAAGAATGTCGAAAAATTATGAAAGAATAAAGCAAAGCCGACTTTTTTGCCGTCTTCTACAGCAAAAATAACTTCTGCTTTTTTTAAATCGAAAAGCCAATGTTCCAGTGTCTTTTCGTCTGCGACAACTTCATCTGCCATCTTTTCATACTCGGCAAGTTCCTTGATAAATTTCAAGATGTCCGATACATCTTCCCTTTTGGCAAAAACAATATCCATAATCCGCTCCTAAAACTTAATATAAAAATTATACAACAGGATATTTTTTTATTCAAGATAAATCTGTTTTGTGAAAAACTCACGCTAACGCGTAATGATAATCGTTCATATTTCAAACGATGTTGTGCCTTTGGCACAGTGATGATATGGCTTACGCCATAGTGATATTTTGCTAAGCAAAAGTGATGTGATGTGTTCAATAATGTCCACAGACACATCACTTGACGAAGTCAAGCATCACGCTGACAGGCATATCTCGTTTCGCTTGCGAAACACATCGTTCAAAAAAATCTCTTTTGTCTGATGACAAAAGAGATTTTTTTGTTGGCGTTCCCGAGAGGATTCGAACCTCCGGCCTACCGCTTAGGAGGCGGTCGCTCTATCCAACTGAGCTACGGAAACTTATTCGCTTTTCATTATATCAAAACTTTATCGAATTTACAATACCATTCTTACAACTTCAAAAGTTTATCTGTTTTACAATACTATTCTGCCCTACTTTGAAAATTCTACATCAACTGGTGAGAAGCATAACACAAAAAGCCGATAAGAAGACAGAACAACAGCATAATTATTATTGTCGGGATAAAGCGTTTTTTGCGTTGATAAAGCATAGCAATATATTCTCTGACAAAGGCGTTCGGCCAAAAGTACCATTTTGTTTTGCTTCCTATTCCCTCCGGTTCCAAACCGACATTTATTGCAAATATTCCGCTACGGAAAACATGGTAATTTGTAGTGCAGAACGCAACTTTTGCTTCTTTGTTTTCTTTTTCTATCAATGCTTTTGAGAACTGCATATTTTCAAAGGTGTTTTTTGATTTATTCTCTACTAAAATTCTGTCTTCCGATATGCCTTTTTCAAGAAGATAATTTCTCATTGCTTCGGCTTCGGAAATTCTTTCATCGTTACCTTTACCGCCTGATACAACGAATTTCAATGTTTTGCCGGTTTTTTCGTACTGATTTTCTGCAAATTCAACGGCGCGGTCAATTCTGCCACGCAACAACGGCAATGGCTTATTATCTTTTGAAATCTGGCAACCTAAAATGATTATATAATCTTTGTCATACTCGGGGATATGGCGTGCTGCCTTGTATCCGTAGATAATAAGTCCGAGCATAATACATTCCAAAAGGCAGATAACACCCGAGATAAACAGAGGAATACCGAAATCAAAAATGATAACATATTCTACACCCGACAGATAAATCGGGAAAATAATTCTTTCGTATACTACATCCCACGAAACAGGGACAGTCAAAGTAACGAAAATAAAGAACAAGCCGAGAAATGTTCCGAGAAGATTTTTCCATGAGCGTCCCTCACGAAATAAAAGTACAACATTCGAAACAGACACAAGAAGAAATAACACAAGTACAAACGGCAAAATGCAGATAGTAAATCTTTGTGAAATATTGGAAAAACCTCCGATAATATGCTGAAAACTGCTTAATTCATAGGGGTTTGCTACAAATGACTCAGCTATACTCCATATGGTAATCAACAAAACAAAAGCAAGGAATACGGCAAAAGAAAGATAGCCAACATTTGAAAAATCGTAGAGGGTTTTTCGCCTTGTTTTTACAAGTGATTTTAGTGAAATAAAAAGTAACAGTGCTTCTAGAATCAAAGTTACCGAGCAGGATATTATATCAAGATATATCAAAACTATTCACCTTCTTATACATACAATAAAAAGATTAGGTTATCTTGTCGCAAATCAAAGGCACAAAAATCTATATTCCAAAATACTATGTACTAAGTATAAAAGACAAAAACAGGTCAAGAATATTAGTAACTTAGGAAATCTTGGAGTGAAGATAATATGAATGTGAAGCGTGGAGATATTTACTACGCTGATTTATCACCCGTTATCGGAAGTGAGCAAGGCGGAATACGCCCTGTACTTATCGTACAAAATGACATCGGAAACAGGTATTCGCCTACGGTTATCGCGGCGGCTATCACAAGCCAGCAGACAAAAGCAAAACTGCCTACTCATATTGCACTCGGTGCAAATTCGGGCGGTCTTTCTAAAGACTCGGTTGTGCTATTGGAACAAGTCAGAACAATAGACAAAAAACGACTTAAAGAAAAGATGGGGACTGTTCCCGATAACAGTATGAAAGCGATAAACGAGGCAATTTCCGTTTCGTTCGGCCTTACAACTACATAATGCACGGCATTATGAAAAACTCACCTTATGAAATCATAGGGTGAGTTTTGTTTATCACAAGGATTTTACTGCTTCTATGAGTTGTTCTGTTTTGTCGGTGTCTTCCCATTTAACATTCAGGTCTTCGCGTCCCATATGACCGTATGAAGACAACGGTGCATATTTGATGTTACGCAGATTAAGTTCGCGGATAATAGATGCAGGACGGCAGTCGAAAACTTTTATAACTGCATTTGCTAACTGCTCATTTGTATATTTAGATGTTCCGAAAGATTCAACCATAACGGAAACTGGTTTTGCAACACCTATTGCATAGGCAAGTTGAACTTCGCACATTTTGGCAAGTCCTGCGGCTACTACATTCTTTGCGATATAGCGAGCAAAATAAGCGGCACTACGGTCAACTTTTGTCGGGTCTTTTCCGGAGAATGCTCCGCCGCCGTGACGGGCAAAACCGCCGTAGGTGTCTACAATAATCTTTCTGCCGGTAAGTCCACTGTCGCCGTTAGGACCGCCGACTACAAAGCGTCCTGTCGGATTTACAAAAATCTTTGTATCATCATCTAGTAATTCTGCGGGAATAACAGGCTTGATTACAAATTCGATGATATCTTTTCTTATCTGCTCGAGAGATACCTTTTCATCGTGCTGGGTTGAGATAACAACGGTATCAATACGCTTAATTTTATCGTCGTCGTATTCAACGGTTACCTGACTTTTTCCGTCGGGACGCAAATATGTAAGAGTACCGTTCTTGCGGACTTCGGTCAATTTCTTTGACAATTTATGAGCAAGGGAAATCGACAAAGGCATAAGTTCTTCTGTTTCGTCACAAGCAAAGCCGAACATCATTCCCTGGTCACCTGCACCGATAAGAGAATCGTCGTCAGATTCGCCCTCACGGTTCTCTATTGAACTGTTTACGCCCATAGCGATATCGGGCGACTGTTTATCAAGCATTATATTAACTGTGCAGGTATCACAATTAAAGCCGATGCCGTCGCTGTCGTAACCGATAAATCTTATTGCTTCTCTTGCGATTTTTTCAACATCTATATCGCAATCGGCAGAAATCTCGCCCATAATATTTACTGTATCTGTTGTTGCTGTGGTTTCGCACGCAACATGAGCAAATTTGTCTTTTTCAAAAATAGCATCCAAAACAGAATCGGAAATTCTGTCGCATAATTTGTCGGGATGTCCTTCCGTTACCGATTCGGAAGTAAAAAAGTGTTTAGCCATATATCTTCCCCATTTCTATACAAAACAAAAAAATACCGTTCGGTAAACCGAACGGAGATAAAACTCATCTTTCGGATTTACCGCAGGATTTAGCACCTTACAAATGCAGGTTGCCGGACTTCACAGGGCCTGTCCCTCAGTCGCTCTTGATAAGTGGTATATTTATTTTTTATTATAATACATCTACACAGGAAATTTGTCAATAAAAAAGCGGTTTGAAATCAAACCGCCGAAAAATCATGCAATTTCTTCGAGAGCAGTACCGCAATCGAGTGAATGTTTTACTCTGTCTTCAACCTCGGCACGCTTTGCATCGTTGAAACGGTCAACTGTTCCTACAAGATAACCGGTAATTCTTCTTATTCTTTCGAAAGGAACATTGTCATATGTATAATTCATATCAACAAATTCACCGTCAACTGTAAATTCAACCGAAGTGATATACTTGTCGGGATTAGCCTCTTTCAAAGATTTTACATACGCATCGATTTCTGCTTGCGGCATTGTTCCGCCTTTAACTGTAACTGTCATAATATTATCCCCTTTCACGAAATTTTATGTCCTAAATAATCACATTATGTTGGCTACAGTTAGAATATTAACACAATATATAGTGGTTTTCAAGTAACAAATTCATATTTATTATTACAATATTTTAATCTTATTTTGCCAGAAAGAATAATAAAGGCTTCTTCATTCCATAGAGGAATTTTGGCTGTAAAAAAGTTTAGTTTTTGTAACAGCGGGCATAACAAGATACAAAACTATTGCGGTAAGTGTTCCTGTTACCAAAGCAGAAACGCAAAGGACGGGCGTATATGCAAAAACCGTTTTATCGGTAAGCGCTACAGAAACAAGCAGTTGCCCGAAGTTGTGAAAAAATGCTCCCGAAATACCGATACCGATATAACCAAAACGCATTTTCTTTGCCGATAACAGCAAAAACATTACAAGGCAACTCAAAACGCCGCCGCAAAGGCTCATCAAAAATGCAGTAAAGCCACGCATTATAAGAGCAAAAAATGCTTTGACAAGGCAGACAAACAAGGCACTTGGCAAATTCAATACCGACAAAGCAAACATAACGGCAATGTTGGAAAGTCCCAACTTCATTCCGGGCAAAAGAAAAGGAATGTCGGGGATGAGCATTTCTATATAGGAAAGGACAAGTGCAATAGAAGCAACTAGGGCAGTTTGTGTTATATATAATGTATCAGATGATTTAGTTTCTTTCATATTATCACCTTGCTATCGCGTCGGCTGAATCTGTTTTGCCTTCAATCGATAGGGATACTTTTGCAGGCAGACAAACAGAAGACGCACCGATATTTTTGATTTTTCCCGTATGAACGCAAAGCTTATCGGGACATTCGGAAGAAAGAACGGACACGCCGTCAGGAGAATACTCAACCGTTACTTTCATATCACCGAGATATTCTTTTTCATATGTATCCGTAATTTTTGACAGTTCTACCCTATCGACCACTTCACCTTTTATTCTCACTACGGCGATAAGTTCATCGCTTTTTTGAAACGGCAATATAAAGCACATAACGGTAATCAAAATTACAACCGCTATGCAAATAAGGTCGAGCGCAGAAAAGAGTTTTCGCTTTTCAACTTTGTTCATAATCATCCCTCAAATTCAGTATAGCATAGAAAACCTTGCCTGTAATTCCCTATTATCATAAAAAAATAAGTAATTTTTTGCTTTATTTTTCTAAATTAGAATTGTCATTTATTATCCCACTTGTCATATTTTTCGAAAAATGAATAAATAAATTACAAGTTGTAACCGTTAATTTTGACTGGATTTTTGTATTTGTTGTATAAAATTATGAACGAACTTTGAATTTTATTGGTATTTTAGCATTATTTTACCCCATGTACTTGAATTGTTCATAATTCTTTGATATAATAATGACAAATTTGTTACCAATATTTGATTTGAAATTTTTACTTACGACGTATTATTCCGATTATATTGGAGGTTATATCTTGAAGATTACGAAAAGGATTATTTCAATACTCATTATTGTTGCAGTATTAACTACAGTATGTGTTATGACAACTACGAGCTTCTCGGCAAGCGGTACAGGTACCGGTCTTGCTTCGTGGGCACTCAAAGCATACAACGAAGGTTGGAGTTATGTTTACGGCGGTTCTTCTGCCGGTGCAGTTGACTGTTCCGGACTTATTTATTCTTATGCCGGCGGTAACAGAGGCGGCGACGACCAGTACTATAACTCATCATACAGAGGCTCTGTATCAAGCGGTATTCCGAATATTCACGGTCTCGGACTTTTCCAGCCAGGTCATGTCGGCGTTTATGTCGGCGGCGGTATGGCTGTTGATGCCCGCGGTGATGAATACGGCGTATGCTATGAATCTGCGTACAGTCATCATTGGACTAACTACTTTAAAGTTCCCGGTGTCTCCTACCCTTCAACAGGCTGGGAAAAATTCCAGGGCGAATACTTCTACTATGAAGACGGCGAATACCTCTCTGATACTTCTAAAACAATAGACGGTGTTACATATTACTTCGACTCTGACGGTGTCTCATCAAATGCACCGTCGAGCAACAGTTCATCATCTGAGAGTCAATCATCACAGCAGTCAACTTCTAATGTTCTTAAAAAAGGCTCAACAGGAGCAAAAGTAGAAAAACTTCAGCAAAGACTTTATGACCTTGGCTACTATACAGGTCTTATAGACGGTGACTTCGGTGAACAAACCGAAAAAGCATTTATGCTCTTCCAAAAGGCTGCTGGACTTACACCTGACGGAATTGCAGGAAGTGATGTTGACTACCTTTATGCAGACGATGCACCTTCTTACAAAGAAGTCCTTAGCATCAGCAAAAAAGACGATGAAGAAGTAGCACAAACATCGGAAGAAGCCGAAGAAGAAAAAGGCCAAGAGGAAAAAGAATTTACAGTCCTCAAAAACGGCGACTTTGATGAAAAAGTTGCTGATGTTCAGGAAAGACTTATCACCCTTGAATATTTAGAAGGTGAAGCAGACGGTTCTTTCGGTACTGCTACAGAAAAAGCAGTTAAGACTTTCCAAGGTGCAAACGGTATTACTCAATCAGGTGAAGTTGACAAGTTCACATACACCGTTCTCTTCTCCGACGAGGCAAAAGTAAATCCGCACCACGAAGAAGCAACACAGGAAGTTAAAGTTCAGAAAGAAACACAGGTTGCTACAAGAATAGCAAACACCGAAGCAGACCTCAAGACAAACGAACTTTCTCAAAAGGCTCTTTCCGGCGTTACTGATTCGCTTGGATTCTCGGCTGATAAAAACGGAAATAACTTCCAGTTTATTCTCTTGCTTGCTGCAATGATTTTAGTTATGACAATCACATTCATCATTGTATATGCTCGCGAAAAGAAGAAAATGAAACGCAACAAACACCACAGATTCCAGTAAATAAAAATTTAAGCCCTCCGTCAAACGGAGGGCTTTTCTTATGCAAATTTAATCTTCTGCACTTAAATCGGAAATACAATGCGGGCATTTTGTTGCTTCGATATCAATTTCGGATTTACAATACGGACATTTCTTTGTAGTAGGTGCAGGCTCTTCTTCGGGTTTCTTGCTGATAGAAGTAAGTTTGTTGATGCCTTTAACCAAAAGGAAAACTACAAATGCCATAATGATGAAGTTGATAACGGCTGTGATAAATGCACCATAACCCCAGATTGATACTCCGAGTTCGGCTGCATTTGCCGATGTTACCATGGATGCATCTACGCCCTCGGGCAGTTTCAAAATCAAAAACTGCTCTGTAAAATCGATACCGCCTGTGAGCAAACCGATAAACGGCATAATCAGGTTGTCGATAAATGCGGTTACGATGTTTTGGAAAGCAGCACCGATGATAACGCCGACTGCCAAGTCCATTACATTGCCACGAAGTGCAAATTCTTTAAATTCTGCAAAAAACTTTTTCATAACTTATGTACCCCTTTATATAAAATTTATTTTACGGCTTTGTGGAAAACCTTTTTGCCCTTTTTGATTACTACATAACCTTTTTCGAAATCTTTTAGTGAAAGTTTTGCAAAAATTTCGGTTACTTTCGCATCGTCAATCGAAACACCGCCTTGAGTAATAAGGCGTTTGCCTTCACCTTTTGACGGGATAAGAGAACATTTTATCAGCAAATCGAGAACGGAAATTTCGCCTTCTGTGAAATCATCATCAGACAATGTGGTAGAGGGCATATTCTCGGTATCATTTCCCGATACAAACAATGCTCTTGCGCCTTCCTGCGCCTTTGTTGCCTCTTCCTCACCGTGAATAAGTTTAGTAAGTTCAAAGGCAAGGACTTCTTTTGCTTTGTTAATCTCGCTGCCCTCTAACTTTGCATACTCTTCGATTTCGTCAAGAGAGAGGAAAGTGAGCATTTTCATACATTTGATAACATCGGCGTCATCGACATTACGCCAATACTGGTAAAACTCGAAAGGTGAAGTCTTCTCGGCTGAAAGCCATACTGCACCCTTTTGTGTTTTTCCCATTTTTTTGCCTTCGGAATTAAGCAAAAGATTTATTGTCATTGCGTAGGCGTCTTTTGAGAGTTTTCTTCTGATAAGTTCGGTACCGCCGAGCATATTGCTCCACTGGTCGTCTCCGCCGAACTGCATATTACAGCCGTACTTCTGATACAAAGCATAGAAATCGTAGGACTGCATTATCATATAGTTAAATTCAAGAAAAGAAAGTCCCTTTTCCATACGCTGTTTGTAACACTCGGCACGAAGCATATTGTTGACAGAGAAGCAAGCGCCGACTTCACGCAAAACTTCAACATAATTGAGGTCTAAAAGCCAATCGGCATTATTGACCATAAGAGCCTTATCATCGGAAAAGTCGATAAATTTGCTCATTTGCTCTCTAAAACAAGATACATTATGTTCTATTGTTTCTTTTGTCATCATCTGGCGCATATCGGTTCTGCCCGATGGGTCGCCTATCATTGCAGTACCGCCGCCGATAAGTGCAATCGGCTTGTTTCCTGCCATTTGCAGGCGCTTCATAAGGCACAGAGCCATAAAGTGGCCTACATGAAGGCTGTCAGCTGTTGGGTCAAAGCCGATATAAAACACTGCTTTGCCGTTGTTGACAAGTTCTCTGATTTCTTTTTCATCTGTTACCTGTGCGATAAGTCCTCTCGCTACAAGTTCCTCATATACTCCCATTTTGGTTTCCTCCAAGGTGATAATAGATTCAGTATATCTGCAAAACAGAAAAAGGTCAAGTGACTATTTTCTTTTTCTGCTTTTATATTTTGTTGTTTTTTTCTTTTGTCCCTTTGAATATTTTTCAACCAAAGACTTTGGTGCATTGATAAGACAGTGCTCGTTGTTCCCTATCAGGTCTTGTCTATGCACTTTGCAAAGTGCTTCTGTTACAAGTTCTTTGTTTTCTTTTACATAATACTGTAACAGTGCTCTTTGCATAGCCTTTTCGTGCTTTGACTTCGGGACATACACTTCTTCTAATGTATATGGGTCAAGCCCCGTGTAATACATACAGGTTGAAACGGTTCCCGGTGTTGGGTAAAAATCCTGCACCTGGTCGGGAAAAATCCGCTCTTTCTTCAAAAACAGGGCAAGTTCCACGGCGTCTTTTAAGGTACTGCCGGGGTGTGAACTCATCAGATACGGTACAATGTACTGTTCTTTCTTCGCCCTTTTTGTTTTTTCATAAAACTTTTTGGAAAAGCGTTTGTAGGATTCTATGTAGGGTTTTCCCATTTTATCAAGAACGGCAGAAGAACAATGCTCGGGGGCAACGCGGAGTTGTCCGCTGATGTGGTGAGTTACAAGTTCATCAAAAAATTCTTCGTCTTTGTCTTCGATAAGATAATCAAAGCGAATTCCCGAACGGATAAAGACTTTTTTGATACCATTTATCTTTCGCAGTTCTCGCAGGATTTCAAGGTATTCTTTGTGGGATACTTCTAAATTTCTGCATGGCTCCGGTGCAAGGCATTTTTTGCCTTTGCAAAGTCCCGCTTCCTTTTGCAACGAACAAGAGGGCATGCGGAAATTCGCAGTAGGTCCGCCGACATCGCTGATATAGCCTTTGAAATGCTCGTTATTTAAAAAAGATTTTGCTTCGTTTACTATGCTTTCTTTACTACGGCAGGTTACTGCCCTGCCCTGATGATAGGCTATTGAGCAAAAATTACACGCGCCGAAACAACCGCGGTTGTGGGTAATCGAAAACTCAACTTCTTTTATCGCGTCGACTCCTCCGACTTTTTCATATGACGGATGATACCATCTTTCATACGGCAAAGAATAGACATAGTCGAGTTCTTCTGTAGCAAGCGGGGGCATCGGCGGATTTTCGACTACTATCATATTGCCGTGACGCTGGATAAGTTTTCTTCCCCTTACCGCGTCGGCTTCGTCGAGTTCTTTTCTTGTTGAAATTGCATAATCTCGCTTGCTGTCACACACTCGTTCAAAGCACGGTAATTCAACAACTTTGTCTATGACATAGTCTGTTGTCTTCACGGCATAGCAAATGCCTTTTATATCAAACAAATCGGATACTTTTGCACCGTTTTTCAGCCTTTTTGCAAGTTCTATTGTCTGATTTTCACCCATACCGTAGGAGAGAATATCTGCTTTCGTATCGAGCAAAACAGAGGGCTTTACGCAATCGTCCCAATAGTCATAATGAGCAAATCTGCGTAAAGATGCTTCAAGTCCTCCGATAATAATGACAGAATCGGGAAACAATCTTCGAACTATATTTGAATAGACGGTCAATGCTCTGTCGGGGCGTTTGCCCGATATACCGCCTGCTGTGTAGGCATCTTTACTACGCTTTCGCTTGTTCACTGTATAGTGGGCGACCATACTGTCGATATTTCCCGAAGTTATCAGAAAGCCGAGTTTCGGTGTACCGAATTGGAGAAAGTCTTTGTCATCCTTTACATTCGGCTGTGGCAAAACAGCAACACGGTAGCCTTTGTCCTCTAATACGCGAGAAATAATAGATACACCGAAAGACGGGTGGTCAACATAAGCGTCGCCTGTTATATAGACAAAATCTACGCTGTCCCATCCGCGCTGTGACATTTCTTTTGCATTAATCGGCAAAAAAGCCATCGTGTTTCTCCTTGCTATAATTCTTCATTAGAATTCTAAAAAAGAATATTATTCTTCATCTTCAACATCATCGATATCGCTATCATCGACGCTGCCGAGCATATTGTTACGCTCAAGCCACTCGTTGTAGGTCATTAAAACATCTCTTGCCTTTGAGCCTTGGTGAGGACCTACTATACCCATTTGCTCCATATCGTCTATCATTCTGCCTGCTCTTGCGTAGCCGACTTTGAGTCTTCTTTGCAAAAGTGAAGTTGAAGCCTGTCCTGCTTCGATAACGACCTTGATTGCTTCTTCCATAAGAGAATCAACTTCGGGAGCATTCTGGGACTTTTCGTTATCTTTTGTTTTTCCGCTTAATTCTTCGCTTGCAATCTTGCGGATTTTCTGCTCAACTTCTTCGTTATACTGGGCACGGTGTTTTTCTTTAATATATGTTGTGACGCGCTCGATTTCTTCGTCTTTTGCAAAACAGCCCTGAACACGCAGAGGTTTATTTGCACCAACGGGAGAATAGAGCATATCACCATTACCGATAAGTTTTTCGGCACCGCCATTGTCGAGAATGGTTCTTGAATCGACATTCGAGCTTACTTTCAATGCAATACGGCTGGGGATGTTCGCCTTGATAACGCCTGTGATAACATTTACAGATGGTCTTTGGGTTGCGATAATCAGGTGCATACCTGCAGCACGAGCCATCTGTGCAAGACGACAGATAGCCTCTTCAACCTCGGCAGGGGCCGCCATCATCAAATCGGCAAGTTCGTCTATAGCTATGACAGTTCTGCACATATATTCTTTCGGAACTTTCAGTCCTTCGACTTCAAGACAAACCGCTTCCTTTTCTTCGTCTGTCATAGAGTCGTTTGTATTTTCTTCAATATATTCTAAGTTTCTCTTGACCAGTGCATTGAACGAATTAATATCTTTGCAGTCATATTCCGAGAAAGTTTTGTATCTGTTGAGCATTTCGGAAACAGCCCAATTGAGCGCGCCTGCTGCTTTCTTTGCATCGGATACAACGGGTACCAAAAGATGCGGAATACCCTTGTACTTTGAAAACTCAACCAACTTCGGGTCAATCAAGAGAAGTTTTACTTCATCGGGAGATGACTTGAAAAGTATGCTCATCAAAAGAGAGTTAACGCAGACAGATTTACCTGAACCGGTAGTACCTGCTATAAGCAAATGGGGCATCTTTGACAAATCGGTAATAACGATATTGCCGGAAATGTCTTTTCCCAAAACACAAGCAAGATTACTCTTATTATTTTTAAATTCATCTGAGTCGATAAGTTCGCGCAAAGATACTGTACTTATTACCTTGTTCGGAACTTCGATACCGACAGCGGCTTTGCCGGGAATCGGTGCTTCGATTCGAACACCGTTAGCGGCAAGATTTAGTGCAATATCATCGGAAAGATTGGTTATCTTTGAAATTTTTACGCCTGCTGCAGGTTGAAGTTCGTATCTTGTTACAGACGGTCCGCGGCAGATATTTGTTATACTCGCGCTTACGCCGAAACTCTTTAATGTTTCAACAAGTTTAGTTGCGTTGTTCTGCATTTCGTTCATCGCAGAAGCACCCTCGGAATCAACAGCGGGGTCAAGAAGTTTTACAGGCGGATAGGAATACTTCGGCTTTTTCTCCGCTTTTGCTGTTTTTACTTCTTTTTCAAAGCGGGTGGTCTCGGAATCTATATCAACATCAATCGGTACTGTCTGTGGGTCTGCCTGCTTTGCACCTTCTGCGTAAGATTTTGTGTTCTTTTGCTTTGAGATTCTTTTTGCAACTTCGGTAGCATCGAGTTCATCATCGGACATAATACCATGGTTTGCGTTGTTGATTATGTCGATAATCTGCTGGTCTTCGATATCTTCTTTTGTCTTTGCTCTTTTCTTTTTCTTCTCTTTTTCAAGAGGGATATCTATGCTGTAATTGTCTGTTGCCTTTTTGCTGCCGGCATAATACTTTGTATCATCGGTAACACTTGTTTCTGCTTCTTCCTCTTTTTGAACAATACGCTCACGCTTGTGTTCTCTGTGCTTTTCATAGCGTTTTTTAGCGACATTTGCTACATCGACAAGGGTTATTCCCGTCAAGAGCATAACGAGGACGATAATAACAAGGACGGTAATAATAATCGCAGGGGCATTTGTAAACCAAAGCCTGAACGGATAGCCAAGCACACAGCCCAAAAGTCCGCACATACTGATATGTTGTGAGGAATTAAGATACGATTGCGACAAAGCCTCGAGATATGTATTTTCGTTATAATCTATTTTTGCACACAAATAGAACAAGGTACAGACAAATAAAAGAATTAATACTGACAAAGCGACTTTTGCACCTTTGTGGGACATTTGCTTTTCTTTTGCAGTCATTATACCGAGATAGAGAAAAACAAATGGAATCAAGGCAAAGCAAAAGCCGAATACTCCGAAAATAAACGAACGGACAGCAAGCCAGACATTGTCGCCTTCGATAAGAAGCAAAGCAAAGAACAGCACTGAACAAGCACAGAGAAGAATAGCCTTTATCTGTGGGTTAATCCCTGTTTTTTGTGGCTCTTCCTGATGCTTTTTTGTCTGTGGTTTTTTGCTTGTATTCGGTTTTTTTGAGGTTGTTTTTTTAGTCGATTTACTACTTGCCAAATCAACCACTCCTGTATTTGAACTTTATTTCTAAAATAGAATTATACAATCGGAACACCTGTAAAGAGATTGCAACCGCTTTGCATTTCGATAATGCTGATAACAATTACGGCAATACCGACAACAGCGGTATAAACAATAAAAATAATCATCTTGTTGGTTTTCAAAAGCCATTTGAAAAGTACAATGGCAAAATAGCCGACAACTGTGGCTGTAACTACGCCGATAATAATCGGGAGAATATCAACATTTAATCCCGCAGGTGAATCAAGGCATTCTTTGAACTCGAGAAGGGCTGCCGCAATAATAGACGGAACTGCCATAATGAATGTATAGTCAAGGGCAGTCTGCTTATTTACTCCGCGAATTTGAGCAGTGGCTAAAGTCGAACCCGAGCGGGAAAGTCCCGTAAAAACTGCCGATACAAATTGAGTAAGACCGACAGTTATTGCATCGCCTACTGTCATTTCGGTACGACCGCCGTTTTCGCCCTCTTTGCTGTGTTTGCCGACATTTCTGTTGGAAATTCTGTCTCCGAGTGTCAACAAAACTGATGTTACGACCAGAGCAATACCGACAACGATAAAATACTTTGGACCTGTGAAAAGGTCAGCCAAATCTTTGATTTGCATATCGGTAGTGGGAATCGGTGTAAAAAGCAGGAACAACGGAACAAGACCGATAATCAGCATTATTATCATTCTTCTGTCGTGGCTCATATTCTTCCACGAAAACTTGCCCTTAAAGATATCGCCTATAAGACAGAAAAATTCTTTGATAAGTCTCCACAAAAGTTTGTAATAAAAAACGCAGACGGCAACAAGAGTGCCTATATGTAACATTACATCAAAGAAAAGGTTAGGCTCGGTTGCGCCGAAAATATGTTGTGTAATCGTAAGATGTCCTGAACTCGACACAGGCAAAAACTCGGTTAGTCCTTGAACGACACCTTGTATAAACGATTCAAAAATTCCCATATAATTCTCCTTATGTAACACCCGAAAGGGTGATTATTTATTATTTTCTTCTATCATATTGTAAAGGCAATCAAGAGCGGAAGAAAAAGTTCCCACTTCGTCAATGAGTCCGTATTTCACGGCTTCTTCGCCTTCTAAAATAGTACCGATATCGGTAACAAGTTCGCCTGTGTTGAGTACAAGCTCGTTGTACTTTTCGCGGGATATATTTGAGTTTTCTTCGACAAAAGCGGTGATACGCTCTTGCATACGGCGAAAGTACTCAAAAGTTTGGGGAGCGCCGACTGTCAGCCCGGTTGTCCTCACGGGATGAACCGTCATCGACGCGCTTTTTACGATGAAACTGCGGTTTGTTGCCACAGCAAGCGGAATGCCGATTGAATGTCCCCCACCGAGCACGATGGATACAGACGGCTTTTTCATACCCGAAATAAGTTCGGCTATCGCAAGTCCCGCTTCAACATCGCCGCCCGCGGTATTCAAAAGCACCAATAGTCCGTCGATTCTTTCACTTTCGTCAATCGCGACAAGTTGGGGTATGACGTGTTCATACTTTGTGGTTTTGTTCTGAGAGGGCAAAACATAATGCCCCTCTATCTGCCCTATTATCGTCAGGCAATAGACGACCTTTTCATTTCGGCTGATGATAACGCTGCCTGTATTATATACAGAGTCGTTATGCTCTTCGCAAAGCAACGAGTTATCATCGGATTTTTCCTCTGATGCTTCGTGTTCATCGGGATTTTCGATATATGTTGAAACAAATTCTTTTCTGCTCATTTTATGCACCTCAAGAACAGTTTTCCCATAATGCACAAAATGATGTATACACACATTGAATTATACCACTATTTAGTGTATTGTTCAAGAAAAATAATGAAATTTCTATAATATAATATTATTTTCAAAAAAATATAGTATTCTATTCTTAACAAATTTTCGGAGGACACTTTGAATACTAATACAATTTACGGCATAATCGTTGTTATTTTGATTATGCTTTCGGCTTTTTTCTCCTGTGTTGAAACAGCATTTTCGTGTGCCAATACAATAAGATTGCAATCACTTTGTGACCTCGGCAACAAGAAAGCAAAAAATGCTCTTTGGGTTACCGACAGATTTGACAAAGCACTGACCGCCATACTTATCGGCAACAATGTGGTAAATCTCGGATGCTCCTCGCTTGCTACCGTTATTTGTCTTGATATTTTCGAAAACTATGGTGCCGCTATAGCAACAGGTATCGTTACGCTTTTGGTACTTACTTTCGGCGAAGTTATTCCTAAATGTTTCGGCAGAGAAGCAAGCGACTCTATCGTGCTTCATACTGCGTTTATACTCAAAATATTCACCTGTGCTTTATATCCGCTTGTTTATTTCTTTCTTGGAATTAAAACTGTAGTTATGAAACTTGCAAATATCAAAAAGGACGCACCGACAGTTACGGAAGACGAACTCAAATACATCATCGAATCAAGCGAAAAAGAAGGTATCCTCGAAAGTGAAGAATCTAAGATGGTACAATCTGCACTTGAATTTGACGAAAAAACCGCACTCGAAATACTCACTCCTCGTGTTGATGTGGTTGCTATTGACATTGACGACGAAAAAGAGAAGATACTTTCCGTTATTATGGATGAAAGATATTCGAGAATCCCTGTTTACAAAGAGTCCATCGACAATATCGTAGGCATTTTGCACACAAGAGATTACCTTGAAAAAATTGCAAATAATGATAAGGTTGATTTAAATTCGCTTATCACTGCCCCACACTTTATCTATAAATCAGCAAAACTTTCTTCCATACTCAACGACTTCAAAGAAAACAAACTTCATATTGCTATCGTTACAGACGAATACGGCGGTATGCTTGGTATTGTCACAATGGAAGATTTGCTTGAAGAAATTGTCGGGGAAATCTGGGACGAAGACGAAGAAGAAATCACCACATACACTAAACTCAAAGACGGCAGATACATTGTATCGGGCGATATGGACACAGAAGACCTTTTCGAAATTTTCGGCATCAAAGATGATGAAAACATAAAAAGTATTTCTGTCGGTGGGTTTATTGCCGAAAGGCTCGGCGACATTCCGAAAAGAAACTGCAAAGTAGAATACAAAAACCTGCTCTTTACTGTCAGAAGAATTAAAAACAACAGAATTATTACCGCACTAGTGCAAAAGAAAAATTAACCCATACTATTGACTGAAAATAAAAGTGAATATAAAATATACACATAAACTTTAGGAGGACAACTATGAACGACTGCATTTTCTGTAAAATCATAAGCGGAGAAATTCCGTCAAACAAAGTCTATGAAGACGACAAAATTCTTGCTTTCTACGACCTTAACCCGATGGCACCTGTACATGTACTCATTATCCCGAAAGTACACATCTGCTGTGCCGATGAATTAAACGAAAATAACTGTGAAATTATCGGTTATCTTTTCTCAAAAATCCCGCAGATTGCAAAATCTCTCGGTCTTGAAAACGGATATCGCGTTGTCAACAACTGTAAAGAAGAAGGTTGTCAATCGGTATTCCACATTCACTTCCATTTACTCGGCGGAAAACAACTCAGCGTAAACATGGCATAATTCTATATTAGAAATATATTTGAATTGCGGTGAAAATTATGAAACGGTTGCTTGCTCAGATAGGACTTATCGGCTTTTCTGTGCTTGCAGTCGTTTTTTATTTGCCGAGAACAGCCATATATATCATTATGGCGGCAGCAATACTTGTATCGGTTATTTTCATCGTTTTCAAGAAATTTCGAACTACTGTATTTTTACCCGCTGTTGCGCTTACTGTCTTTTTATCTTGCCTTTTAAACATTTCCTACACTGCTTTGGTTGTTGATAAACAGACAGACAATTATGCCTACGGTACGCATAGAGTTGCCGCTACTTTGTCAGACGAAAGTTATACACAATACGGTAGGTTCTACTACAAAATGAAGGCAAATGAGATAGACGGCAGAGAATGCAATATTAACTTTTTACTTACCACCGCAAATGAACTTGAGATAAATACATTTGATACAATAGAGTTTTCGTCTTCTTTTGCTGTGAACACGAACAACTACTTTAAGGCAAAAGGATATTTTCTGAAAGTCGATTCGCTCTATGAAGACTTTGATTACAACGTCACAAAAACGGATAACAAGCCGCTTTATTACTATGCTGTGAAAATCAGAGAATATGTCAGAAATGCACTTGACAGCACCCTTGATAAAGAAAGTTCCGCTTTGTGCAAAACTGTGTTTATCGGCGACAAATACAGCCTTGACAAAGATACAAAAGAACTCTTTGTCAAGACAGGTTCGACATATTTTATTGTTGTTTCCGGTATGCACTTTTCGGTAATAACAGCGTTCTTCCTCTTTCTTTTTCAAAAACTGTTTAGAAAAAGGAAAATATACATCAGTCTTACTGTATTGCTAATTATAGTATATATGGCGGTAACAGGATTTTCGGGTTCGGTACTTCGAAGCGGTATTATGATGCTTGTTGCCCTTTTGGCTCAAACAATAAAAAGAGATGTTTACCCGCCAAATTCACTCGGTTTTGCCGCTTTGGTGATTATACTTATTTACGGCCCATACTGTGCGGGTGATATCGGAATTTTGCTTTCATTTACCGCCACATACGGTATTATTAAATGGTCAATGCCTTTATACAACAAAATCAAAATAACAAAAGACGGAAAAATCTATACTGTTCTCAACAAAGTGTTTGCGGCATTTTGTGTTTGTATCTGCGCTAATATACTTACTCTTCCTATATCACTGTTGGCATTCAAAGGCATATCACTTATTACACTTTTATCGGGAATGGTACTCTCTATTCCTATTGAACTGATACTTATACTTTCCCTTGCAATTTTTGCATTGTTTTACATCCCGATACTCACATTCATTACCATACCTCTTTCTTTTTTAACGAACATAATCTGCAAATTTATCCTTTGGTTTGTCGGCTTTTTCTCCTCTTTCAATTTCTCTTTTGTATATATCACAGACTCGCTTGTATACATTTTTATCGCCATGGTTGTTATTCTCGTTATTGTTATGCTGTGCTACACAAGAGAATATCATCTCGTAAAATATGTAGTCCTTATGGCTGCACTAATATTCTGCGCAGGCTTTGCTTCATCTGTATTTTTGAAAAGCGATACAGAACTGACTGTATTCTCCGCTAATGATGATGTGGCGATAATGTTCAATGATGACTCAAACTACGCTATGCTTGACTTAAACCTAACATCAAAAAGTCTCTCCGAAATTATTGAAAAAGCAGAACAAAAAACACCAAAATTTGAATTTATCGGCGTTACAAAAGGACAAAGGGCAACAAATAATGCAAGGATTTTTTCAAAGGAATTTGCAATTTCCAAAGTAATGCTGTATGATATAGACAGCGTATATGCGGACAAAATCAAGTGCGAAAATGTAGACTTCTTCCCCGATAAATATACTGCTGTTTTTTCAGACAATATCACAGCAACATATTTGCGAACTTCAAAATGTATGGTGCAATATATCACAAACGGCAATATTTCTATTCTTGTCATTCCATACGATACAGATATAAAAGAAATCGAGCAGGAATACCGAAGTGCAGATTATATTGTACTTTCACAAATCCCGAAAAATTATGCACTTTTGTCATGCAATAAACTGATTATTTCCAACTATAAAAACACATCAAAACTAATTGCAAAAGAACTGACTGCAATATATAACAGCGTGATGTTTACATCAGACGGTGATGTTATTCTCGATATGGAGGTGGAATAATGGCTCTTTTAAAAGAAGACGAATTCAAAAAAATGCTTTCATCTAGTAAATTTGAAAGTGTTTATCTTCTTTACGGTGAAGAAAAATTTCTTGTGTCACATTATACCGATTTACTTACTAAAAAAGTTGCACCTATAATAAATGAATTTAACTTCCACCTTTTTGATGATGATGCAGATATTTCGGACATTTCGGTCGCGGTAAATGTTATGCCCTTTATGAGTGAGCGAAATGTTGTCAAAATCGTTGATTTTGATTTCAATAAATTCAATAAAGACGACTATGACGCTTTTTTGAAAATACTGAAAAATATTCCCGATACAACTATAGTCATCATAACAATGCCGACGCTCGACGAAAAGCAAGCAAAGAAAAAGGAAGACGATGAAGAAAAAGGCAAAAAGTCTTTTGCAAAACTGAAAGACTATGTCACAAAGCACGGGGTTTGTGTGAATTTTGAACACAGGGCTGAACTCAAGCTTGAAAAAACTCTTTGCAAATGGGCTAAAGACGGCAACTCAAAAATGAGTGAACTCACCGCGAGCAAACTTATAAACTTCGTCGGTACCGACCTTACATCTTTGCACAGCGAAGTTGAAAAGCTCTGTGCTTTTGCAAACGGTGAGGAAATCACCGAAGAAATGATAGAAAAACTCGTCACAAAAAACCTTGAAGCACAGATATTCAGCCTTTTTGATTTTATTGTAAGAGGTCAATCGGACAAGGCGATGACAACACTTTCTACTTTGTTTTTTCAAAACGAAGCACCTATCGCGATTATCACAATACTTTCAAATGCCTATGTTGACTTTTATCGTGCAAAAGTTGCAAGGGAAAGTTCTATCTTCCCCGATGATTTTGCAAAGGAACTGAAGTACCCATCTAACAGAGTATGGGTGCTGAAAAATATGCTCAACAAATACGGCTATGTGACGACATCAGCAATAAGAAAGAGTATTGAAGAAATCACAAATGTTTACGAAAGACTTGTGTCTGTCAGTACAAATGCACAGACCGAACTTGAAAAACTTGTTGCAAAGTTGATTTTATTTGCAAAGGACAAAACCGATGAATAGCGAAAAAATCGAGATAAAAGAGGCTGTTATAGTCGAGGGCAAATACGACAAAATCAAACTGCAAAGTTTTATTTCTTCACCTGTTATTGAGACTAACGGATTTCGTATTTTCAAGGATAAAGAAAAGCAATCCCTCATAAGAAAGATTGCTGATACACGCGGAATACTTGTTATAACCGACTCCGATTCGGCAGGCTTTATGATACGAAACTTTTTAAAAGGTTTTGTATCAGACGACAATATTAGGCACGCTTATATTCCTAACATCAAAGGAAAAGAAAAGCGCAAAGAAGAACCTTCAAAAGAAGGCTTCTTAGGTGTTGAGGGGATAGATATTTCCTTGATAACAGAAGCAATAGAAAAAAGCGGCGCCACAATAATAGGTAAAAGTGATATCAAAGAAAGCGGAACAAAAATTACGAAAACGGACTTTTTTGAACTCGGGCTTTCGGGAAGAGAAAATTCACATAATTTGCGAAAAAAAGTTCTTTCTTCCCTATCTCTTCCCGAGTATCTCAGCACAAACGCTATGATAACGGCAGTAAACTGTTTGTTTACAAAAGATGAATTTGTAAAATTTATTGAAAGCATAAAATTAGCCATCTGAAAAAATTCAGATGGCTTTTCTTTTATCTGTATCTTCTTTTTTCTGCTTCAATTTTTTGGCGTTTTCGTGATGTTCTTACTATAATAATAACTGCCGCCAAGAGTAAAACCACAACAATTATCAGCACAATATGATTTCGAACGAAATTGAAAATAACATGGGCAATATAGTTTGTTACATGCCAGTCTATATCTTCGTTGCATACTATATCGCAAGTACCGATTTTTTCTCCGTCATAATATACGGTGAGCGTTCCTGCTTTGTCGCCTTTTTTTATCGGGGCAAAGACTTCATCTTCTGCACTTATATCGGCTTTTACAAGCTCTTTGTTGTAATTTTTCGGCAAAAGGCATTTTATATCCGTATTAGGTACAAGGTCAACATATCTTGCACCCCATACATTATTTACCCACGCTCTGCCTAATTTGTCTTCGGGTGAATACAAGGTTGCATACGCAATATTGTTAAACGCCCAATCGTAAAAGTCTATTGTGTCATACATTGCATAATTTATCTGTTCTACCTGTGAATACGGTGAGCCGAGAATTACACAAAGATAGTTATAATTATCTTTTGTAGCGGTAGATACAAGACATTTTCCCGCTTCGTCGGTATATCCTGTTTTTATACCTGTTGCATATTGGTAGTAATACTTGCCGTCTTCCTGGGTACTGTCGATAAGGAAGTTACTTGTTTTTATTTTTTCTGAAAAGCCTTTCGGCAAATATGAAGCAGTTGATGTTATTTCTGTAAAAGACTTTGTTGTCATCGCATATTTTGTTATAGTTGCAAGGTCTTTTGCTGTTGTGTAATGCTGTGAATTATACAGTCCGTGAGGGTTTACAAAATGTGTGCTGTCGCAATTAAGTTGAGCGGCCTTTCGATTCATCATATCAACGAAACCCGAAACACCGTGACCGACATAATCGGCAAGCACCAAAGCGGCATCGTTACCCGACGGCAACATTAATCCATACAGCAAATCTTTTACGGAAAACTGCTCTCCCATATGATACTCAAGCCCCATAATAGAACTTTCGGGGTCAAGAGTTGACAACGCGCTCTCGGTTATGGTAACCATAGTGTTGTCAAAATCGGGAACATTCTCCGCTACTATTATGTAGGTCATAATTTTTGTTGTAGATGCGGGAGAAACTTTGGAGTCGGCACTTTTTTCATACACAACTGCGCCGGTGTCAAGGTTTTCAAGATAAACTGCTCCTGCTGATGAAAGTATATCACAACCGAAATCAGCAGCAGATGCAGGCACAAGTGCGATAATTGAAATTATTATGAGTATAGCAAAAACAAGTGAAATAACCCTTTTCATAAAACACCCATCCTTAAAGAATATGTCAAGTATCCTTTTTCTTAATTGAAAACTTCTTTTCTTCGCCTGATTTGAGTCTAACTATATTTATACGATGCTCGACAATTACGAGCAAGCCCATTCCCAAAGCACAGGCAGAAGACACGATGATATATCGCCATGTAAGTTCATTTATAATACCAATCTTTCCCCAGAAAAAGTCGTAGCATCTGAAAAAGAAGGTGACAAATCCAAAAGATGCCGCGGCGATTATCGAAGAAAGTGAAACATATTTTGAGATAAGCAAAACGATAATAAATATTCCGAGAGTTACAAGGCCGACACGCCAGTCTACCATAATGGCAAGAGCCTCGGTAGTGACTACGCCTTTTCCACCTTTGAACTTGAAAAATATCGGATACATATGTCCCAAAGCACAGAAAAGGCCTGCAAGATATTTTCCGTATGTTTCGTACTCATAGATAGAAAGTTCTGTACCTGCGTGAACATTCTTAAACAGCCAGAAACCTATGAATACGGCGAGAACACATTTTGCAAAATCCAAAACAAAAGTAAGTATTGCGGGTACTACACCGACACATCTTAGTACATTTGTCATTCCGGCGTTTCCCGAGCCCATTTCACGAATGTCTTTTTTTATTGCTATCTTTGTGATAATTATAGAGAAACTGAGACTGCCTAGCAAATATGCAATTACTGCTATTGCAAGGCAACGAAACAGCGTATCCCACGAAATAAAACCAATCATTTATCGTTTCTCTCCCTGATGACAAGTCTAATCGGTGTACCCGACAAGTCAAATGCTTCTCTTATTCTGTTTTCCAGATATCGTTGATACGAGAAATGGAACAACTCGGCATTATTGCAAAAGCAGACGAATGTCGGCGGTTTTACTGATGCTTGTGTTATGTAAAAGATTTTCAATCTTTTTCCTTTATCGGTCGGCGGTTGAACTCTTGTTGTCGCCTGTGCAAGAATTTCGTTGAGCATACCCGTCTTTATTCTTGTGGCGGTAGTGTTCGCACTGTGGACAATATTTTGAAAAAGGTTGTCTAACCTCTGCCCTGTCTTTGCTGAAATAAAAACTGTCGGCGCATAACTCATAAAGGCAAAATCTCGTTCGATATCCTTTTTGAATTTGCTCATTGACTTGTCGTCTTTTTCGATTGCGTCCCATTTGTTTACGGCGATAACGACTGCCTTGCCTGCGTCACTTGCCATACCTGCGACTTTTGTATCCTGTTCGGTAACTCCAGTCTCGGCATCAAGCATAATAACGCATACATCACTGCGGTCAATAGCCATTTTTGAACGCAAAATACTGTATTTTTCAACGGCATCGTTGACTTTGCTTTTTCTACGCATTCCTGCCGTATCAATAAAGACAAAAGTGCCGTGTTTGTTCTCAATTTTTGTGTCGATAGAATCACGCGTTGTACCTGCTATATCGGAAACAATACAGCGGTCTTCACCGACAATTTTATTTATCAGTGATGATTTGCCGACATTCGGTCTGCCGATAACGGCGACGGAGATAACCTCGCTGTCTAATTCCTCTTCATTATCATTCGGCAGATTTTTGAACACTGCGTCGAGCAAATCACCTGTTCCGTGGCCGTGGACGGAACTGACTTCGATAGGCTCAAGTCCCATATTGTAGAACTCGTAAAACTCGGGTGCAGGCTCGCCTATGGTATCGCATTTATTAACACACAGAACAATAGGCTTTGAGCTTTTCAAAAGCATTTGGCAAACTTCCAAATCGTTTGCGACAAGTCCGGTGCGTACATCACAGACAAGGATGATAACATCGGCTGTGTCAATCGCAAGTTGAGCCTGTATTCTCATTTGTGAAAGTATTACATCATCGCAGAAAGGTTCAATACCGCCCGTATCAATCAAAGTTGCTTTTCTTCCCTGCCATTCGACTTCGCCGTAAATTCTGTCACGGGTTACGCCGGGAGTGTCGTCGACTATGGAAACACGCTGTCCGACAAGTTTGTTGAACAATGTGGATTTTCCGACATTCGGTCTGCCGACAATGGCAACAACGGGCTTTGGCATTTTACTCTCTCCTTTCTGTTAGTACGGCACAGACAAAATCTTCGCCGTTATTATTTATCGGGGTTACTTTTATATCAAGTGCTTTTTCAACATCTTCTACAGATGTATCATCTAAAAACAGGTCATTTTCAAAACGGAGCATAGATGACGAAATAAGAAGTTCGTCGCCTAAGTCCTTATCTTTTAAGCCGTTTATTAAGTCTTTTCCGACAATCAAACCGCTGACATTGATTTGTTCACCGAAAAAGTTATTTACGATAGGATAAACATTTACAAAAACATTTTCAAATTTGCTGTGAATTTCATCGGCTAATTCGCTAAGATACGGTGCAGCCGAAACACCGCAGGCAACAGATACTTTTCTTTTTATGTCTTTGCTACCCTCACGCTCAAATAAAGCGTCCTTTACTTCTTCTTTGAGCAAAGCGATAAGTCCGACACCGTTTTCGAGTGCAGGAAAATCCTCGTAAAACTCGTAGGGCGGAATTTCTCTGTTCGCTTTTATGTAGAGTTCATCTGCTGCAAACGCTACCCTGTGGCCGTATTTTTCCATACATTTCTCGCCGAAATGTTCGACTATGTCGAGGGTTTCTTCCGCCTTTTTCTTATCAAAAGGCTTTATAGGATAGAGGTTTTCACGATATTTTGTGAGTCCGACAGGGACAACAGCAATCATATTTACGCCCATATCGGTCAAATCTTTCAGGGTACTTCTCAATTCTTCACCATCATTTATATCGGGGCAACAGACAATCTGGCAGTTGATTTCGATATTATTCTCGGCAAAGCGTTTTAATACCGATAAAGACTCACCCGCAAAGCGGTTGTTCATCATTTTGCACCGCAGTTCTTTGTTCGTTGTATGAACAGAAACATTTATCGGGCTGATGTGCATTTTGATAATTCGGGAAATTTCGTGTTTGGATAAATTCGTCAGTGTTATGTAGTTTCCGAACAAAAACGAAAGCCGAGAATCGTCATCTTTAAAATACAGTGTATCACGCAGGCCTTGGGGTAATTGGTCGATAAAACAGAAAATACATTTATTTTTACAACTGTGCTCTTTGTCGATAAGATAAGTTTCAAACTCCAAACCGAGTTCGTCATACTGGGACTTTTTTAGTTTTATCTTCTTTTCTTTGCCATATATGTCAAGGATAACGAGAGTCAGTTTTTCTTCAAACTGATAAAAACGATAATCAAGTACATCGACAATTTCGTTTCCGTTTATGGAAAGCAAGGTATCGCCTGACTTGATTTTGCATTTTTCGGCAGGGCTGTGCCTTTCTACGCTTTTGATTTTTACAGACACATTATCCCACCTCTCATTTGTCATACAAAAGGTGGCGGTCAGAATTCCTGCCCGCCACATCAAAAATTATTCTTCTTCCTTGTTGATTACCTGTCTGCCATTATACATACCGCAGTTGAGGCAAACCTTATGAGGAGCCTTGTACTCTCCGCAGTTGGGACAGGTCGAAAGTGCGGGAGCGTCGAGTTTCCATACATTGCTTCTTCTCTTATCGCGTCTTGCCTGAGAGTGTTTATTTGTTGGTACAGCCATTATAAATACCTCCTTACAAATGTATATAATTATTCAAAGAATTGCTTAAGTGCTTCGAGCCGAGGGTCAATTTCCTGTTTGTCACATTCACAATCGCCGTTGTTTAAGTTGTGTCCACATTTTTGACAGAGACCTTGACAGTCTCCCTTGCAAAGATACTTAGTCGGCAGATTGAGCAAAATATCGGACGCAACGAGGTCATCGAGTTCCACGCTCATATTCGGTGTTTCAATATAGTCGTCATCATCGTCACAAAGACTTTCGATAAGTTTGTGAGAAAAGTCAAAAGAATAATCGGTTTTAACATCTTCAAAGCAACGGTCACAAGGACGGGTATATTCAAAATTCACTTTTAAATCAAGTGTTACTATACCTGCTCTGTTTTGTGCTTTGGCAAAAACCGAAACGGGAGATGTGAATGGATAAATCCCGTCGAGTTCGATATTCGACATATCTAGTTCGTATTCCGTTTCTTTTTCTGTATCGAAAGTCAAAAATACTTCTTTGAGTTCAAATAGCATAATAACCTCCGACACACAATAACGCACACTAAAACACTATTTGTTATTATATATAACTATAAGGCGAATGTCAATAACAAAATTGCAAAATAAAGAGAAAAAACGCCTTGTAGGCGGCTTCAATTAGGGATAAATAGTCTGAAAATGTGAATATCTGCGAATAACTGCTTCAAAAATACTCGACATACGACAGTATGCCGAGCATTTTGTTCATTGTTCTTCATCCAAAATTCATCATTTTCAGATGCTTTGCAGTTTAAACGAGAAAAAATCTGTGCATGGTGAAATAAAAAAGTGCAGATATACTGTCGTATATTAAGCTTTTTTATAAGCCACTGTGCGATTTTTACCGTTTTAAACCTGTTTGCTCCCTAATTGAAGCCGCCCAAGCGTTTTGCATAAAAATCAAACATCTATTTCAAAAGTTGCTACATATTCATTAAACATTGAATCGTATTCCCGCATTGTTATCATAAATTTACCCTTGTTATCAAGTGCAACGACATCCTGTGCTTCGCAGGATTCTCCGACTTTTATGGTTTTCGGAAACTTTATTTCGTCGGTAGTGTAATATGAATATCCTTCTTGGTTCTTCGAATCGACAACATTACCGGACACAAACATATAAAGTCCTTCCAAAATGTCATCTTCAAAGCCTAAATTCTCGTATTTATAATCAATCAGATACACAGCCTCGGGACTCAGTCCCTCGTTATATTCGGGTTGAGGCTGTACCTCTTTTACGCCTGTTATTGTAAAAGAGAGCAAATCGGGTACTGTCCATGTTTCACCGATTTTGTAAATTTTCGAATCGGATTTTCGGCTGATTTCCACTTCATCTTCAGTTGCGATATCGGTGTTATCTTCAATTTTCTTTGTACAGCAAGCGAGCGACAGCGTAAGTACCAAGATAAGTAATAAGGCAAGAACTTTTTTCATAAAAACCTCCGCAAATAGCAAGGCTCATAAGATTACTTATGAGCCTTTTTAGTTGATATTAAGATTTTATGCTGTAATTGTATATAATATGCTTAGATTTCCTGACAAACTGCTTTGAGTCCTGCGGGAAGTTCAGCCTCATTTGAAGATACAAGCAAAGTTATGTTAGCCTCGGATTCCTCTGAAAGGTCGTGCAAACGGGTAACAAAGTTTTCGATACCGTCTACACCGTCTGGGCAAATCTTGAATGTAGAATCAACAAAGATGTCGGTAACATCGTAGTTTCCTGCACAAATACCGCTCAAAAATCCCAAGAGCATATCGTAGCCGTGTACTCCGTATACATCGGTGTCGATGAGTCTTGCTTTATGAGTGACATCGTAGGTAAGTTTTGCACCTTTTTCGATGACAACTACATTTCCCGAAGACTTTGCAACTGCCTCGTTAGCAAGTTGGATAAGTCTTTTTGTTTTTCCTGAGCCTTTTTTTCCGATAATTAATGTAACCATAATTATATATCCTCCTGTGTTTTATATAATCGTAACTAAATTATTTTAATCTCGCTTCGAGCGCTGCTTTCTGGTCTTCGTAACCGGGCTTGCCGAGCAAAGCGAACATATTTTTCTTGTAACTTTCAACGCCGGGCTGGTTAAACGGATTTACTCCCAAGAGATAGCCGGAAATTGCACAGGCTTTCTCAAAGAAATAGATGAGATAACCGAGTTCGAATTCGCCCATATCGGCAACATTCAAAACGATGTTGGGAACACCGCCGTCGTTGTGAGCAAGTACGGTACCTTCAAATGCTTTTCTGTTTACAAAGTCCATTGTCTTGCCTGAAAGGAAGTTCAAACCGTCGACATTTTCGGGGTCGGTGGAAAGAGTGATTTCTCTTTTGCACTTATCAAACAAAACGACTGTTTCGAAAAGATTTCTTCTACCGTCTTGGATGTACTGCCCCATAGAGTGCAAGTCCGTTGAAAAGACAACGCTTGCAGGGAAAATACCTTTGTTATCTTTGCCTTCGCTCTCGCCGTAGAGTTGTTTAAACCATTCGTTCATAAGAGTAAAAGCAGGTTCATAAGAAACAAGAATTTCGGTAGTCATACCTTTTCTGTAAAGAAGGTTGCGAATAGCGGCGTATTTGTAGCAATCATTTGTGAACAAATCGGGATTGTCAAATTCGTCCTGTGCTTTCTTTGCACCATCCATCAAAGCGTCGAGGTCGGCACCGGAAACGGCAATCGGGAGAAGTCCTACTGCCGTGAGTACCGAGTAACGACCGCCGACATCATCGGGTACAACAAATGTTTCGTAACCCTCACGGTCGGCAAGTTGTTTTAGTGTACCTCTTGCTTTATCGGTAGTGCAGAAAATTCTTTCTTTTGCACCGTCTTTTCCGTATTTCTTTTCGAGGAGTTCTCTGAATACTCGAAAAGCGATAGCCGGCTCGGTTGTTGTGCCGGATTTGGAAATCATATTGATAGATACATCTTTACCCTCGCAGATTTCGATAAGTTCAGCAAGTGCTGTTGAACTTATGGAATTACCTGTGTAGTAAATTTGCGGAGTATCTTTGCAAAGTGCGTTGTAATTCGGGGATTTCAAAAATTCGATAGCAGCCCTTGCGCCGAGATACGAACCGCCGATACCGATAACGATAAAGATATCGGAATTGTTCTTGATTTTTTCTGCGGCTTTTTTGATTCTTGCAAATTCTTCTTTGTCGTAATCGGTAGGAAGTGTAAGCCAACCGATAAAGTCGTTGCCAAGTCCTGTACCGCTGTGCAAAGCCTCGTGTGCAAGTTTAACCTGCGGTGCAATCGCTGTGTATTCGTCCTCACGGACGAAGCCTGTTAGATGTTTGTCGCTGAGTTTTGTAGGCATCCTATGCCCTCCTTAATATTCCCAAGAAGAACTATACAGTCCATCTATTGTATTATTGTGTCCATTATACAATATTTGGGGTATATTTGCAAGATTTATTACATGATTTTTCTGTGAATATTCGGTTAATTCTAATATAGAATTATTCTACATCTTTACAAAAGCACTAAGGATTTTTGATAATACCGATGAAAACGACACTTTTTCAACATCACAGCCAGCATATATACTTATTGATGCGACTTCTTTTCCGTCTAGAGAATATACTATTTTGCCTACTTTATCATCCTTTTTTATCGGTGCTTCGACACTCTCGGGCATTTCGAGTTCCTCTTTTACAGAATCTTTTTTGCCTTTTTCCACCACTATATTGACATTATCGTCACAATAAAGTTCTACGAATTCTTCCATACCGTTTTCGACTTTCAGCGGGGATATCGCACTGATATCGGGCTTTATTGTTACCGATTCACAATTTGCAAAACCGAAATCGAGCAAAGATGCCGCTTCTTTAAATCTCGCTGTACCGCTCTCTGCACCCAAAACTACGGCACAAAGGGAAAGTCCGTTTCGCTGTGCTGTTGCGGTTATGCAAGAGCCCGCCTGCGAAGTTGTACCTGTTTTCAGCCCTGTTATACCGTTGTAGGTTTTCAAAAGTTTATTTGTATTTACAATTTGGGTTTCTCCGCCACGCAGGGTATCAAGCCAAATTGATGTATAGTCAAAAATCTTTTTGTGCTTTATCAATTCGCAAGACATTATGCCGACATCGTATGCAGAGGTAATATGCCCTTCTTCGTCAAGTCCGTTGCAGTTTTTGAAAATGGTATCTTTCATACCGAGTTCTTTTGCTCTGTCGTTCATTTTGGCGACAAAATCGTCTTCGCTCCCGCAAATATGCTCGGCAAGGGCAACGGCACAATCGTTTGCAGATGCTACGGCTGTTGCCTTTATCATATCGTCAACCGTCATCTGCTCGCCTTCTTCGAGCCAGATATCCGAACCGCCCATCGAGGCAGCGTGCGAGGATGAAGTTACCGTTTCATCAAGAGTAATCTTTCCTTCGTCTAATGCTTCCATAACAAGCAAAAGTGTCATTACTTTTGTTATGGATGCACAGGCTCTTTGTTCGTGTGCATTTTTCTCAAAAAGAATTTTACCTGTTGTGGTTTCTACCAAAACAACACTCGGTGAAGTAATTTCCTCTTCGGACAACGCACTCACAGGCAAAGAAGACAAGACAAATAATAATGCAAGAATAATCGGTAATACCTTTGAAAATAACTTTTTTACTGACATAAAAACACCCCTTACAATGTATGTAAGAGGTGCTGACTTTATACTATTTATTCAATAATACAGACACAATGAGCGGATATCCCCTCGCATCTTCCCGTAAAGCCCAAATGCTCTTCGGTGGTGGCTTTTACGGAAATCTGTGAGATATCGACCTCACAGGCATTCGCGATGTTTTCTCTCATTTTTTCGATATAGGGCAAAAGTTTTGGTTTTTGGGCAATAACGGTGGCGTCTAAATTCACAAGAATATAGCCGTTATTACGCAGAATTTTTACAACTTCTTTCAAAAGTTCAAGGCTGTTTGCACCTTTATACTTTTCGTCGGTATCGGGAAAATGTTTTCCGATATCACCAAGGGCAGCAGCACCCAAAAGAGAGTCCATAACGGCGTGCAGAAGCACATCGGCATCGGAATGTCCCAAAAGACCTTTTTCAAAGGGAATTTCAACCCCGCCCAAAATCAGTTTTCGGTTTTCTGTAAGTTTGTGAACATCGTAGCCGTGTCCTATTCTCATAGCAAGCCCATCTTTCTTTTTGATAAAATAGCCAAAGCAAGGGTAATGTCGCTTTGAGTAGTGAGTTTGATATTCGTTGACTTTCCGAGGACTACCTCAACTTTTTCGCCGAGCATCTCGACCATTGAGCAATCATCGGTGACAGATAATGAATTATCAAGAGTGTTTTTCAAAGCACGAAGATACAAAGATTTTTCAAACACCTGCGGAGTTTGAACGGCAAAAAGCCTTGACCTGTCGGGAGTATCGACTACGGTCATATTTTTTGCGACTGTCTTAATCGTATCTGTTACATGAGTACCGAGTGTTGCCGCCTTGCAAGCGTAGGCACGCTTTACGACATCTTTGATTTCTTCATCTGTGACAAGTATTCTTGCGCCATCGTGAATGGCAACGAACTTTGTTTCTTCGGATGTAGCGTTAACACCGTTTTTCACGCTTTCTGTACGGTTATCACCGCCCAATACAACTTTATTTACCTTTGTATATCCTTCGCAAATCTCACTCATCTGGTCAAAATCTGCTTTCCTGCATACTACGATAATCTCGTCAATAATCGAACAAAACTGGAACGCAGAAAGAGTATATTCGATAGCGAGGTTGTCTTCAAGCGGTAAAAAATGTTTTGGGACGGACAAGCCCATTCGAGTTGAATTTCCCGCCGCTACGATAACGGCAGAAGTAAAATTTCCCATAATTATTCCTTTATTCTAAAATAGAATTATATTTTGTCAAGAGCCTGTTTCAAATCTTCGATAATATCATCGGCGTTTTCGATACCGACAGAGAAACGAAGCATATTCGGTGAAATACCTGCATCGACAAGTTGTTCATCGGAAAGCTGGCGGTGAGTTGTTGAAGCAGGATGCAAAACAGAAGTTCTTGCATCGGCAACATGGACAACGATTTTTGCAAGTTTCAGGCTTTCCATCAACTTGCACGCCTCGTCTTTTCCACCCTTTACGCCGAAAGAAATTACACCGCAGGTACCGTTGGGCATATATTTCTTTGCGAGAGTATAGTATTTACTTGATTCGAGTTCGGGATAGTTTACCCACTCGATTTTGTCGTTACCCTCTAAAAACTTTGCAACTTTCAACGCGTTTTCACAATGCTGTTTTACACGAAGATGCAGAGTTTCGAGTCCCAAATTCAGGAGAAAAGCGTTTTCGGGGGATGCCTGTGTTCCCAAGTCGCGCATAAGGTGAGTTCTTGCTTTTGTGATATATGCGGCTTTGCCAAATTGCTCGGTATAAACTACGCCGTGATAGGTTTCGTCGGGAGTTGTAAGCATAGGATAGTCGCCTTTTGTCCAATCAAAGTTACCGGAGTCAACAATAACTCCGCCCAAAGATACAGCGTGACCGTCCATATATTTTGATGTTGAATGAACTATGATATCTGCTCCCCATTCGAACGGACGGCAGTTAATCGGAGTTGCAAAAGTGTTGTCGATAATAAGCGGAACATTGTGGGCATGGGCAGCCTTTGCAAAAAGTTCGATATCAATTACATCGAGTGACGGGTTTGTTAAAGTTTCTGTAAATACAGCCTTTGTATTTTCTTTGAAAGAATTATTCAAATCTTCTTCGCTGATAGTCGGCTCAACAAAAGTAAAGTCGATACCGAGGTCGCGGAGAGTTTTATTGAAAAGGTTAAATGTACCGCCGTAAACCGCTGCGGAACAGATAACATGGTCACCTGTGTTGCAGATATTCAAAATGCTGATTAAACTTGCGGCTTGTCCTGCGGATGTTACCATCGCACCGACACCGCCTTCTAATGCGGCAATTTTTCTTTCTACTGCGTCGAGTGTCGGGTTAGCAAGGCGGGTATAGAAAAAGCCGTCTTCTTCTAAATCAAAAAGTTTGCCGAGAGTTGCTGCACTATCGTAAGCATAGGTAGTGCTTTGATAAATCGGCAAAACACGGGGTTCACCGTTTTTCGGCTCGTAGCCTGCTTGTACACATAAAGTTTCAATATTCATATTATCAACCTCCGAAAAGTTTTTTAATCAATTCCATAACATAATCCGTGCCGAAAACGGCAAGGGCGATAAGCGCCAAAAACAGTATTGCAGTAATAACTTTTACTGTTGTGCGTTTTGCTCTGCTCATCGGCTTTTCTTCTTCAAAAGAATTATTATCTTTATATTTCTCTATCATTTGAGTAATTTCGGGAAGCAAAACTTGAGGCTCAACCTTTACGCTTTCGATAGAAGTTGCGAGTTCGATTGCTTTCGGTAAAGCGGAAAAAGGTACGACTACGGCGATGTTGGAAAGTTTTACATCGTAGCCTGTTACAAGGTCATTCGAAACGCCCTGCGGCTGGATATTCTGCTCAACAAACGGGATGTCGTTATCTTTCAAAATACCCGTGAGCAAAGCACGCTCGGTACCGCCGACCACGGAAAGTCTTACAGGCTCGTTTATGTCAGTTATCTCTTTCAAATTCTTTTTGCATTCGGGACAAATGTTGTCATTTGATGAAAAGAGTTTTTTACACGCGTTGCAATATTTCATCCATACTCCCCCATTCTTTCCTATAATATATCACATCATTTCCCCCTTTGCAAGAAAAAGAAAATGACTGCAACACATTTTGTCACAGTCATTAAAAATTATCTGAAAATCGGCTGGGGTTGGATGCCGTTTTGCACGCTTTTGACACTTTCTTCTATCAATTCAAAATGTGAGATAAGCGAATTCGGTTTTTCAATAGGTGCATCCTGGCTCATCGGAACGAAGTAAATGTTTTTTGTATTTAAAAGTTTTCCGATATTTTGAGCCGATGCGCCCAAGGCGTCATTTGATGCTATGCACAAAAGGACAGGTTTTTCTACCCGAAGATGCGATTTCACCGCCATAGTTACGGGGGTATCGGTAATGCCGTTTGCAATTTTTGACAGGGTGTTTCCCGTACACGGTGCAACAAGCATTATATCGCACATAAATTTCGGTCCTATCGGCTCTGCCGACACTATTGTATGAACAATACTCTTTTGTGCTATATTTTCAATTTCGCTTATAAATTCTTTTGCTTTTCCGAATCTTGTGTCTGTGCTATATGCAGTATCTGACATTATCGGCAGGATATCATAGCCGTTGTCTTTGAGTTTTTTCATCTCATCTACTGCTTTTCTAAAGGTGCAAAACGAGCCGCACATTGCGTAGCCGATGCAAGTTTTCACCCTGTTTCCTCCTTGAACATATTTATTATCGTATTTTTTATTACCTCTCCCGCAAATTTCGGTGCATATTTCCCGGGTAAAGACAATGCTTGTATCGCCTTTATATCATAAAGCGATGCCGCTTCGAAATCTACTCCGCCGGGAAGTGATGCTAAATCAATCACCAAAGCATTTCTTGCTATCATTTTGAGTGTTTTTGCATCAAACACCAATGCGGGAACTGTATTAAATATTATATCAAAGGGGAGTTCTCTTTTTATTTCATAAGTGTTTACGGCATTATATTCTTGCGTTTCTATATATGAAAGGTCGCTTTGTTTTCTTGCGCTTACGGTCACATCTGCACCCATATCGTATAGCCTTTTTGACAACACTTTTCCTATCTTTCCGAAACCGCAGACAAGGCATCTTGAACGAAAAATCGTGCCTTCAAAATTGTCTATTGCTATCGACAACGCACCTTCTGCCGTGGGTACGGCATTTTGGATAGCAAAGTCTTCCCTTGATGAATAATCAAAGACATTTTCCTCTTTCAATGCAGGAAAATTTTCGAGCAATTTTTCTTTCATTGAGGTATATACTGTCTTTTCGTTTAAGAGTGCTGACAAATACTCGGTGCATTTTATATCGTTTTCGCTATATGGTGCAAAGATTTTCTCACCTTTTATGCACGGCAAAGGTAGCACAACTTTATCACAAAGAATGATATTCTTTTCAAGTGGCAGTTTTTTTACCGCTATATTTTCGCAAAGGTTATCAAATCCCGTTACCGATACATCGTAACCGTCTGACAAAAAGGCTTTTGCACAAAAAAGCATTCGCCTGTCACCGCCGATTACGGCAATTTTTGTATTCTCCATACACTCACCGCTTTGATAAAATATTACACGATATAATATGAAAGACAAAGTGCATTAGTGAATACAAAGAAAAAGCCAGACAGGGTATTCCCTGCCTGACTCGTCTTCTGTAATTTTGATTAGAAACAGCAAGAGCGGTCTTTACACGCAAAACTGTTGCAATCCGTACACTGTACATTTGTCGGGTTTTTCTCGTGGGTTGCTACTTCGATTGAATCAAGAGAACAGTAGTTTTCTTTTTCGCAATGATGCTTACAATCCTTTACTGTACAATGAATGGAACGATTTGCAAAAGACTTGGTATCCATAGTTTTCACCTCAAAATCTTTTTGGCATTCGCCGTAGTTATTATTTGCCCTATGCTCTCTTTTATTCTCACATTTTCTTTTTTTCAAAATATTATATATTGAGGTGTTATTATGTTCGTATTTATCATTATTCTCGGATTTTTTGCAATTATCGGAATTTCGCACACCATAATGAGTCTTGTATACTTTTTTATGTCGTCAAAAAATGAAACGGAAGTTATGTTGATTATACCTAAAATTGAAAATCCAGATAAAGCCGAAAGCATACTTCGCAGCGCTATTTCGAAAGGATGCAAATGCAAATTGCAAAAAATCGTTTGCATTACCGATGACTTTGACAAAGAGACAATGGAGATTGCATCATATATCAGCCGTGACTGTTCGACAATACGCTTTATGACAAAAGATGAATTTTCAATGAAACTTTTTAAAGATGAAGATGACACGAAAAGCACAGAGAAATAAACATATTTCTAATAAAGCACACATTTATTTTTTTAAATATGCTATTATTAAAATGGTAATATTTATTAGTTGATTATATTTCTTCAAAGGAATTTTAAATTATGAACCCCAATGAACAAATGCTTGAACTTTGCGGACAAGTTGAAAATATAGTATATCGAAATGAACAAAACGGCTACACCGTAATTGAACTTATCGGTGAAGACAGTATGCTGACCGCTGTCGGAATTATGCCGATGGTTTCTGTCGGTGAGAGTGTACGACTTTTAGGCACGTTCAAAAGCCATCCGTCATACGGAGAGCAGTTTTCCGTTTCCGCTTGTGAAAGAAGTCTTCCCGAAAACCTTGACGGAATACTGAAATACCTTTCAAGCGGGGCAATAAAAGGTATCGGACCCGCTACGGCAACAAGGCTTGTTAATGAATTCAAGGCAGAAACGCTGTCTGTACTTGAAAACGAACCCGAAAGAGTTGCAAAAATGAAGGGTATCACTTTGCAAAAAGCAAAAGCTATCAGCGAACAACTCAAACAGGCTGTTGGGATAAAAGAACTGCTGTCTTACCTTTCGGCGTATTCGATTACGCCGCAAAGTGCGGTTATGTTTTGGAAACGCTATGGAAACAACGCTATTTCGGTTATTGAAGAAAATCCATACACTTTGTGTGAAGACGGATTCGATGTATCTTTCGAAACGGCTGACCTTATCGCAAAATCGCAGTCACGCCCAAATGATGAGAGGGTTCGTGTTCGTGCGGGACTTGCCCATGTTCTTATGCACAACAGGCTAAACGGTCACACGTGCTTGCCCTACGACAAGTTGTGTCAAACCGCTTCACGACTTCTTGAAGTCGAATATGAAGTGACATCTTCCGCACTTGATGAAATGATAGAGGATAACTCGCTTACACTCGAAACATTTGACAACAAGGATTTTGTATTTACTAACCCGCTGCATCTCAGCGAAACTTACATATCCGCAAGACTACAAATGTTGTTACGATTTCCTGCTGTTAAAATCTCGAATGTTGACAAGCAGATAGAAGCGATAGAAAAAGAAAACGGAATTCTATACGCCGACTTGCAGAAAAAAGCAATTTTCGAAGCACTCGACAAAGGACTGCTTATACTCACTGGCGGACCGGGAACAGGAAAAACGACAACGCTAAACGCGATTATCAGAATACTCAAACAAAACGGGCAGAAAGTCTGTCTTTGTGCTCCGACAGGCAGAGCGGCTCAAAGAATGAGCGAACTCACGGGCGAGGAATCGAAAACTATACACAGACTTTTGGAAGTATCTTGGGATACTGATGACAAACCTGTATTCAAGAAAAACGAAAGAAATATGCTGAACTGCGATGCACTTATCGTTGACGAAGTTTCGATGGTGGACTCTGTGCTTTTTGAATCTCTCGTTCGGGCGCTGCCACTTTCGTGTAGGTTAATACTTGTCGGCGACAGCGACCAACTTCCGAGCGTCGGTGCGGGAAATGTGCTATCCGACCTTATTTCGTCAAACACTATCCCCGTTGTATCGCTATCGGAAATTTTCAGGCAGTCTATGAAAAGCCTTATCGTTACAAATGCACACAAAATCGTAAACGGTGAAATGCCCGAGACTAACATTAAGGACAACGACTTTTTCTTTTTGCATATCAACTCACAACAAGATGTTGCAAATACTATTGTTGACCTTTGTACAAATCGCCTTGTAAAGTCATATGGATATTCAAGCACAGATGATATTCAGGTGCTTTCCCCTACCCGAAAAGGTATACTCGGAACGCAGGAACTAAACGCAAGATTGCAGGAAGTTATCAACCCGCAAAGCAAAGACAAAGCAGAAGTGACTTCGGCTTTATATACCCTGCGTGAGGGCGACAAGGTTATGCAGGTAAAAAACAACTATAACATACCGTGGTCAAAGAAAAATGGTGAATTTGGCGAAGGAGTTTTCAACGGAGATATCGGAAAACTTTTTGAGATAAACAAGGCGTCAAAAACAGTTAAAGTTATCTTTGACGACAAAATTGCCGTGTATGACTTTGACTCTGTTTCCGACCTTGAACCGGCATATGCGACTACTGTTCACAAAAGCCAGGGAAATGAATTTGAGGCAGTAGTAATGCCGATGTGCAATATTGCACCGCAACTGATGTATCGAAATCTTTTATACACAGCCGTTACAAGGGCAAAGAAGTTGCTCATTCTTGTCGGCAATGAAAACGCACTGAAAACAATGATAGACAACAACAAGAGAATTCTGCGATACACGGGACTTAAAGAGTTTTTACTCAGGGGTGAATGATGAGTTTTATTAGTAAGATAATTTCTCTTTTATATCCTCGTCGTTGCCCGTACTGTCGAAATATTATTGAAGAAAATGAATATGCCTGTGAAAAATGCAGGAATGACTTTCCGAAAGACGATATACTGACGGGTGCATATGGTCACAGGTGTATTTCGCCTTTTCCCTATAAAGATAATTACAAAAAGGCGTTGCTTACTTTTAAATTTCGTGATAAAGAGCAGTATGCGCCGTTGCTGTCATATCCAATGTATGAATGTATCAAAAGGCAATTTGGCGACATAGATTTTGATATAATAACCTGTGTGCCTATGCACAAAAAGGACTTTAGAAAAAAAGGATATAATCACTCAAAACTACTTGCAAAAGAAATAGCAAAGTTTCTTGGCGTTTCATACCTTGACACTTTACTAAAAACGAAACAAACACCGAAGCAACATAAGTTACCGCTATCAAAACGCAAGACAAATCTCAAGGGTGCTTTCAAATTAGCAGATAAAGAAATTGTCAAAGGCAAAACGATTTTGCTCGTTGATGATGTTATCACAACAGGGGCAACTTTGTCCTTTTGTTCAAAGGAACTTTTAAAAGGCAATCCGAAAAACATTTACTGCGTTACACTTACTAACGCTACTGTTAAATATTAGCACCTTGAAATACATTCATTTTTGTAGTATAATCAATTTTTGAAAGGAGCGTTACTATGGATATTGCTCTTGATTTAGGTACTGCCAACACAAAATTGAAAATAAACGATGATTCTATCGCTATTGATGAGCCTTCTGTTATCGCATACGATGTTGAAACAAACGAAATTCTCGCTTTCGGTAATGAAGGATACAGAATGCTCGGCAGAACATCAAAAAGAATCAGTGTTGTTTTCCCGCTTGAGGGCGGAGTTATCGCAGAATCGGGCTTGGTTGAAGAACTCGTTAACATCTTTCTTTGCGAAATATGCACAAGCAGAGTTGTTATGCCGAGGGTTGTCGCCTGTATTCCGGGCGAGATTACCGAGGTTGAAAAGCGCGCGGTAGTCAACGCTATCTCCTCTTTCGGAGTAAGGAGAGTTCTCCTTATAGAAGCAACAAAGGCTGCTGCTTTCGGTTGCGGTCTTGACATAATGAGCGCCCACGGAAATATGCTTGTCGATATGGGTGCAGGTACGGTTGACATCGCAGTTATGACTTTGGGCGGTGTGTCCGCAGGCAAAACCATCAAAAATGCAGGTAACGCCATGGACGAAGAAATCATCAAATATGCAAGAAGAAAACACAACCTCATTATCGGAAAGGCTATGGCAAAATCCTGCAAAGAAAGTATCGCCTGTGTCATTCGCCCCGAAAAGGAATTGGTTTTCAGGCTCAAAGGCAGAGATGCACTTAAAGGTCTGCCAAAGTGGGTTGATGTTACATCAACCGAAATTATGCAGGTTATTGCCGATATCGGTGTCGGAATAATCAACGGAGTTGTTGATGTTCTTGAAGAAACACCTCCGGAACTTATCGGAGATATTCACACAGACGGTATCACACTTACCGGCGGGCTGTCGCAACTTATCGGTATGAAGGAACTTCTTGAAAAAGAAACAGGCATCAAGATAAGACAGTCGAAAAATCCTGCCGACGCTGTTGTAAACGGATGTTTCAAAGCAACATCATACATTGATGAAGCAGAAGCACAAAAAGATACATTAAATCCGCTGATGATGGTATACTAAAACTCATATAAACATAAAAAATGCTGTTGAAAAATCAACAGCATTTTATTTTTTGCTACTATTTTTGTTATTTAGAAAAGTCCGCTTATTACCGAGTTTTCATCAACATCGATATTTTCTGCGGCGGGGTGTTTAGGAAGTCCGGGCATTGTCATAATATCGCCTGTCAGCACTACTATAAATCCTGCACCCGCTGAAACTTTGACTTCTTTTACAGTAACGGTGAAATCATTCGGCGCGCCGAGTAACTTCGGATTATCCGAAAAGCTGTACTGGGTTTTTGCTATACAAACAGGAAGTTTTGAAAAGCCGAGAGCATTTAATTGCTCTATTTCCTTTTTTGCTTTCGGCAAAATGTTTATACCTTTACCGCCGTAGACTTTCTGTACAACTGCGGTAATTTTCTCTTCGATAGTCATATCAAGGTCGTAGGAGAATGTAAAGTCGCCTTTCTCTTCTTCGCAAAGTCTGACAACCTCGCGTGCCATTTCTTCGCCGCCTTTTGAGCCGTTTTCCCATACGGTTGATAAAGCAATATTAACACCGAGTTCTTTGCATTTTGTTTCGACGAGTTTAATCTCGGCATCGGTATCGGTAACAAAGCGATTCAATGCAACAACGCATGGCAATTTGTACACATTTTTGATATTGTTTACATGGCGCAAAAGGTTAGGAAGGCCTTTTTCAAGAGCAGACAGATTTTCAACTTTTAAATCATCTTTTGACTGACCGCCGTGCATTTTCAACGCACGAATTGTTGCAACAATAACAACAGCATCGGGAGTAAGTCCTGCTTCGCGACACTTTATGTCGAGGAATTTTTCGGCACCTAAATCAGCACCGAAACCTGCTTCGGTGATGGTATATTCACCGTATTTTAGTGCCATTTTTGTTGCAAGAACGGAGTTACATCCGTGTGCAATATTTGCAAAAGGTCCGCCGTGAACAAATGCGGGTGTACCCTCTAATGTTTGGACAAGGTTAGGTTTTATTGCATCTTTTAAAAGTGCAGTCATAGCACCGACCGCTTTCAAATCGCCTGCTGTTACGGGTTTGCCTTCAAAATTATAGGCTACGACGATTCTTGACAAACGCTCTTTTAAATCCAAAATTGATGTTGCAAGGCAGAAAACAGCCATAATTTCACTTGCTACCGTTATATCAAAGCCGTCTTCACGAACAGTGCCGTTTATTTTTCCGCCCAAACCGTCTACGACAAATCGCAGTTGACGGTCGTTCATATCTACACAGCGTTTCCATACAACGCGTCTTGTGTCAATCCCCAACTCGTTGCCCTGCTGGATATGGTTATCAAGCATAGCGGCGAGAAGGTTGTTCGCTGCACCTATTGCGTGAAAATCTCCTGTAAAATGAAGATTGATATCTTCCATAGGAACTACCTGTGCATAGCCACCGCCTGCAGCACCGCCCTTGATGCCGAAAACAGGACCGAGTGACGGCTCACGCAAAGCAACGGTTACATTTTTGCCAATTCGTTTCAATGCATCTGCAAGACCTATTGTAGTAGTTGTTTTGCCCTCGCCTGCGGGTGTGGGAGTAATTGCAGTTACAAGAACAAGTTTGCCGTCTTCTTTATCATTAACTTTCAATGCATCCAAAGAAATCTTTGCTTTATAGTTGCCGTACTGCTCAACATACTCGCTGTCGACGCCGACAGTTTTCGCTATTTCTGTTATATGCTTCATTTTGCACTGCTGTGCAATTTCGATATCCGATAGATAACCCATATTTCCCTCCTAATCAAAAAACAAGGACGCACTTTCAAAACTCACAAAGCACGCCCTGTATGGTCGTAAAAAGTGTTTTTCAAGCACCTTTTTATCATACCAAAGATAAAACTTTTCGTCAATTCTTTTTCTTTTGAATTCTGTATGAAATTTTCAATAAGAATTTCTCGGAAACAAAGCGACGGAAGAAAATTCCGAGTTTTATTATTGCGCCGGGGATAATGATAAGCTTGCCTTTTAGTGCTTTATCAACACCTAATTTTGCAACATATTCGCTCGGTAGTCCGTCAAGAGCAAATTTTACATTTGCTACATCGTTGAACTCGGTATTCACAGGACCGGGGCACAACACGGAAATGCTGACTTTGCTTTTCTTTTGTCGCAGTTCCTCATATATCGCTTCCGACAAACGCAGAACATAATTCTTTGTTGCATAATATGTTGAAAGCAACGGTCCCGACATAAATGATGCAGACGACGCAACATTCAGGATAATTCCGCTGTCACGCTCGACAAAATCTTTTAGGAATAATTTTGTGAGAATATGAAGTGCCTTCACATTTGTATCGACCATTTTCATTTCCATATCGAGGTCAGTTTTGACAAATTCGCCCGCAAGCCCGAAGCCTGCGTTATTTATCAGCATATCGATATTCTCATCTTTGGTTATTTCATAAAGATTTTTTACTTCATCCTCATTTGACAAATCGGCAGAAATACATTTTACATTTACATTTTTCAGCTCATTTTTCAGTTCATTCAGTCTGTCTTCCCTGCGGGCAACTATAATCAAATCATAATTTAGCGAGGCAAGATACCGAGCCATATCTCTGCCTATGCCCGAAGATGCACCTGTAATCAACGCTTTCATAGAATACTCCTTTTTCTTTATTATGTCCAATAATATT